>OZ260079.1:305361-610723 GCA_965284365.1 Phragmitibacter sp.
TGGGAGTGCCTTTGTTCAAAGAATTGGAAAAGATTTTTTAAAAACCTGTTTTGCCTAGGTAACAAGCCTCGGAAGTTACCCTGGCAGGGCACATTCTTTGATCCGGAGGAGTTATTTTTTTGGCAGGCGATTCAACGTGTAAAAGGCCATGTCATGAACCAGCGGGGCGGAGTCCGTAGAGAGGACATTTTTTACCTTTAGCTCGTGTACATAGCCTTCGCGCAGACCGGTGCAATGAAGGCGAACGCCTTTCCCGCCGTCGAGAAGTTCTACTCGTTCCACTGGGACTGGCTGAGTCTGCACCTCGTCACTCCCATACTTCTGGTGGTAGAGGTAAGTGTAGCTGGTCATGCTGAAATTCGCCGGGTCGGCGGCGAGTTTGGCGTTTACTGGCTGGGTAAAGATGAGACGGAAGCCGTCCGGTTGTGCTTCCATCTTTTCGATTTCAAACGGCACGCGTCCGGTGAACGAAATCTTTTCCAGTCCGAAGGAGCGGGTGCCCTGGGAGTTCCAGCCGCGGTTTGACTCGCCTACCAGGAGGGAGCCATCCGGGAGGAAAGCCAAGCTGAGGGCAGCGCTCTGCAGTCCGCCCAAAAAATTGAAAACCGCGCCTTGGTATTCGCCTTCCACTTTCTCCAAAAACACCCGAGTTACTCCAGAAAGGACAAATTCACCGACGAAAAGCTGATTCTGGAAGGGGCCGAATTTCCCACCCGTCTTGTCACAGGTGAAGCCGGTGGGGCTTTGGCCAGCTTTGACATAAGGGAACCATACCGCAGGTAGGGCAAAGCCTGGCACTTGGTGAACAGCTTCTGCTACAGTGATTTCCTGCGGCAATACGCCGGGGAATTTCACCGGCGAGTTAGGACGCTTGGTGTCTTCCACGGCTTCCCCGTGACCAAAGAACACGCCTTTACGCAAATGCATGAGGGGGTTGGTGCCCCACCAGTTGCCCTGTTGATCCGTGCAGAAGACGTCGCCCTCTGCGTTGTTGCCGATGCCGCAGGGGGAGCGTAGGCCAGCGCACATGGGTTCCAGCACCCCTTTGGGATTGAGAGCCATGGCCCAGCCTCGCCAGGGTTTCTCCGTGGCATAGTTGCCGGGGAGTTTCACCGGCTGCCCCATGGAGGCGTTCAGCGTGAACCAGAGATAACCTTCTTTGTCTTTCACCGGGCCGTACGCGTACTCGTGGTAGTTTCCGCTGACTCCCCAGCCTTTGGCCATGGCGAGGTATTCATCCGCGACGCCGTCTTTGTCCGTGTCGCGCAGGCGGGTCATTTCCGCCCGCTGCATGACGATGAGATCGCCCTGGTGATACAAGAGGCCCAGAGGTTCGTGTAGGCCGGAAGCGAAAAGCTTATAACCAACCGCCTTTGGGTCGGCGGGGTTTGCTTCAGGATGTTCCAGCACCCAGACTTCCCCCTTACGCACGCTGATGGCGACTTTGCCATCCGGCAGTACCGCGATGCCGCTGGCCTCCAGCTTGATGTGATCCGGCAGGCGAAATGAGGTGACGGTGTAGGGCGGCTCTGCTGCGGGTTGGGCCGCAAGAGGCACACTCAGTGAGCAAACGAGAATAGCAAAGAGCCAGGACTTCATGAGACAGACAAAGGGGGTGCGGCGATTTTACAGACGAATGGTCTCGGTGAAGACGGCGGCTCCATCCTTCCAGGTCACGGCTTCGGGTGCACTACTGATGCCGCGGAAATACCATCCGGCCCCCTCCCCTTTTATGGTGACGGTGCGATCAAGGCTCTTGCCATCCGCGCCGGGGCGCATGACGTCTTCGACTTTCAAGCCACCGACTTCATAGAGGAAGACCGGCTCGCCATCCTTACCCATGCGATAGCCGTCGAACCGATAGCCCGCTGCTTCTCCATAGGTCTCGGGCCAGGCTGTCCCGGGACTGTCCAGCTTCGCCAGCGGCATGATGCGAGGCATGGCTTTGACGGAATCGCCGAGAGGAACCGCGGGCGTCATGGCGCGCTCCTCCCACGTGCTCATGGCGTCGATGAATCGGCCTTTCCAGGCGACGCCCCAATGAACATCAAAGGCATCGAACGCGACGTGGACACGTTGAGGATGGCCCACGGCGATGGCTTGCATGCCAGCGCCTTCAAGGAAGGTGCGGAAGACGATGGGGCGCTTCACTTGCTCGGGCTTGAGCTCATATTCGCCCGTGAGGAGCAACCCCTCTGGGAGGCGGGACTGATCCAGTTCCTTCAAATACGTCCAGATGGTTTCGACTTCCTTTTCGGCGTTCTTCCGCCCAGTGAAGAGTGGGGGCATGAGCGTGCCGGGTTGAACGATCTGTGGGTTCAGGAGGAGTTCTTTAAAATACTCGCGCTGCAGGCGATTGACGGTGTTGGAGAGGTTCACCACTGGAACCCCAAGGGACTTGCGATCCTTAAGTCCATGACAGGAAACACATCCGAGGCCGCCTTTGCCGACCCCCATCAGAATGCGACCCGCTTCGGAACGGTGATGTTTTAGCAAGCCGGTGGTGTCCATGGTGACCACGCCTTCACGGGCGCTGGCTTCTGTGAAGGGATCCACGAATGAAGCGGCATTGTCTTTTCCGAAGCGCGGCATGCGTGTGGTCATGTAGGGACGCACCGCTCCGTCTTTGCCCCAGAGGAGCTTTTGCATCCAGGATTTGGTCAGCTTGCGGCCAGCAACATCCAGTTTGGGAGGAAGGCGGCCGATCTCACCCAGCGAATGGGCAGATGGCTCATAGACGGTGAGATATTGCGCGCGGGCATCCTCCAGACCGCCTTTACCCTTCCACTCGTGGCAGGCGTAACAATTCATGCGGACGAGAAATTCATCCGACTTTTGAGCTGCGGTGAAAGTAGGCGGCTGCGCGGTCTTTTTGATGTGATTGAGGGCAAGGTTCAGCGCACGCTCTTGTTCGGCACTTAAGTTATAACGCGGGATGCCTTGGCCCCCTTTGCCGGAGAGACAGCCGCTGCCCTCTTCGCCGCTTTGCAAAGACGCGAGCGGTTTCACCGCCAGGAGTTCGACTTTGTCTCCGGAATCATGACAGGCCACACAACGCAAGGCGCTGAACTGCTGACGGCCTTGGGCAATTAAGGATTCTGAAGTGGCGACAGGGGCGGACGAAGCTTCTGGCTTCGCGGTTTTGTCCCGCTGCAGATATGCAGCGAGATCAGCCGCCTCCTGATCGGTCATCTGAGTAGAGGGCATGCGTCCAGCGTGACGGATGCTCAAGGGATCCTGAAGGAAAGCTGCGAGGGCCGCCGGTGGATACAACTGCCCCAATGCAAGAGGCACGGACTTCTCTTTTGGCTTGGCTACTTCGGGTCCGGGTGGACCTTCGATGGGTTTGTATTCTTTGGCATCAGCAGGCGCATGACAAGCGATGCAGCCAACGGTGTGATAGAGTTCACGCCCCTTGTCCGCATCGCCTTTGGGATACTTCTTGAGCGGCTGTTTCGGCTGCTTCGTGGCGAGATAGCTGGCCAAGGCATTCGCAAGGTCTCCATCCTTCGCAGCGTCCTCATGTAGCAAGGACGGCATGATGGTGCCTGGTTTCCACACGTGCGGATCGCGAACGTACTGTGCGATTTCGGTCGTACTCAGACGCGAACCCACTGCCGCAAGCGAGATCTTCCCCCGCACAGGCAGACGCTCTTCCCAGACTGCGGGCGGCGCATGACAGGAAACGCAGTTCAATTCGCTGAGCAGGAGCAGACCGCCTTCCGTCAGTTGCGCTTCATCCTGTTGGGCTCGGAAAAAACGCTCGAACGGTCCCACCACCGGCGCGCTGGAAGCAGTCTCCGCAGCGAATGCATTGGTGATGGAGAAGGCTAGCGCAATTCCCAGGCTCAGGCTTAAGGGTGCTAGCGGCGAGATCATAGGCGAAGGTTGGAATGCCATGACAGTGAGGATGTGGCAACGCTGCTGGGGTCAGCGGGCTGAGCTGAACGAGTGCTTACCTATTTACCTGCTTTGGCAGCCTCTTCATCGAGCAACTTGATCCAGGGGCCGACGTAGTGACCGTTGTCATGGAAAGTGCGGCCGCTGACCATGTTGCCATCGATCACGCAGGCTTCGTTCACATAGATGCCGCCGCAGATTTCGAGGTCGAATTTGCACTTGGCGACGGTGGCCATTTTTCGGCCGCGCACACGATCCGCACGGGCGGGAATTTCCACACCGTGGCAAACGCTGGCGATAGGCTTGTTGTTATCAAAGAACCATTGGGTGGCACGGATGAGGTCTTCGTCTTCGCGAATGTATTCTGGCGCGCGGCCACCGCTGAACATGATGCCGAGGTAATCTTCCGGATTGATGTCCTTGAAAGCGATGTTGGCTTCAATGGTGTAGCCTTCCCACTCTTTTGTGATGGTCCAGCCAGGCTTGACCTCGTGCATGACCATCTGGTAGCGGCGCTTTTCGGGAGCCGCGACGACGGGTTCATAACCACCTTCGATGAGGCGGTAGAAGGGATACAGGGTGTCCACGGTTTCCGTGGCGTCTCCGACGATGATGAGGACTTTGCCTTTGCTCATGAGATGGGGAATAAATGGATGGTAGGGAAATTGAGGATGGAAAGGAGGCGTGAGACTTAAAGAGCCGCCACCTGTTCTTCAAGGAACTTCCGAGACTTGTTGATTTCAGCGGTGGTATCTCCTGCCGTCGGCAGAATGGGGATGCCGCGAGGCGTGGGATGCATAAAGACTTGGGTGAAGCCTTTGAAGTTCGTCTCCTTCATCGCACGCAAGATCGGCTTCCAGTCCAGCTTGCCCCGGCCCGGCATCTGCTGAAGTTCTTCGTCTTTGGGCATCGGTTTCATGCACCCCATGCCATACTCCCAAGCCAGGAAGATCGTGAGCTTGCTTCCGAGCTCGCGAACCAGATTGGCGATCAGATCCGGATCCTGGGGCAAATGATAAGGCGCGAGTTCAATGCCGAGAGGCAGATCTTTGCCCGCCTCAGCGAGCCAGAGGATGGAGTCCGGGGAATCGATAAGATTCTTGCCGTGGTTTTCAATCGCGATGGTGACGCCCTGCTCACCGGCTTTGTTGAGGGTGGGTTTGAGCTTTTCGACAAACTCACCGACGGCCTTTTTCAATTCCGGACCGGTCAGCCCGACGGGACCCGATCCGCCAGTGACGATGATGCTGCCGCCAAACTTCTTCACGATGGGGATTTCAGAGTCCAGTTTGAAGGGGCCCAGATCATAGCGCGTGCTACAAGTCAGGCGAACGCCACTAGCTTTCAACAGTTCCATGGCTTTCTCGTGGCCCATTTCGTCGAGTTGCTCGCGTTGCGTGCCGTGCTTGCGCGGCCAGATATCCAGATCAGTGGAACCAGTCTTTGGGGTTTCTTCAATGACCACCGCCAAAGGCAGATTGCCATACATGGCAGAACCCACGAGGTAGTTCAGCTTAAAAGCGCCCTCTGCGGATCTGGCAATATCCGGGACGGCGAGTGCGGCTGCGCCGAGGGTAGTATTTTTGAGGAAAGTGCGCCTGTTCATAAGTAGAAACGAGCATTCCAGTACGGCGGCCAGGCACGCAACCTTTTCCAGAGTTTCAGCGCATTTGAGAATTGTGCACAAATGGCGTTTATTCTTAAGACTTGCTAGATTGGCTAGCTGCCATTAGAAGACCTCGGCCCTCATGAAGCGAATTCTCAAACCATTACTCGCTCTTTATTTCGGGATTGGATCCTGGATGGGCGGGGCATTGGCGGCGGAAGCGAGCAAGTCCGCATCGCCCCCGGAGACCATTGCGAGAGCGCTCCCCGCGTTCGGCACCGGGGACCCGGCAGATCAGTTGAAGAAAACGCAGCAGGTTCCACCACCGCAAACCCAGCCGCAGCTTCCTCAGCCTACCCTTAAGACGGGTACTCCTGCCACGGCACCGCCTTCTCCAGCAAAACCTATTCTGGAAAGTCCGGCTATCCCGGCCGCTGAGGGCAAACAACCGATGCCGATTCCCCCGTCGCCGGCTGCGGGAATGCCCGCTCCGGCCGGAGCCCCATCTACGGAGGCTTCCCCTCCCCCTTCCCCTCCCCCTTCCCCTCCCCCTTCCCCTCCCCCTTCCCCTTCCCTGCCGCCACCTCCGCCCCCGGCGGTTTATCAGGCGGTAATGCAGGAGGACATCGCCGAACTGAAAAAACTTCTGGATGCGGGTGAATCTGCAAGTGCGGTGACCGCGGATGGCGATACCGCCCTGTGCGCGGCGCTCCGGCTGGATAAGCTGAACTTCGCCAAACTGCTGGTGGCGAAAGGCGCTGATGTGAATGCTTCTGGCAAGGGGGGACAGCCGCCCATTGTGCTCGTGAGCTTGCGGCGGTGGCCCCAGTTCTTGGAAACGCTGGTTAAGGCTGGCGCTAATCCGAATACCGGCTTTGCGATGCCCGTGGATCAGGCCTTGTTGGATACCATAACGGACAAGGCGCTGAAGCGTGATCTCATCAAGCAGAAGAATGTGACCCCTCTGATGTGCTGTGCGGCAAGGGGCGATGTGGAGTCTGTGGCTGTCCTGCTGGATCACGGCGCAAAGTCCAACGCCTTCACCCAACCGAGTTACCGCTATGCGCTCAACTTTGCGGCGGATCGCGGGTATCTCTATGTGATGCGGTTGCTGCTGGGCCGCAAACCGGAGTCCGAGCCCAAAATACTGATCACGGTGAATCTCAAAACCCAACGGGCATCGGTGGAGCGCGATGGCAAACCTCTGCTTGGCACCAAAATCTCCACGGGCCGCAAAGGCTACGAGACCCCTTCAGGGCGTTACGTGATCACTAACAAATACAAGAACTGGATCTCAACCATCTACAAGGTGCCCATGCCGTATTTTATGCGGCTCAACTGCGGCTCTATTGGCCTGCACAGTGGCTATGTAACAGGACGGCCTGCTTCCCATGGCTGCATTCGCCTGCCGTCCGACATCGCCAAAAAGCTGTATGGCATGGTCGATGTTGGGGACGAAGTCATCATCCAGCGCTGATTGCGCGCGCCAGGTTTAACCATATTTCAGATCCGCGCCGCCTCCGCCACAGTGAGGCCCACCCAGACGGCGGGTATTTTCACACTCTGGCAGGAGCCAAACCGTCTTGAGCCGGGACCGGCGGCGGGAGCGGTTGAGCATCGCGATTCCCAGAATTACTGCCAGGAGGGCGCCTGCCCCAAGGCCCACTTTTGGCGCCCAGCGATTCCACAAGGTGTCACGCCAGAAACTCGTCGAGATCTCCGCAGGAGCATGCAGCGAAATCTCGGGAAGGGCGTCGGAACTCAGACCGTGATCCGATTCCTGGATCTGGAGCGGCTTTTGAGCCTGGTCATTTAGCGCGATCGGAACGGTAGTGCTTCCCCCGATCATTGCGACCTCGGTCACCATTTCCTGCTGCTGCTTGAAAATGTCCGGATTCGCCCGCTCCAGCCAAATAAGACGAATGGAAAGCTGAATGGCAAAACGCTGCAATTGCTCGACGCCATCACTGGCCATGAGGGACTCGCGGATGCATGCCTGCACGAGTTCACGCAGTTTTGCCGGTGGCACGTGCTTGGAGATGCTCCTGCTCACGAAGAGCCGGGACCGCCAGGGTTCATTCATGGGATAAGCCACAAGGCAGGTGAATCCCTTGGCCAGTTGCCCCCCTGCGAGACGGGAGGTGTCCACCTTCTGCGGCAGAGCCTGATCCGTCTCGAGCATCACGTAATAGGCTTTGATGTGGGACTGGCCATCGTGATAGGCCAGAAGGCGCCGCATGTCCTCCGCCTGGGTCTCATGTAGCAACGTCTGAGGGTCCATGAGGTATTCCTCCTGTCCCGTGGCAGACAATTCATCCAGGAACTCAGCGCCTACTTGAACAAGAGGGTGCGGACGGCTCTCACCCGCTGTCGAGCCATCGGCCGCAGGGCGGGTCTTGGGGATGAAAAGCTTAAGCGCCCGATCTGTTCCCGGGGGCGGGAGGGTGTTCAGGCCGTTGTCGGAGAATTCCAATTCCTCGCGCATTTCCGCAGGCCAGAGCGTGCCGCCCAACTGATTTTCCGGAGAGTTCTGAAGCTCTGAGGAAGCGGGCAGGCTTTCTTCCCAGCGCGGCAGCGGCAATTCCTCCAGCGAGTCCTGACCTGCTGCCAGACTCACAAAAAGCAATTGCGCACAAATCAGGCCACCACAGGCCCATCCAGACGCGAGGAGCGGTTTCACTAGAAATCCTCCTTTGGTAAGGCCGTTTTCTGCGCTGCTTCATCTGCGGGTTTCAACGCCGCCTGACGCCGCAAAGTCCTGAGACCCAGACCGTTGGCAAGTTCTGAGCCCGGGGAAGGAGGCACGATATCATCCTGCTTCAGCACTTTTTTGGCACCGCGTTTGAGAGACTTTTCAATCCCGGCCAGGGCCGTCATGACGGCATCCACGTATTCTCCATGCCAAAGACGTGTGCGCATGCTTCTGAGGATGGCGGCCAGCCGATCCTGCGGGAGCCAACGGTCCAAGGCATAACCGACGTTCAAAGCGGCAGTCCTCGCCACGGGATCAATGATCACCACCACGGCAAACTCATTCAACTTCCGGTAATCCGGGACATTGAACGCTGCATGATTGAGGAGCCAGAAGGTGAGCTCGTTCAACTTGAAGGCTGGCGGAAGGACCCCAAGGTAAACCCCTACAAAGACTTGCGGAAATCGCCGCTCAAAGCCATCCAAAGCGCTTTCGAGCGCCTGAGCTTCCCGCAGCCGGAGGCAATGAGCCTTGTCCGTAAGTCGATCCAGCTTGACCATATCCGAGCCGAGTATGGTCGAAAGAACCTCCAGCGAGAATCCGCAGGAAGGGCACGAGGGAGTCGGCTGGGAGTGCGACTTGCCGCAGCGAGGACAGGCCATGACCGCCATATTAAATAGACCAACAATAAAATCAAAGCTTTTTAGAGCGTCTTTTCAGAACTATTTTGAGTAAAGTGGCACAAAGCGCTTCTCGTCAGCGTTCAAAAAAAGTATTTACTTTGGCCATTACAAAGCCTTAAATAAACGAAACAAGTTATTCCAATCCCCCTGAGCTTAGTTGCAAATAATCAACGCTTTATGAAAACCGCCAAATTGTTACTCCTCCTGGCGGCCACAGGCTCCCTAAATACGGCGTCTGCGGCTTGGCTTCGACTTCCGTATGCAGAAGCTGCCATGGATGTGGCGAACAGCCAGCTTAAAGGCACGACGATCGTCTCCAGCGACGGTGTGGGCGAAGCGAGCGCGATGATCGAAGAAGATCCGTTGAAGAAGTCTTCCCTGTCGACGGGCAAGAGCTTTGCGACGGTGCAATTTCACGCGCAAACGCAGATCACCATGGTGAGTTTCCTGAATGATGGCGCGGCGGGCGTGTTGACGCTTTCCGGAAGCGCTGATCAGCAGAGCTGGACACCGCTTGGCCAGACGAGCTTTGTGACGACTGATCGCTATATCCCGATCCAGTTTGCGGGGGTAAATATCAAGTATCTCCGTCTTGCCTTCGACGTCTCGAAGAGCGGTTCAGTGGGTTCCTTGGTGGCCAGCGGTTCTGCCAAGAGCGACCAAGTCGTGAGCAATCCGAAGCCGAATGAGCCTGCGGTGACGCTGAACCTGGCCTCCGGAGTCGGTGGCGCTCGTCCGATCTACATCTTCCCAACCCCGACCAACGTGGGTGAGCAGGATCAAAACGTGTTCAAGTTCCCGAAGAGCCGCGAGAAGTATCGCACGATCGTTTATGACTTGGGTACCGTGCGCCTCGTGAAGGAATTCACCATGGCCTACACAGCCCGCCCAACCCGCCTCGAAGTTTTCACCTTTGAGCAGCTTCCTGAGACCAAAGACTGGCGCGGCAAGCCCACGCTGGATCCAGGCATCTTCGATCAAATGACCCCGGTGGCCGTGGGTGTGGACGCTCGTGGTGCTGGTCACCTCAAGCTGTATCCTCAGAAGCCTGTGAAGGCCCAATACATCGCCCTGCGTTTTGAGCCCAACTACCGCCCCGGCGCGGCAGCCGCCAGCGTGGAAGGCCAGAACCAGGAACTCTCCGACTATGTCGCGCAGAACTTCGGTTTCGAAGCCTCCGTTCCAGTCGCTGAAGAGTCCTCTGACTTCACGGTGTATTCCATCTCCCTGCCAGCTTCCGTTGATCTCGGTGAATTGCTGAACGTGCTGTCAGCCATCTTTGGCGTCGGCATCGTTGATGGCACCGTGACTGTCCCCGGTGGCGCTATTACGGCGGATACGGCCGCATTGATCGCTTCGTTCCTCGGATCGAGTGTGTTCAGCAGCTATGCTTCCGGCGGTGGCTTGGGAACGCCTGACGCCGATGACACGATTGAGTCGGTCACTGTTGACTCCAACACCGGCTCAGTGATCATCCGTGTTTCCAGCCCGGCAGAAGCGACGACGACGACCACTACCACGACGACTACGCCAGGTACAACTACCACGACGACGGAAGCCGTAATTAGCGGCTAGTCCGTTCTTTGGAGACGGACGTTCTGACGTCCTTCCCCTTTTCAAAGCCGCTCGATCATCTCGAGCGGCTTTTTTGTTATCTAAGCTTCAAGAGATGAACCTGGGCAACCGCTTGGTGTCTATCCTAGACGATTCGGTGTTATCTCCTTTTCCTGGCTTAGACTGGTTCTCGAAAAGACTGTCAGAAACGTTGGAACGGGAGGGCACGATTGGCTGCGTCAACGGCTCATCCGTTATGTCAACATAGCGGATTTCGCCCTTTCTTTGCCACTCATGTCCTCGCGCTCCATGTTTCATTCTGACATTCTTTTCGAGAATCAGTCTATACTGACTGCTAGCGCCATTGAGCACCCCCCTCGTTTTGCCTGGGGATCGCGCTCCGTTTGCCCGAAGCTGCACCCGCAGTTGACAGACCGGGTTCTTTTCACCATCTGCACAAGTTTCATGCGCTTATCCCCCGACGTTTTTTCGTTACCTCAGACATCACGCGGTATGCCGGTTCGGCACATCGGCCGGACTCTCTTGTCCGCAGCAACTGCAGCTTTCCTTGTCATGTGGGTTGACGCTTCCCTGCTGGCGCAGGCGCAACCAACCCCCGGCACCACTGCAGACGACCAGGGGTTTCAACAGGCTCTGAGAGCGACCCATCGCAACAGCCTGGGCGTGGAATTTAAGGCAGTGCCAGGCGCCCTGCCACTTTTTGCCGCTCATGAGACTCGTCTGAAGGATTTCGAAAGTTTCTGCAATGAGACGAACTATCCGTGGAAAGAGACGCCCCATTTTCCTCAAACCGGGGATCATCCCGTGGTGAATGTGAATCTCCGCGACGCCATCGCTTTCTGCGCCTGGCTCACGGAGAAGGAACGCAAGGCTGGTTTGCTTAACAATGTGCAAAGCTACCGTCTGCCGACTAATCTGGAATGGGATGCCGCGGCTGGTTTATCGGTTGCCCGGAAGGAAAACGTCGGGATCAGCCAGGAAGTGGAAGATCAACGCGCCTTCCCGTGGGGAATCGAATGGCCACCTCCAGCCCACAGCGGGAACTTCAATTCTGCGGAAATCAGCGGCACGGATGACGGCTACGTTTATACGTCACCTGTGGGACTTTTCGGCCCCTCGCAGGACAAGCTCTTCGACCTTGCCGGCAACGTCTGGGAATGGGCCTGGGATCAGGAGATCAGGGCGGAATCCTATGGAACCCTGCGAGGCGGTTCCTGGATTTACTTCCGCAAAGAGTGTCTTCGGTCGAACTACCAATATCATGTGCCGGCCGACCTCCGTGCGCCCAGCGTAGGATTTCGCGTAGTCTTCGAAGACAAGCATCGCAGTTCGATTTTGCTGGCCAATGTTGCCAAGGCAGCGCGCGAGCTGGATGCCGAACGGCGCAAGCAGATGGCGAACGCACCAGTTTCGGCGGCGGATGTCGAAGCCATGCGGAAGTCTCTGGATCGCCGCACTGCTCCCAGCCCCGGCGTTGCTCTCCCAGACGCCACAACCCTGACCGCAGCTAAATCAGGTGAAGTTTTCATCAATACTTTGGGGCTGCATTTCAGGCCCTTCAACGACACACCTTCGCTCATCGGCGAAACTGAAGTGCGTGTCCGGGACTATGAACTGTGGCTGAAGACCTCCGGCAAAAGCTGGGACACGAAGCCGACCTTTGAGGTCAAGGACGACCACCCGATCATGAACATCACCTGGCAGCAGGCGCGAGACTTTTGCACATGGCTGACCACCCGTGATCAGGAAGCCAAACTCATTCCTCCGACGGCGCGTTATCGCCTGCCCACCGACGCTGAGTGGAGTCAGGCTGTAGGTCTTAAAGATGAGCAAGGGTCCGATCCAGCCGCCAAAGACCGCAAGAACGAGGTGGATTTCCCTTGGGGCCGCGAGGTGATTCCGCCTGTGCGAAGCGCTAATCTCAACACCGTCAAGTTGTCCGGCTATCAGGATAACTACTCTTACACGGCTCCAGTCAGCTCGTTCTCACCCAACGAAAAACACCTCTTCGATCTCGCCGGCAACGTCAGCGAGTGGTGTGAGGATGCTTGGCCCGGCAATGCCGACGAACGCGTGGTACGCGGTAGCTCCTGGTTGAGTTCCGAGAAATCGGATTTGCTGAGTTCCGCCCGACTGCATTCTCCCGCTACCTTCACAGGCACCAACATCGGATTCCGTATGGTGCTGGACTTGGGCAAACCCTGATCCTTTCGCAACGATTACCATACGCGATTCCGCTCATTCATGGCAGCCAAGTCCACTCCCCCCCTTCTGAAACGGCGATGGTTCGTCCTGACCTTGCTTGCAATGGGATTGCTGATCACTGGCAGCATCCTTTTCATGACTTTCCGGAAGCATACTGACTTGAGTCACGCGGACGACCTTTTGAGAGAGGCCGAGGTGCAAAAATCCGCTGAGAACTGGCCGGAAGCGTTTGCAGCCGCCAGTCAAGCCTATCAACTGAAGCCAGACGATCCGCAGACGATGCGCGCGCTTCTGGATCTCTTCATCGAAGACAAGACAGAAATCAAACAGACCCGGTTCTTCTGGGACAAACTGGAAACGTCCGGTCATGCCACTCCGCAAGATCGCTTGAAGATCGGCACGGCGTTTCTGGCAAAGGATCTGCCGGGCGAAGCGCGCAGGCTTCTGGAGAGCACGCCAGCTCAGGAGAAATCGCATTGGAAGATCATGGTTCTGGAATCGCGCATCCTGGCTCATGAAGGCCGACGTGACGAAAGCCAGGCACTTGCGCGCAAGGCTTATTTAACCAATCCCGCCGATCCCGAATGCCAACTCGGATTGGCTACCCTGGACCTCAGTACCGCGTTTGCTGAAGTCCGGCGACAGGCCAGCGATAAGCTTTGGAAGCTCGCTCGGGAAACGCAGGGTGAAGTGCAACTGAAAGCCATCGAACTCCTGACACAGGATCAAGGCCTGACTCCTAATGGCAGCAGCAACCTCGTGGAAATCTTGAACAAGAATCATACGGCTCTGGATCGGTATCGTTATGGTGTCCTGGGAGCCTATACACGCTTGAACCCGTCGGAATTGACTCGAGTAGTTCAGGAGGAGTTGGCAGCCAACAAAAAGCTGCCGATCGAGAATACGACTCCCTTTGTTCGTTGGCTGGCAGAAACAGGCCAGAACCAGCAGATTCTGGACTATCTCCCTGCAAAGCGCGCTGAGAATTCTGCCATCCTTCTGCCGTTCCTCATCAATGCCATGCTTGGCGAGAACAAGTGGCAGGATCTGCAATCTGTCTTGCGCACCGGAGGTTCATCCGGTCGACTACCACTGTCGCCTACGCGGGTTTCCTTGCTCAAAGCACGTTGTGCCTACGCCCTTGCTGAGCCAGCGGACATCGTGAAGGGTCATCTGGAAGATGCCAATCGAACCGCCCAGGGAACGCGTGACGTGGCCAGCTTATCAGCTGTGGCCTCCGCCTGTGAAGTGTTGGGTTACAACGAGTTGGCTTTTGATGCCCTCAGTGCGATGGCCGAGCAACCCTTGCAGCGGCAGGTGGTCCTGGAACGGACTTTAAGTCTGCATGAGCGAATGTCGGACACTGAGGGAATGCTGCGCACGGCGAAGCTACTGGCCAATCTGAACTCAAGTTCGGAAGAATACACCAAGTCACTCCTCTACCTGAAACTTCTCACTGGCGAGGAAATGGAGGTGGCAGCGCTGGACTCGGAAAAACTTCAGGCCAAGACCGGCAGCAGTCAGGCCTTCGGGCAATTGATGAAAGCTCTCTACCAGTTCCGTTTGGGCAATGCTGCTGCTCTAAAATCTGGACTGGCGGATATGGATATCGCCACCCTCACGCGCGGCCAGCGGGCCGTGCTCGCAGGAATGCTGGCGTCCTGCGGTGAAACGTCCCGCGCTTTCGTGATCGGGGAGAAAATCACCCCCTCCACTCTGCTGTCTGAAGAAAGAAAGTTTCTCGAGCTATCACTTCGATAGATCGTTTACCTCGTGACGAGGGCATCGGCGGCACCGGTCCTCACGAACTCGGAAGCCGCGTCGCCAACAAAGGCGAGCAGTTCCTGCATGGCGCCCACTTCAGCGATGGGATTTTCATTGCCAATTTCCTGCTGTGGAAGAGGCATGAAGAAGGCTGCCTGACTCCAGCGGTGATTGAAGTTTAGCAAGATGGCATCCCGGTAACTGATGAAGTGGCTGGCTTCATAACCGGAGGTGGAAGTGCCCCCGGAGCCTTGATACCAGAAAAGATGAAAAGCCTTCATGCGCATGCGGTGGCCCGGTGAAACTTCGATATCGCGGAAGACCTGCATGAGCGTTGCATCGAAACTGCTGCCATTCTTTAGACGAATGGGAACAACCTGAGTACCAGTAATGGTCCAGCCTTGGTTTGGCAGACAGATCTCGGGCTTATGCAGGGTTTTTTTAAGTGAACCGCTCACGACCATGGTGCCAAGGATTTCCCGTCCGTCATCGGACGCGTAGAGCCGGCGCTTCAGAATGACGCCCGGATCAAAATTCACGCGTTCCTGGTAGGACATCTCCCGCTCGGCGCCGTGATAACGGCCGACTACCGCAGGCAGATCCAAAACGAAACCCGGCTCCGCATAAGTCACGGAAGCCGGAGTGACCCAACAGAAAAACAGGCCGCCACCGATAATGGCCGACATGAGCACTCCGCGCGCCACGACCTGACCTGTGCCGGCGCCAATGGAGGAAGTCGCCCCGGAATCCGCCGAAGCTTTCCGGCTGGACTGCTTGGCAGCCCCTTTCTTCTTCCGGCGATTTTCCAGCCAGGTCGCCAAGGCAAACATCCCAGCGAGCGCAACGCCAAACACCATGAAGCCGGCCAGAATGTGGAAGGTGGACTCCTCCTGGTGTTCCCCCACTCTCTTCCCCACCGCCCATTCCTGGCCAAACCACATGCTGCCAACGGCGAGCAGAATGAGACGGACGACATTCCCCGCCACCGCGAGCGGGATCGCGCTGAGGGCCAGGAGCACGCGATGGCCCGGTCGGCGCAATGCCACAATGCTGTAGAGCACCGCCACCATGATCAGCGCGTAAAGTGACCGCATGCCGCTGCAGGAATCCGCGACATCCAGAGAAAAGAGATCCCCCTGCTTCAGTCCCGCTGCAAAATCTGCGGTAGATTGCAGCGTGGACCCGCTTCGCTCGACACCGATACCGAGAAGGGACACCACACCCGTGGCGATTTGGGCCGTTGGCATTTTAAGCTTCGCTGCCAGGAGATTGTCCAGAGGGAAGAGTGGCCAGGCAAAAGCGAGGAAGACCCAGGGTAGAAAAAGTTCCCGCATCCATTGTTTGCCCGCCAGCAACAGGATCATACCCGCCACGGAAAGTTGCAGGGCCGCGAAGCCGAGGTAACCGGTGTCCACCTTGTAGCCCAGCCAATAAAGCAGCATGGCCAATACGAGGATGGGTAAGCCTACAGCGCTTCCAGTAAGCGGCAGCTTCGCCAGCGCCGCCCGACGACGCCATGCCAGATAGGCCGCGCCCAGCGGAACCGCGAGGCAGAAACGCCATTCGGCATTGGAATCCAGACTCAAAACTTTCAGCCATCCTTCCAGGACACTGCCCCGGTGCTCAAACTGCCAATGCTGGTAGGGCCATACGGCGAAACAGAGGATCAGAGCCGCCAGAGCCCAACCCAAAGCCGCCCACCGCACCGCCGAATGCCGGGCGGGCGCGAGCGTGGCTGGAGATGCTTCAAGGACGGCAGAACTCATGAATTTAGACTAATGCAAAAAGCTTTCATAAACCAGACCATTTTCAATTCGCCAACCGCCTTGGAATTGCTTAGTTTGACCTTGGGCTGCACGCATGGTTCGTTCATCCATTCACACAATATTTTTCCAAAGAAACCCTGTAGCATGGAGACAAGCGGACACGAAGATTCGCTCAAGCCGTCCGGTGAAGCACCCAAGATACCGGGCAAGAACCCTCCACCGGATTCTGCCGGCTGGGTACCTGCGCCTCCTTCCCGAATATTTCGCGACCTGAAGCGTGGTATCATTACGCCTGCGCCCATCCTTCAGCCGCAAAAGGTGGAAAATGAGGAAGCCTCGCCTTCACCTGGAAGTGTTTCACCCACAACGCCCCTGGACACCGGACTTTCATCCGAGACGGAAGTCGAGGTGGGCATTGCAGACTCTGATCTACCGGGCTCGCCATCTGACACGATCACCAGTCCGACAACGCAACTCGAACGCGAGCCAGAGCAGTTGGAACCCCTTTCCCCGCCGCCTCCGGCTGAGCCGGAGTTGGACCTTTCGCCTGCTCCTGCGCCGACAACGAAATCACCCCCAAAGCCGGAAGCTCCCGCAGTAAAGGACATTCCAGCTCCGGTGATCGCCCCGGATGTTGCCAAGCCTGATGTCCCGGAAATCGCATCAATCGCAGAGAAGCCGCCACTTCGGGAGGACTCGGAGCCTCCTCTGCCTCCCCCACCCGCCGTGGTCAGCGTGCCGGCATCTCCGGTAATCGTGTCTCCGAAAGAGCCGGATGCGCTTATGCCCGTGACGGTGACAGCGGCGCCAAAGCCGGATGTGGCGAAGACTGAAACTCCTGCTGTTACTTCCTCCCCCATGCCCAAGGCTTCCACAACAGATGCCGCCAGCGGTATAGCCGGAACAACTCCAAAATCAGATGCGCCTCCGGTAACCACTGAAAAGGCCAAGGACGCAGGGTCTTCCAAACGTCCAGCGCTGTTAGGCGATCTGCCGCTGGAGGAAATGCCTTTGCCAGCAAAACCAGCCTCGAAAGCCGGTCCCCCCGGCACCGCCTACATGGTTGCGGGCAAACGCGGCAATGCAGGCAATCGCCGCAAGTCGCAATCGATCATTCAGTTGCTGGTGCTGACGTTCCTGGCGAACATGCTGCTCACAGGAGCTGCGGGCGCATGGTTGTATAATCTCCTCTCGACGAAGGTGGATGAGAGTATGCTGAACGCAGAGCATGCCGCTTCCAGCCCAGAGGCGAAGGCAGCCAAACCCGCTCCAACCCCTGCGCCGGCTCCCGCAACCGGCTCCACTCCCGTTCCTTCGGCCATTGCGCTGGATTCGGTCTTTAAACCGGAGCTGGAAAAAACGCGCTCGGCGCTGACGGCGCAGATCGAAGACTTGCAGTTGCAGTTGCAAGCCACCCAGAAACGCCTTGCCGACTCGGAAGCGACCTCTGCGCAAACGGCTCAGCGAGTTCAGCAGATGGCTGTGAATGCGCCAAAAGGCACTACCTCACCAATTCCTGCTAAGCCGGGAGAGACGCCTCCAGCGATCGCTCCGCCAGCTCCTGTCGGAAATCTCACCCCGTCCCAGAACGAACTGGTGCTTCTGAAGGAACGCAACCGCCTGACCGGTTACGCGGACGAAGCCATCGCTACGGGCGAGCGCGAACCGTATGAACAACTCTGGAAGGCCATCGATGATCCAAACCTAGCCATGCTCGTCCATGCGGCGCGGTCCGAGATCCTGCGCGTGCAGAATTTCTATCTCAGCGGGACCCGCCTGGACCGGTACTCCATTGCGGTAGGCGATTATTTTCCGGAGTCCGCGACCTTACGCGACAGCCAGTTGGACGATGACAAGCTCATCACTCTGATCGGCAATACCAGCCATCCTTGGCAGGTGCGGATGAAAGCGGCCAACCTCCTGGGGCAGCGCCGTTCCACCGCAGTGGGCGACGCTTTGGTAAAGACGATCAAGGAGGATCCGAATCTGGACGTGGTCAAAGAAGCGACCTTCAGTTTTGAGCAGCTAACCGGGTTCCGGGCGAAGTTGTTTGAGCCTACCTCTCTGGAAGCCTGGTGGAAGCAGTACAACGAATTGCCACCGCCGCCAGCACCCCCTGCCCCCAAGACCAAAAAAGGCGATGAAGCCGCCACCCCCTCTCCCACTCCCGCTGTGACGCCAGCGGCAGAAAAAACAGCGCCGGCTCCTATCCCTACTCCTGCTCCTGAGCCTGCTGCGCCCGAGAAACCTGCGAAAGGAGGCAAACCTCCTTTGCCTTCCAAGGCGCCGCAGGAGGCCCCGGCGATGAAAGTTCCGAAGGAATAATCGCCTCGTGCCCGCCAATCTTCCCTCGCCGACGGGTGGAGTTTGGCCAACATCTGTTAAATCGTCCCCGTTCGGAGTTGACGCCACGCTACTCCTTTCCCAAAATCGCCGCTTCGCCTATCACCCGCGCGCCATCATTTAATGAGCACCGACTTTAAATCCGTCCTTGTCGAGAACCGAGTCTTCGAACCTTCCGCTGAGTTCAAGAGCAAAGCCCGCATCAGCAGCATGGAGGATTACAAGAGGCTCCACGCGGAGTCTTTGAATTCCCCCGATACCTTCTGGGGACGGGAAGCCGGCGAACTGACCTGGAATGAGCCGTACAAGCAGGTGCTCGACTGGCAGCCGCCTTTTGCGAAGTGGTTCGTCGGCGGGAAGCTGAATGTTTCGGAGAATTGCATTGATCAGCATCTGACGAATGGCCGCAAGGACAAGCCTGCCATCATCTGGGAAGGCGAACCCGGGGATAGCCGCACGCTGACCTATGGTGAACTGCACGCTGAAGTCTCCCGCTTTGCTGCCGTTCTCAAGAAACGCGGAGTCAAAACAGGCGACCGGGTGCTGATCTATATGCCCATGGTGCCAGAGGCGGCCATCGCTATGCTGGCGACGGCGCGCATCGGTGCGGTGCACACGGTCGTCTTCGGTGGGTTCAGCTCAGAGAGCATCAAGGATCGTCTCAAGGACAGTGGCTCTACCTGCGTGATCACCGCAGACGGCGGCTATCGTCGCGGCAAAGTAGTGCCCCTGAAGAAGAACGTCGATGTCGCTTTGCAGGGCGATTCTTCCGTGCACTCCGTGATTGTGCTGAAACGCACTGGTCAGGAAGTGAGCATGGATGCAGGCCGCGATGTCTGGTGGCATGATGAACTGTCCGGCGTGCAGGAGGGCGTGGGTCCCGTGCCGTTGGATTCGGAGCATCCCCTCTTCATTCTTTACACCAGCGGCTCTACTGGAAAGCCGAAAGGCATCCTGCATACCACCGCAGGTTTCCTCACCGGGGCGTATGTCTCCACGAAGTACATCTTCGACATGCGGGATAGCGATATCTACTGGTGCACCGCAGACGTGGGCTGGATCACCGGCCACAGCTACATTGTGTATGGCCCGCTGGCGACTGGCGCGACTGTGCTCATGTATGAAGGCGCTCCCGACACGCCCAACTTCGGACGCTTCTGGGAAATCATCGAGAAGTACAAGGTCACCATTCTTTATACCGCGCCAACGGCGATCCGCGCCTTCATCAAGTGGGGTGACGAATGGGTCACCAAGCATGACCTTAGCAGCTTGCGTTTGTTGGGAAGCGTGGGCGAGCCGATCAACCCGGAAGCCTGGATGTGGTACCATGAAATCATCGGCAAAGGCCGTTGTCCCATCGTGGACACTTGGTGGCAGACTGAGACCGGTTCCATCATGATCAGCCCGCTGCCGGGTGTCACTCCCACGAAGCCAGGCACGGCCACCTTGCCATTCTTTGGTGTGGATGCCGCCATCCTCGACGAAGACGGCAACGAAGTGGGTCCCAATGAAGGGGGCAAGCTGGTGATCCGCAAGCCATGGCCATCCATGCTTCGCACGCTCTACGGTGACGATGCCCGCTATGCGGAAGTCTATTGGGGCGCCTACAAGGACATCTACCTCGCTGGCGACAGCGCCCGGCGCGATGACGACGGCTATTTCTGGATCATGGGGCGCATTGACGATGTGTTGAACGTCTCCGGTCACCGCCTCGGTACTGCCGAAGTGGAAAGCGCCCTGGTTTCCCATGAAGCAGTGGCGGAAGCTGCCGCGGTGGGACGTCCAGATGAACTCAAGGGTCAGGCCGTGGTGGTATTTGTCACCGTGAAATCCGGCGTGGAAGCCACCCCGGAATTGGCGGCGGAACTGAAAAAGCACGTGGCCAATGTCATCGGAGCTATCGCCCGGCCGGATGATGTACGCTTTGCGGCCGCCCTGCCAAAAACACGCTCCGGCAAAATCATGCGCCGCCTGCTCAAGGAAATCTGCGCTGGTGGTCAGATCAAGGGAGACACGACGACGCTGGAAGACCTCAATGTAGTCGCGGCGCTGCAAGCCTCTGGTAAAGACGAAGACTAAAGGCAGCCGCGCGTTCAGTCATTCATTCGGACAGCTTTCAGTTCGCCTATTCAGAAGGCCCGCATCCTGCGGGCATGAACTTCTCGCCATGCCCTGCGGAAAGTGAGAGACTTTACCGCCGGGCAGCGGAAAGGGAGGAGAACGGAGAGCATCCATGGCGGACCAACACATCACCATCACACGCAAAAAGCAGTTCATCAGCATCAGCGACGAACTGCTCACGTACCTCCGCCACTATGGCCGCCTGACCGGGCTGCCCGCGACCTACGAGGAACTGCAAAGTTTTTCGAACAGCTATCCGCTCTCCGACAAGGAAGGAAATGCCACGCTCTGGGACACCGTGGTATATGAGCAAGGCGTCATGGCGGATCTCTGGCCGCGCCTGACCAGCATTTACTCCCTGCTCAAAACCGGCGATCTCACCGCTGTGCCGCATCTTTTCGTAGAGCGCGTGGACTACTGTGGCTTCGGCAACAGCAAGCCGTTCCGCATCCGGGTGGTGAATCAGTACAACGACAACTACGATCATTTTTACATCAAGGTGGCGGATGCCTCCCGCATCTATGGGCTGGAGTTGGAGCATCTGCTTTCACCGAACCGGATGAGCTATCTGGTGCATGGCAATACTCTCATCGAGGAGCACATCGCCGGCATCCCGGGTGATGTCTTTATATCCGACTACTTCAACAAGCCGGATGTAAACCGCGTGCGTGTAGCGAAGGAATTCGTGAAATTCAGTGAGCGCTGTTTTGTCCGTCTCTTGGGCGACATGCGCAGTTACAACTATGTCATGGACATGACGCCGGACTTCGAAGAGACGCAATACCGGGTGCGTGCGATCGACTTCGACCAGCAAAGCTACGAAGGCGCCAAAAGCGTCTATCTGCCGCAGTTTTACAAAGAGAATCTGCCGGTGGTGCAACTCTGCACAAAGTTTCTGAACTATGCCACCATGCAGCAGTATCAGCAGGAGGAACGCACACTCATCGCGCGACGCTTCCTGGCGGAAAAGCCCCGGTTGCGTGCCCTTTTCCGCGCCATGAAACACCATCCTGCAGAACCTCAGGAAAAGGTGGAGCGCCTCAGGCGCGAATTGGGCGAGCATCACACCACGACGTATTTTGAAAACTGCACCTCAATGGGTGCTTTGGTGGAAAAACACATCGAGTTCCGCCTGGGACGGCTGCTGGGCACTTCGCCTCCTACAGTAAACAACTGACGGAAGGTACCGTTTGCAATTCGCCGCGAGGCGTAGCACAACACGATGACCCACGAAGGGTCTTCACTCGCATGAAAATTCCGAACATCTTCGAATCTCAGACGCCAACGCAAAACTATCCGGCAGGGGCGGTCATCTTCTCGGCGGGAGATACCGGTAATGAGATGTTCGTTGTAAAGGAAGGCGAAGTGGAATTGCTCGTGAACAACAAAGCCGTAGAGGTCGTACCCGCTGATGGTTTCTTTGGCGAAATGGCCCTGATCGAGGACAGCCCTCGTTCCGCCACTGCGGTGGCTAAAACAGACTGCGTTCTCGTCCCCATCAATGAACAACGCTTTGAATTCATGGTGCATGAAGTGCCGCTCTTTGCCGTGCACGTAATGAAAGGCCTGAGCCGTCGTCTGCGCACCCTGGACGCCAGTTCCTATTGAGTCCTCTTTGATCCGGCACGGATCGATCCTTTGCTCGCCCCGCGGCCACGATGAAGCTCTTGCTGGAGACCCTGAAAAGTGGCACGGATTACCTTGCCAAGCGGGAGGTGGAGGACGCGAGGCTGAACATGGAGCACTTGCTGGCCCATGTGCTGGGGTGCCGGCGGCTGGACTTGTATCTGCGTTTCGACCACGTTCTGCACGAGCCGCAACTCGTTCCCCTGCGCAATCTGTTGAAACGCCGGGGCGAAGGTGAACCGCTCCAGCACCTTCTCGGCACGGTGGAGTTTCAGGGACATGAATTTGTCAGTGACCATCGCGCCCTCGTGCCGCGCCCGGAGACGGAGCATCTGGTCAGCCTGCTTTTGAAGCGGTATGGCGCAAAGCCACCTGCCTCCCTTGTCGATATCGGCACAGGCTCCGGCTGCATCGGGTTATCTCTCAGCAAAGCCTGGCCGGAAACGCGAGTCACCTTGGTGGATATCTCCGAAGACGCGCTGGAGCTGGCTCGCCTCAATGCCCACCGAGTCCAGGTCAGCAACGCCCAAGTGCGACTGGTCCGCAGTGATTTGCTGACTGAACTCGGTGACGAACGTTTCGACCTGATCGTGGCAAACCTGCCCTACATCCCAACAGGTGAACTGGCTGGACTCAGCCGGGAAGTCCGGCGTGATCCTGCCCAAGCTCTCGATGGGGGGCCGAATGGCCTGCGTGTCGTTGACGTTTTGCTACAGCAAGCCCCCGCGCACCTCCACGCCGATGGCCTGGTGGCACTGGAATTGCACCATGATCAGGCCCCCGCCGTCAGCGAGCGATTGCAGGAACTCAGCTTTCAGTCCATGGAGACGCTGGCAGACCTGGCGGGAATCGAGCGTTTTGTTTTCGCAGTCAGGCCTCTTGTAGAAACAGTTCCTTTTCCTCCATCCGCCCACGCACCGACCGCCGAGCCCGAGCCCGAGCCACCTCAATCTTAAACCTCATTCCCATTCCCTATGCAAAAACTTATCGTCCAAGGCGGCACCCGCTTGCGTGGCAAGGTCACCATCAGTGGCTCCAAGAACTCCTCCCTGCCGATCCTCGCGGCCACGCTGCTCACACGGGAAATGTGTACGATTCATCGCGTGCCGGACTTGAGCGATACCAACTACATGCTGCAAATTCTGCGCGAACTGGGTGCGGAAGTGGAACGCGCCAGCGGCACCATGCAAATCAAGGCCGAGAAGATCATTCCGGATACCCCCTATGATCTGGTGGTGAAGATGCGCGCCTCCATTTGCGTGATGGGCCCGCTCGCGGGCCGTCTCCACAAGGCGGTAGTCTCCCTCCCCGGCGGCTGCGTCATCGGTGACCGCCCGGTCGATTTGCATCTGAAGGGCATCGAATATTTGGGAGCGAAAGTCCAAGTGGACGGCGGCAACATCCACATCGAGTCGGATGGACCGCTCAGAGGTACGACCATGAATATGTCCGGAAAGTTCGGGTCCACGGTGCTCGGCACAGACAATGTGATGATGGCAGCCGTCCTGGCGAAGGGCACGACCATTATCGAAGGCGCAGCCGCGGAGCCAGAGGTGGAAGACCTCGCCAATTTCCTCATCAAGATGGGTGCGAAGATCGAAGGCGCCGGCACCACGCGCATCGTGATTGAAGGCGTGGATGAACTCCATGGCGCAGAGCATACCGTTATTCCTGACCGTATCGAAGCAGGGACTTTCCTGGTCGCGGGAGCGATCTGCGGCGATGGCGTGATGGTGCGCAAAGTCGTGCCCGCGCATTTGCAAACTACGACCGAGTTGCTGCAATCCGCGGGTTACGACGTGACCTCGACGAAGGACACCGTGACCATCATGCCGGCTACTGATCCGAAGGGCTTCCACCTGACGACGCTGGCGTATCCCGGTTTCCCCACAGACATGCAGGCGCAGTTTTGCGCGCTGGCCTGCACTATCCCGGGGATTAGCAGCATCCGCGAAACGATCTTTCAAAACCGCTTCATGCACGTTCCGGAACTGAAGCGCATGGGCGCCAACATCGAACTCTCGGGCGACACCGCACTCATCACCGGTGTGCCCAGCCTGAGCGGCGCTCCAGTCATGGCCAGTGACCTGCGTGCCTCCGCCGCATTGGTGCTGGCAGCCCTGAATGCCAAGGGCACCACCAAGGTGGATCGCCTTTACCACATCGACCGTGGTTACGAGCATCTGGATGAAAAACTAGGTCTGCTCGGTGCCGTCACCGAACGGGTAAAGGAATAACGCCTTACCGTCGGACATCCCGGCAATGAGACTTGCCGGGGCAAATCATGGCCCATTGCAGAACACCGCATCACCATGACAAAACACGCACAACTCAAAGCCCCATCATCATCCTCGCGGTTACGCGCGGTCCTGATCTTCACGGCCGCGTATATGATCGCCGCCGGTGTCTCTGCCTTCTTTGGGGGCAACAAAGAGTTCGTTTTCTACATCGTCGTGATGTTGGTGCTCATCGGGGCGATCGCGTTGCTGGATCGAAAAGTGAAACTCACATCCGGACTTCTGTGGGCGTTATCCATCTGGGGGTTATTGCACATGGCCGGAGGTTTGGTGAAGCTGCCCGCGGGTCTTCCCTATCATGGTGATCATGCCGTGCTTTACAGTCTGTGGTTGATCCCGGATCTCCTCAAGTATGATCAGGTCGTGCATGCCTATGGCTTTGGTGTCGCTACCACGGTGTGCTGGCACGCGTTAAAAACGCGTTACTTGAGCGACACTGGCAAGGCCGTGCCACCTACCTTCGGCTCGCTTTTTCTTTGCGCGGCCGCCGGCTGCGGACTGGGTGCGTTGAACGAAGTGATCGAATTTATCGCCGTGCTTACCATCCCCAATACCAATGTCGGCGGTTATGAAAACACCGGCTGGGATCTCGTGGCAAATATGGTTGGTAGCACCCTGGCGGCGGTCTTGATTCGCCTGCGGCACGGGAAGCTGTAAGAGACTAAGCCACGGGAGCCTCGCGCAACAGCGCCTGTAGATCCAGGCTCCGCGTGAACATCTTGAGTTCGCCATCTCCATCTACGGGCCATTGCTCACGCGGACGATCCCAATAAAGCTCTACGCCATTCTGATCAGGATCGCGCAGATAAATGGCTTCGCTGACACCATGATCGGCAGCACCATCAAGCTCTACCCCAGCATCGAGGACACGGCGCAACGACACGGCAAGATCGGCTCGTGTCGGATGCAAAATGGCCAGATGAAACAGGCCCGTGGAATGGCGTGGCGGAGGCGGCGCTCCCTCGCTCTCCCAAGTATTGAGCCCTATGTGGTGATGGTAACCGCCAGCGGAAACGAAGGCTGCCTGTTGGCCAAAGCGTTGTGTGAGAGTGAATCCGAGCACGCCACAATAGAAAGCCAGAGCTCGCTCGATCTCCGCGACCTTAAGATGAACGTGGCCAATGCTCACGCCGGCCGCGATCGTGTAAGGCGGATGGGAAGCCGGTGAGTTAGGTCCAGGTGTGGCCATGAGAAGTTTTGATTCGAGTCGATACCGTAATGGATACGCCCGGCGCGAGCCCCTGGCGGCAGACGTATCATCTTCATGTCCGTCTCAGCATCACCTCCCCTTTCGTCTGAATTGCCCAAACCCAACACTGTTGCAGACCGGTCTGCCGGGGCAGTGATGGGGGCGCTGATTGGCGATGCCTTGGGCCTGGGACCACACTGGTATTACGACCTGGAACAACAATGGCGCGACTACGGCAAGTGGATCGACGGCTACACCGATCCGAAGCCCGGCCGATACCATGCAGGGCTCAAAGCCGGGATGCTCTCGCAGGCAGGCATTATCATGGAAATGCTCATGGAATCCGTCGTAGCAAAAGAGGGCTACGAGGAAGCGGACTTCACTCGCCGTTTGGAGGAAGACCTGTTCCCACAACTGGATGGAACACCATACGTTGGTCCCGGCGGTTATACGAGCCAGTCCATTCGTGAAGCCTGGAAGCTACGCGTAAAGGAAGGAAAGCCTTGGACAGAAATCGGCGGTCATGCTGACACCACAGAAGCTGCTGAACGCGCTCTCGTGTTAGGAGTGCGTTATGCGCTTAATCCCAGGAAGCTCGCCGAAAGCGTGAGCGCCAACTGTGTCCTGACTCAGGCTGATGAAGCAATCGTAGCCATGACCACGGCTTATTGCTCCGTCTTGGGTTTGATCGTCAGTGGTGAAAGCCTCGACATCAACCTGTCAGACAAATTGATGGCGATGGTGAAGGATGGAAAACTCCCCTTTCATGCCGTGACAAGCAGTAAGCTTCAACCTCCCAGCAACGACAAAGCTCCTTCAAGAAAAGCCGGGCAATTCTCCTCCCCCGATGCTTTACTCACGCCCTCGTACATGGCGGAAGCGGCTGCTGATCCCGATATCCGAATCGAACCCGCATGGAAAGTGTCCATCGTTTATGGCATGCCCTGCGCCATTTATCACCAGTTGCCTGCAGCGTATTACCTCGCCGCGCGATTCCAGGAGGACTTCGAAAGTGCCGTGCTGCATGCCATCAATGGTGGCGGGCAGAATCAGGCCAGGGCGATTCTGACGGGAGCGCTGGCAGGTGCTCGCTGTGGTTTGTCAGGAATTCCCCAGCGATTCCTCGAGGGACTACAGGATAAGGACCGGCTACTGGCGCTGGTGGTGCGACTCGGCAACGACGCGCAGGGATGATTCCCCAGCTATCGCAATCACCGACTGAACGGCTCGCCTCAAATCACCGTGTGTGTCCAAAACACCACGGCGTCATCCAGATTGGCAATCAAACGCACCTGACTGTCCTGCGAGATCACAAAGCCCAGAACCGTCGGCTCGACGGAGCACAGGCGATAAACGGAGCGATGCCGAGTACCATCGTTCTGCACATTCCATGGAACCATCGAGCGCGCACTGGGATCTGATGCGTGACTTACCTGCAGCACCGTCCGATCTACGCGGATCTCACCGCCGAAGCCGATGACGCGGAATTTTTCATCGACTACGAGGGCTCCATCCACCTGCATCAAGTCGGAGAGAAAGCGCGCCAATTCGAAGAAGGAAGCTTCCAGGAAATCCAGTTCGGAATCCCGACTGCTGCGAAAAATCTCCCAGGCTTGCAACAAGGTGGAGCCTTGCGGGCTCAGTTCGCCAATGCGGCAGAGAATCAGCTTCAGCAGATTGCGGAATCGTAACGAGCGGGTATCCGCCGTGTACTTGCAATCAATCCAACGCGCGGCGGCATCCATGCCGTCTTCGCCTTCCGGCACAATGACGAGGCTGCCCCCGTGACCGCTCGTGCGCACCAGATTGATGATGCGTTTGACGAACTGTATCGCGATGAGATGCGCCACATCTGCGTAAACTTCGGTGGTGAGGGTGGCAGGCAAACATCCCTCCGGCAGGTCCTCCACAAAAGAGCGGCGTATATGCCCGAAGCGTTCCGTCAGGATTTTGGATTGGAAGACATCAAGCCGCGGTCCATGAAACTCCCGGCCACGCCATTCCGAGATGAGGCTGTATCCAAAATAAAACAGCAGCCAGCCGGGATCTCGCACATGGATGACGGGATACGGCATGTCTTCGCCCAAAGGCTTGCGACCACCTGCCACCAGGTTCATCCAGTTGGGACCGGTATTGATAATACCCCAGATCCTCAATCGGCCCTCGGCATCGGGCCAAACACCCACTGCGGAATGAAAGAAACTCGCTGCGGGACTGAGCCGCTTGATCTCATGAGCAGACAGGTGAAGCTGGGTGCTAAAACGGAGGGCATGAAATCCATCCGAAGTGTCGTCAGGCTTTAAATACGCTTCTGGAGGCGCGATCACCACTCTCGCCCGCACAGCGCGTCCCTCTTCCCTCAACAAGCTCGCGGCGTAGAGAACATCGAAAATATTCTCGATTTGCGTGGTCGTTGGCGCATGCTGGAGGTCCCCGAGCAACGCCTGAATTTGCGCAGCTACACTGGGCAGCGTGCCTTCGGGGGTTGATGTCGGATGCGGTGACATGAAAGAGGAGCCGTGCGAAACGGCGATCATACTTGGTTACGGATGGAAACGGCCATTTGCAACACAGCGCGGCAGGATAACGTCGCGACGCTCGCAAATCGGTGCTTGCTCCTGGCGCGGTTATCCAGTTGCCTAAGACATGTTTCCCTATCTCGCCCACGCAGAAGAAAAGGCCTGGCAGCCCGGCCCCTATGAGGGCGTCGAGCTAAAAATCCTGCACAAGCATGAGGACACAGGCGGCCTAGTCGTGCTGCGCAAATTCCAAGCGGGCAAAACGATCCCCGCCCATACTCACGCCTTGGCCAACGAATGGGCGTGGGTGCTCTCCGGTGAATGGGAAGAAGAAGGTGTCAGCTACACCGAGGGCACGCTTTTTTATGCTCCCAAAGGCACGAAGCATGGCCCCCATGTGGCAAAGACGGAAGTGATCAGCCTGACAGTTTTTGATGGGCCGCTGACGGTGGCGTAAAATGTTAGTCGCACAAACTTCTCCCTATGAAACACGCGCTCTTTGGTCTTGGCTTCCTGCTGTTCATCCTGCACCCAGTTCAAGGCCAAGCCCCCAGTAGCCGCCCTTCGGCCAATGAACTCTTGGGACAGGCAACCAACAACATGGCGAAGCTTGGCAGCTACCATGTTGATGTGGAAATCACGACGCCTGTTGGCAAAGCCACTCTGGTTGGCGACTTGGGCACTGGCTCCTTATCCTTCAAAGGCAAAGATGCCAAAGACGTGAGAAAGCAGCGCATCCTGACTGACAAAGTTTTTTACCTTAGCCTGGATGATGGCAAGAGTTGGAAGAGTGGAGATGAGGCTGATCGCGATGGCACCATCTTCCTATCAAATGTCGTCACGGGACCGATCAGTCCTGAACTGAAGGTTTGGGAGAAAGGCATGTTCAGCGCCACGAAAGAAGCAGTAAATGGCGAAAGTCTTTTAAAGGTCGAAAAACCTGCCAAAGGCAAAGAGCCTGCCGTCACTTATTGGGTGGTCAGAGAGCCCCAACTGGATAATGCCGCCTTCATCCGCAAAGTCCAAATGACCCTGTCGACAGGAGCAGGCGATCTGCCGGTGACAGTGAGGTACACGAAATTAAATGTACCGGTAGAGATCAAGGCACCGCCATTGAAGTGAGATTTTCGCCAAACCTGGGCGAGCTTACTTCATCGTCTTGCGCAGCCACACTACCATTTGCTCCTGATAGTCTGAGCCGAGCTTTGACCAGGCACCCATGCCGTGGATGCCGCCAAGAATGGCGATGAGATCGCAGGTATTGCCTGCCGCCTGCATTTGCTTCTGGAAGATGGTGCTTTGCTCAAAGGGCACTTTGTCGTCTTTGTCCCCGTGAATGAGCAGGAAAGGCGGCAGACCCGGTTTCACCTTGGCAACCGGTGAGATGGACTCAAACTTCTTCTTAGCGGCATCGTTCATCTCGGTGACACCCAGCATCGAGCCAAGGCCACCGGGCTCCGTGCGCTTCGACATCAGCAGGGGCACATCGCAGGGAGCGTAGAAGGGCACGACAGCGGCTAGGCCGAGATCGTTACCTTGGGTTACACCTGTCCAGGCAACCAGATGGCCGCCGGCAGACTCACCAATCAGGGCGATGCGTTTTGGATCCACCTTGTATTCAGCCGCATGGGCCTCTACCCATTTTACCGCGGCAGTGACGTCATCCGCGGCAGCGGGCCATTGGTGGTCAGGTGCGAGACGGTAATTGATGGTGAACCAGGTGAATCCTGCCTTGGTCAGCGGTTCAAACAACGGCGTGATGAAGCTGGTTTTGTCGCCCTTCGTGAAGCCACCACCATGCACGAGGATACACGTCGCAAAAGGGCCCGCGCCCTCTGGAACGGAAGCATCCAGCGTCAGGCTGACGCTACCAGCTTTCGTAAATTCAATGTCCTTCGTGAGCGTCGCCGACGACGGGCCGGATTCCGCGCCGGAAAGTGGCAACGCCAGCATGGCGCAGAATGTGGAGAGAAGCAGGAGGCGCGAGCGGGACATAGGCGAACAGAACGATGCAATACCTGGAGTTCATGCACAGATGTCTGCACAATCCCTGCCCTGTTCGATAACTGACCGACGGTCAATTACTACTCCTGGAACTCGCGGATGTAGATGAACGTCACCGGAATGATCGCGATGGTGCCCGCCAGCACGGCCGTGATGAGGCCGCCTTCCGCAGAGACATCCGTCCATACCAGCGACAACATGACCATGCCGACCAACAGTGATGTCCCCAGCAGGAAGATGGAGATGCGGGACATGAGTGGCTGGTGGGCCAGTCCCGTGGGCGTCTTGAGATGATGAAAGTAATAACGGGCACCGATTGCCAGGATGATGATGCCGGCAAGATCCATCCCGTACTCCGAGGCCGACCCTCCGGCAGCGAAATCATATAACCCGTGAGCCAGCGAGATCAGGGCGAATACGGTGAGGAATTCTCCGGCACGATGAAAGCGCGAACGAATTAAATCATACAACTGCCACCCCAGCATGCCCGTGAGTGCCACGTGCATGAAGTTAGCCGTCAACAGCCGCCCTATGGCCACGGCCACGCTGGAGTTTTCGAAGTAGAGAAGGTTTTCTTCCAGTGCAAAGCCAAGCCCCGTGCAGCCAGCCAGAAGGGCAGCTTTGGCATCGCCATGCCGCTTCGGCAGGAAAAAGAGCAGAGGTGCAAAGAGTAGCAGCTTTACGGCTTCTTCCGGCACGCCCACATACATGACCAAATTAAAAAGTTCCTGGCCCCCATTGCTGAATTCTTCCTTTCCAGGTCCGTAGTCCACAACCCCCTGGAACCATGAGAGTGTCCAGACACTGAAGACACCCATCAATAGTGCTACCGCGCAAAGGGATGTCGTCCGCCAGTTTCGCTCCGATGAGAAGATCAGGATTAAAAACCAAACGGCAGCGGCAGTGAGTCCTAAAGTAACTCCCAACGGTTCGGACCATCGTGCCTGCTCCGTGGCCAGAAGGGCGTGCCACAAAAGTGCCTTGTCATTCAACGCACGCGCCATGAGAAGCAGGTTGTGGGGTGTAATCGCTGCCCGCGCTTGTGGATCTGCCAGGATTTGACGCATCGCCGCCGTGTCTTCCAGAAGCAGCGCCTGTGACGCTGAGATGCGCCGCATGCGTGTCGCAGACGGATGCACGAACTCCCGCAAGCAGGCCCGCAATGCTGCGCCGCGTTCTTCTTTTAGCAGATGCAGTTCGCAGAGGAACTCATTCGCATACCGGGGCGGCGGCTCGGCGGCGGCGGCGGTTTCCAGATGGGCTCGGGCGGCGATCTTGTCGCTCGCAGGACCGGGAAAGCAAAGAGTGGCATACGCAGTGAACAGCTCCGCTTGTTCGGGGCCCTTCGTATGGCGGGAAACCAGCGCAGGCCAGTCTGTGGGACGAAACGCTCGCGAGATCTCCCCCTGCTGGGAGAATAAAATCCCAGTCTGCCGGAGCCATTCTGCCAGGGCATCGGGCGAGGCTTCCTGTTGGTCCCACAGTTCGTCGTGTGAACCTTCCAGCAGAACCGACTGCAACTCCGCAGTGTCTTCACCGGTTATGGCGTAGCGGGTGACTCTCGTCCGCATCTCCTGCACGATCATGCTCAGGACGATGAAGAACCCCAAGATGCCGAGGACCGCCTTGGTGAGGAAGGCGCGATCCCGGGTGTTGCGGTAGATGCGGGTGCGCCAGGTTTGCATGACCGGGGTTCAGGTAACGATGCAGCGTCCGTCTATTTCCACTGTTCCAACACAAAGTCTACAAGCCGACGGGCCGCCACTTCATCGAGCGGGATGTTTTCGGCAGCTTCGGCATCGCTGAATTCCTGCCGCTTGGCGATTCGGCCCGCTTTCCACACCCAGGCTGAGTCCTGATAAGGACCGACTTTGCGTGGATCGCTCCAGGAATGAATCCCCAAGGTCCGTGGGTTTAACGCAGAAGCGATATGCATGGGACCGCTGTCCACACTGATGCAACCCATGGCCTGTCTGGAAACCCAGATGAGCTCATGAAGATCCGTCTGATTCACCAGTGAGATGACATGCGCACCGGCCGGGGGGCGGAAGCTGGATGACCTGCCCACGATCACAACCGGGCTGGGAGCCAGACAATCGCAGATGGCCTGCAACGCCTGAGGCGACAGGGATTTCTCTGCACCGCGGGCTTCCGGGTGCACCATCCAAAAGCGCTCTGGCAGGCTTACACCGCGGAGAGGGGTGCCGGGCGGAAGGTTGAAGACCAGGTCTTCCTTTTTGTATTCGATCCCCGCAGCGCGGACCATGCCGAGATAACGATCCACGGCGTGGTCATCCGCGTTAATGGGGATCGTCTGGCGGTAAAAGTAACTCGCTCCCTCCCTTGCATCGGACAGGCCGATGATGGGACTGGCGCCCCGCACCTTGCAGATAAGAGCGCTCCGCAGCAGGCCCTGAAAGTCCAGAGCCACTTCCGGCAGATGACGTGCCGCGATATTAAGCTGGAAGGCCCAGGGGATGGCGCGGCCAAAACCTTTGACGCCTTTGAACCTTTGGCGGGGAAAGGGCAGTACCTCGACCAGATCGCGATTACACTCCAGCAGCGGCATCCATTCGGGATTGCAGAGCCAGCGCAGTTCCATTTTCGGGAAGTGCTCCTTGAGCAGATGCACCGCGGGGAGGGTATGAACAATGTCCCCCAGCGAGCTGGGTTTGACGATGATGGCGGAAGAATAGTCTCCCAGGCTTTGAATCGGGGGCAAACTCATCTTCCCACCGCGAGTCGTTCGGCCAGGACGGGGGGAAGCCCGGCGTCGCGGATCTTTTGTTGTGTGGTGCCCAAGTCGTACTCGATCCGGCGGATGGAGACTTTCTGCGCCTCCAAGTCGTAAATGGCGTAGGAGGCCCGCCAGTCACCGTCGCGCGGTTGGCCCACACTGCCTACATTGATGAAATACTTTGAGCCCCGGCGGATGAACGTTTCCGTTTCCCGCAGGCAGCGCACGGTGTCATCTTTCTCGTAAATGCGCGGCGCGTGCGTGTGCCCGTAAAAACACATCTGGGTGAACTGGTAGCTGAAGCTGGCCATGGCGTCGAACCGGTTCGAGACGTAGGCCCAACTTCCGGGGGAGTCCAGCGTGGCGTGGACCACGGTGAAGTCACGCACCTGGCGCACCAATTTCAGTTCCCGCAGCCATTGTTTCTGGTCTTCCGTCAGCATCTGGCGTGTCCAGAGCAGGGCGCTTTCGGCCAAGGGATTGAGTTCATCCAAGGAGCGGTTCTGCGTAGCTTCCTCGTCGTGATTGCCCTTCACGACCGGGCAGTTGAGCGAACGGACATGGTCGAGGCAGAGGCAGGGATCGGCATTGTAGCCGACGACATCGCCAAGGCAGACGTAGTGCGTGCACTCCTGCTCCTGGGCGTCCCCCATGACGGACATGAGGGCTTCCCAGTTTGCGTGGATGTCACCGAAGAGGGCGTAGCGCATGGAGGCAGCGAATCGTTAAATTTGGAGGGGGAGTTTGGTCAGGTCAAGGCAGGAAAGTGGAGCAAAACAGATAGTTCCGCCATGGCCGCGCCCATCAAACGGGCAGGCATTACGGAGATTTCACTTTTTCTGCAATACGCTGATTGGCAGGAATTTGCAGGCGCTCCTCGAGGATGGGCAAATCCCGCAAGATACTCGGAACTTTGATGCCCTTGTCATAATACCTTTTCATGATCTCGTAGGCTTTCTCCCATGAGGCGCGGTCATCCAGTTTCACCAACTCATAAGCACCCATGCGCTCGTAATAATCTTTGGCCCCATGGGCGTGGGCGTCCAGATAAGCATCGGCCGCTTTCCGGGGATTGGGCAGGCGGTCGCGATAGATGTCCCCCAGACGGGTGAGAAGGCGGGCGTTGTGAGGCAGGAATTCCAGTCCCTTATCCAGGATGTCGATGCCACGTTGCACGTGTTCGCGAAACAACTGACTCCGGATGGTGGCGCGCAGGTTTTTATTATATTGGTAACTGGAGGCCGCGTTATAAGCCATGTGCCAGGAGGCATCATCCCAATAGAGAGGCTCCCGGGGTTGCAGCCGGGTGGTAATGGCCATGAGGCTGTCCACCTTTCCCCACTCCACGTTCTCAAAAGCGACAAATGCATCCAGATAAAAGATGCTGGCCACCAGTGAACGCATGCCGCCCAGGGCTGCCGCAAAGCCGATCTGCGGGATCGATTCCCGCAAGGAAAGACTGGGGGCCGGCTGAATGATGCCTTCCTCTCTGAGGATGCCGGTCAACTTCTCCTCCAGCGGCAACTTGGCCAGGCCCAGCACCAGCAACAGCAAGATGCCAGCGAGACGCGGGTAATGGAAAAGACGCTTCATACAGGCGCGGAGACGGAGGTGGCTCCAGCTACAATTCCTTTTCCGCAAAGAACAAATAGGCGACGGCAGTGTGGCCCACGATGTAAACCAGTGCGATGCCGGTGACGCCGAGTAATGCAGCGGCGGAGATTGAGTCCCCACGAATGGCAGGTTCCACAAAGTCGAAGAGATTCAGGTCGGGGCAAAAGATGGCAATGGCACCGGTGAGGCTCTTTTCCCAGAACCCGGGCAGCTTGTGTAGAAACCAGTCCCGGATGAGGCCCTGACCGTGGCCAGCTATCGCAACCGCAAAGCCGATGACGATGGTGAAAAGCGTCGTGCTGGCGAACGTGGAGATGAGCAGGCACATGGCGGCGACCACGGCTGACTTAAGAAAGATACCAAAGACCCCGGCATGCAGACTCCAGGTGAGCCCGTATTTGCCAATAATCTCCCGCATCATCGCGACATTCTCGGGCGTGGCACTTTGCTCCCTTTCCAGCCCGCTGATCTGAGCAGAGAGAATAAGCGACTGCTTCAGCCACACCACAAGACTCAAGGTGAGGTCCATGATGAGCAGCCCTCCACCCAACAGCAGCAACACGCCGAGCAACTTCCCAATCAAATATTCATAACGAGGAACGGGTTTGCTCAGAATGGTATACAGGGTGCGATCTTCCAAATCTCTCGGCAAGAGCAGCGAGGTGGCCGCGATGGCGATGACGATAGAGAAGATGTGCAGCGCGCCGAAGCAGGAATCCTTCAGCAGCTTCAACTGCTGCTCCGGTCCCATGGCGGGAAAGGCAAAAGCCGCCAGGATCGCCAGGATGGTGAAGACGGCCAGGAAGCCGATAATCTTCATGCGCAACAGGTAAGTGACCGTGTGCATGGCCAGCGTCCAGACGCGGCCGACGGAAAAGCGGCTGAGGCCAGCCCGGACAGGCGAACGTCCCGGCGCAACGCTGGCGAGTGTAGGTTCGGAGTTCATCGCGAAGCGGTCAGTCAATCACTCCTGACCAGAGTTTGTTTGCGTCGTGGACTCGATAAAGATCCGCTCCAGCGTGGTGCGCGGTTTTCCTTCGGAGACGAGTTTGGCGGAAGTGCCTTGCAGAAGTTGGTGGATCTGAGCCAGCACTTCTGGGGAGGCGTTTTCCAAGATGATCTCTGTCTGGTTCTCCACCGAGATGAGGTCGTTCAGGTTGCCCTCGCTGACCATGCGGCCATTGGACATGATGCCGATGCGGTCGCAGACCTCCTGCATCTGCTCCAGAAGGTGGGAGGTGACCACGATGGTGATGCCGCGCTGCCGAAGCTCCAACACCAAGTCCCGGATCTGGCGGGAGCCGACGGGATCCACGCCAGCGGTAGGCTCGTCGAGAATCAGCAGGCGAGGATCGTGGATGATGGCTTGAGCAAGACCGATGCGCTGCAGCATGCCTTTGGAGTAGCCGCCCACGCGACGGGTGGCGGCGTGGTCCATGCCGGTCAGTTTCAGCATGGCCTCTGTCCGGTCCCGCAACTCCGATCCGGTCAGACCGCAAAGCCTGCCGTAAAAGTGAAGCGTCTCGCGCCCGGTAAGGTGTTTGTAGAAATAAGGATTCTCGGGAAGGAACCCGACATCCTGGCGGCTCGCGACGACCTCGCTATCCATACCGAAGATGGTCGTCTTTCCCTGCGTGGGCTTCAGCAGCCCCAGCATGACTTTCATGGTCGTGGATTTCCCGCAACCATTCGGGCCGATGAGCCCGTAGATTTCGCCCGCCGTCACGGAGAACGACAGATCGCGGACGGCGACAAGGGGCCTTTTGCGGAAGCCGGTTTTGAAGACTTTCGTCAGGTTTTCGACCTGGACGGCGGCGGCGCCGTCATGAGTTGCCAGGGCCATGAAGTAAAGAGAATTGCGTGGGAGGAAAAGTTACCTGAAGCGGTCAGTGAATGATACTAAAACCTCTGACATCCGCAGGCGGGGAAATGTCAAATTCCTCCACCCCTTTGATGTTGCCCCGTAGCGCGCTGGTTTTTATATCCTCCAGAAAGCCAGTCAGTTCCTCGTCCTCGATGGAGCAGGCCTGTAACTCCACGCGACCGTCCGGCAGATTCTTGACCCAGCCAGTGACCTCATAACCCGAGGCGATGTTTTTGACCGTGTAGCGGAAACCGACGCCCTGGACGTATCCGCTGTAAAAGACTTGCTTGGCAGGCATGGAGAAAGGTCTGGCCAACCATTGCGCTGGTCAAGCTTACCGAGCGATGAGGGAGACATTTTTGTGATCGAACGACTGGAGTCGATTTACTGCGCAAAATGGACTTCGTAGTGCGGTTGGCTGTTTCAACTGGCCGTAAAAGGCGTGTAGTGCCGCAGACGCGTGTCGGAATACGCGATATTGCGTACTATGTAGTACGGTATCGCGCAGAAAATCATTTTTTCGGCCACGGGAGCGGGGTTGGAATGAGGGCGCGATGGAGCGGAATGGCATGCCGTAAAAGGTGCCAGAGGCTGAAGGTGCTGCAACAGATGGGAGGGGCAGTTGGTGCGCTGGAGGTGTGAATAGCATCGCCGCCAAAAGAATGGGGGTGGTCCTGGCGTTTGGTTGAGCGGACTCGCTGCGGTGGTGAGCGGTTCACCTATCTTATGAACGTGCGATCAGCTTTTCGATTCTGCCTGGCAAATGTGGCCACGCTGGTGGCGCTGTTATGCCCACTAACTGTGATGGGCGATGAAGCGCTGAATCCGTGGAGGACAGGGGTGAAGATTCAGCCGGTGAGTGAGACCAAGGATCGACACGTGATTCATGCGTATTTCAATACTTCGCCGGAAAGCCCGGACGGGAGGTATGTGCTGTATTACACCTCGGCCGAGAAGAACGGCGAGAAAGGCGATCTGCGCATCGTGGAACGCGCGACGGGTACGGAAAAGGTGATCGCACAAGGGGTGGTGACGGAAGATGCTCACCGGGCCGCCTGCCAGCAGTGGAGCCGGGGCGGAATGACTGTGGTGTATCACGATGTCCAAACGGGCACCTGGCAAGTGATGGCCTATGACCTGGCGAGCGGCGAGAAGAAAGTCCTGGCGAAGGACAGGCAACTGGGCTTTGGCTCAGCAGTCGGCAAAAGCGCGCCGGTGTACGGTTGCCACTGGAATCCCGGGGCGCATCGTGATCTGGAACTGATCGACACAGAAACCGGCGAAACGCGTGTGGCCGTGCGCGTTGCGGACGTGGTGAAGAACTACGAGGACTGGATGCGAAAGCGCTTTGCCTCCACCGATGTCTCGATCTTTTTTCCGGTCATGAGCCCTGATGAAAAGCGTGTTTTCTTTAAGATCGCAAAGCCCAGTGGCGGCAGTGATTTCCGCTCCAGCCAGGCTAGTGTTCGGGATGGTAAAGTGGTTTACGATCTCGAGGGAAGCCAGTTCATCCGGCTCATCGAGTCCTGGGGTCATCCCTCCTGGTCTCCGGATGGTAAGACGATTTTCGAGTATGGGAATGTGTCACTGGATCCGGTCACCGGGAGGTCGAAGCGTCACGCACCGGGATGCATTTCGGATCATCCGAGTGTAGCACCAGACGGACGATTGTTCGTGACGGATGCCAATGTGACGAAGCGGCCTTTTGGGAAGGAAGGTTACTGGGCGATTGCGGTGGGATCCATGGCTGAGGATGAGCACGTGATGCTTACGACGTTTGATAACACAAAGGGTGCGACGACGTGGAGGAAGAACCATCCGCACCCGGCTTTTAGTGCGGATGGGAAACGGGTTTATTACAATGTGAATGATGGCCCGTGGACGCGGTTGATGGTGGCGGAGCGGGAGTGATGGGGGGGAGGGTTAGGGATGGTGGAGGGAGGTCACCAGAAGGCGTCGGAGGCTTTCGTTGTGACGGCGAGGTAGATGGTTGTCGTGGGCGGTCAGAAAGCGGTGTCGCACTTCGTTTGCCACCGCAGTCCAAAAGACTGTCGCGTGGCTATTTCAGGGAGGTGCGCGCAAGCCTTTGTTAGTGGCAACCACAGTCTGTGCTGCAAGCGGCGGCGGGTGCGGGATCGTACCGGTCGTGGCGTTTCACCCAGTCACCGAGGTTGAAATGGGGGCCGGGTTCATTGCGGCCTTTCGGGGTGAGATCGAGGTAGTTGTAGGTGTTGATGAGTTCCTCGCCACCTCGTGCGTAGCAGGAGTAGGTGTGAAAGATGGCTCCCGTCGCATCTTTGTAGAAGACGCTGTGTCCGTCCAACTCATCCATATCCACGTCTGTCATCTCGTAGTTGTAGAAGTTCTGCGGTCTCTTCAAGTCTTCTTCGGTGAACGAGACATGGTAGTCGAAGTTGAACTTGCTGCTAAAACTTGAAACCCATTTGAAATTCCAACCCATGCGCTGGCGGTACGCTTCAATCTCTGGGAGAGGGGCACGGGAAACGACGACCACGGAGACATCGTGGTGCTCCAGATGGACAAGGGCGCCTTCAATGTGATCCGCGCCAAAGGAGCAGCCCGTGCAGCCTTCTTCCCAGCCAGGGCCGAACATGAAATGCTGGATGATCAGTTGACTGCGTCCTGCAAACAGATCGGCGAAGGTCTCGTGGCCATCGGGTCCTTCAAAGAGGTAGTCTTCTTCGACTTTCACCCACGGTAAGGCGCGGCGCTCTGCGCTGAGTTGATCCTTTTGCCGAGTGAAGGCTTTCTCTTTGGCGAGCAGATCCTGGCGGGCTTTGATCCATTCTTCGCGTGTGACCACGGGGTGACTTTGGAGATCGGATTCGGTGGGGGAGGAACTCGTTTTCATGGGGGGAATTTGAGAAAAAGGAATTAGGGAAGACGAGGATTGAAAGGTTGGCCTCTGGGTATTGACGAATGGGTGTGAGGCAACGGGACAAGAACCCGCGTGGTTAAAGGTAATCCCATTCACAAATCGGCGATGGCGACCCTTATGGCCCCATTACGGAGAAGAACCGACAGGAACAGGTGGAATAAAACTGCTCGCTAACCAGGGAAGCTACAGGTGCCGTTGTGCCTGCTATCCAATGAAATTGGCGCGGAACCAATGCGGGCGGTTATACGGCGCTGCGAAGCCCGACGTTTGGAGGAACCGCGAAGCGAAACCGCCCCTCCTTGTGGCTATTTCCCGGCAAGGTCTTCGTGAGGGCGATTGGCAATGCCTTTTTTCTTTTGGAGGCTGTCGCCTAGCTCCTGGCGCATAGTGTCTGCCATGGATTGGAGGCGGGCGAGGACTTTGGGGTTTTGGTTGGCTACGTTGGTTTGTTCACCTATGTCCTTGCTCAGGTCATAGAGTTCGAGGCCGGTCTGGCGGGCAATCGGCGTGGCTTTCTGGCCATCCATGCCCGGGGTGACACCTTCGACGGAACTGCACTGGTGCGGGAAGATGAGTTTCCAAGCGCCGCTGCGCATGGCCTGCAACTCGTTTTGCTTGTAGTAGAAGAACAACGCTTCATGCGGAGAGCGGGCCTCTTTTTCTCCAGCGAGGATGGGCCAGATGTTCTTGCCATCGATCTTCTTCTCTGGCAGTGGAGCGCCAGCGAGATGGGCGATGGTCGGCAGGAGATCCAACGTGACGCATGGCTCAGCGGAGACGGATGAGGCAGGGATCTTTCCGGGCCAGCGGGCGATGAAGGGCTCGCGGATGCCGCCTTCATAACAGGTCCCCTTCCCTTCCCGGAGCGGGCCGCTGGAACCTGCCTGATTGCCGAAGATACGCCATGGGCCGTTGTCACTAGTGAAGATGACAAGGGTGTTTTCATCCAGTCCCGTTTCCTTCAATGTCTGAAGGATCTGGCCGACGCTCCAGTCCACTTCTTCCATGACATCTCCATAAAGCCCCTGTTGCGTTTTGCCTTTATATTTAGCTGAGACGTAAAGAGGCACGTGCACCATGGTGTGCGGCAGGTAGAGAAAGAAAGGTTTTTCTTTATTCTTGCGAATAAAAGCGGTGGCGCGGTTGGTGTATTCTGTGGTGAGCCTGGACTGATCCGGTTCATTCTCGATGGTTTTAGTTCCTTCAATGAGCGGCAGCGGCGGGTACTTTTTGCGAGCATCAGGCACGGGATTGTTCTCCGGTGCGGGAGACATGTCATTGCTGTACGGCAGGCCGTAAAATTCATCGAAGCCCTGGGTGGTGGGCAGGAACTTCTCGTGATGACCGAGGTGCCATTTGCCAAACATGGCTGTGGCATAGCCCTTCTGCTTCACCACTTCGGCGATGGTCATCTCATCGTGATGCAGTCCAAAGGTAGCCTGAGGTGACAATGCGCCGGCGATGCCTACGCGGTTCGGATAACAACCGGTCAACAAGCCCGCACGGGAAGCCGAGCATACCGGCTGCGGCACATAGAAGTCAGTGAAGCGCATGCCTTCCTGCGCCATGCGGTCGAGATTCGGCGTAGCGTAGCCCTGGGCCCCGTAACAACCGAGGTCGCCGTAGCCCATGTCATCTGCAAAGACGATGACGACATTCGGGGGACGGTCGGCGGCGTGCAGAAGAGAAGCCGTCAGCGACAGAGAGACGGCAAGAGAAAGAAGCAGGAAGCGCATGCAATCGGAACGTCGCCGCGTGAGACTTGTTGTCATTAGACTGTGGACTTTGGATAGGGGCTACACTGGTGCGGTGCTGTAACCAGTGGCTGGAGAGATTGGGCTCCGTTGGAGTCTTGCTTCTCTCAACTTTAACTGTTTCGCTATCCCTATGAAAAACGTCCGCCTATTCGCACGGAGTGTTTCGGTGATCTTACTGGTCAGTCTTCAGGCTTTGACGGGCGTAGCCCAAACGGCCGCTCCATCTGGTGGAGCAAAGAGCGACGAAGCCGTGGCGCCAAATCCAGCAGATGCTACGCTCGCCGCCAAAGCCAAGGCGGAGCCTGTGCTGCTGGCAAAGGCGGTCTCTGCCAAAGAGGTGGACGGCAAGTCGTATGATCTTGTGGTCGTGGGAGGAACAGCGGGCGGCGTGGCCTGTGCGGTGCGGGCCTCGCGCGAGGGACTGACGGTCTTGCTGGTGAATCACACGCGGCATCTGGGCGGCATGATGATCAATGGCCTGATGCAATGGGATGCTCTCTACGCCGGGCATCGCGCGCCGATCCTGCGCGAGTTGCAGGACAATATCGAGTCCTATTACAAGATCGTGTATGGGGAGACTTCGCCGGATTATCAAAAGGTGCGATTTACCCAAGAGCACTATCCGCTGGGCTGGGCCGAGCCGCATGTGGCAGAGCGGGAATTCAACCGGCTGATCGCGGGCGAGAAAAACATCACAGTGCTGCTGGCTCACTATCCTACGGCGATAGTGCGGGAGGGCGCGGTGCTGCGTAGCGTGACGCTGCGGGAGTTTGGCGGTAAAGCCGAGGTGAAAGTGCAGGGCAAGGTCTTTGCGGACGCGACCTATGAGGGAGATCTGCTGCCGCTGGCGAAGGTGGAATACCGAGTGGGACGTGAAGCGCGCAGTGAATACGGAGAGCCACACGCTGGCGAAATCTATACAAACATGGGCAAAGGCAGTGCGCCCACTGATGCAGTGGAAGGACGCCTGAACATCCGTCCTTATAACATGAAGCAAGGAACGATTGATCCCACCAGCCCGTTCAGCGCGGATGGGGCCGTGCAGGCCTACAACTACCGCTTCTGCGTCTCGAGTGATCCGGCCAATCGCATCATGCTCACGGAGCCGCCTCCCGGGTACAACCGGGAAGAGTTTGTGAATTATGATCGGAAGACGATCGCGTCAACTTCGGGACCTAACAAGAAGGGGCATATGAATAGTCCGATTCTTCCCGGCGAAAATCATGCTTATCCTGAAGCAGACTGGGAGACGCGGGAAAAGATCACGCAGCGGCATCTGAACTTCGCTCTCGGCCTGGTTTGGTTTCTTCAGAACGACGAGTCTGTGAAAGAGAAGGATCGAGCGAAGTTTCGCGAATGGGGACTGCCGAAGGATGAGTTCGCTGACAACAACCATGTGCCTTACGAAATGTATGTGCGTGAGGCGCGGCGTCTGGTAGGCAGAGAAGTCTTTACGGAACATCATAACAGCCTGGCAAAGGGCTATGCCCGCACACCGATCAGCCGAGAGAGCATCGGCATCACGGACTGGTACATGGATTCGCACTCCTGCACGACGAAGTCCCGGCCAGGGTGCAAGTATGAAGGGAAGCTGATCCTGACAGAAGAATCCCGCCCGGCGCAGATCCCGTATGGCGCGCTGCTGCCAAAGGACGTGGATAATCTGCTGGTGCCGGTGTGTTTGTCGGCCACGCATATCGCGTGGGGGGCGGTGCGATTAGAGCCTACTTGGATGCAGACGGGCGAGTCCGCCGGATGGGCAGCGGCGATGGCGCTGAAGGAGGGTAAGCTGCCGGGTAAACTGAGCGGAGTGAATGTGACGCGTGCTCTGGCCGGTAAGAAGATGCTGCTGAGCTTCTTTAATGATGTGGAAGCAGGTGCAAATGAATCGTGGCAGGCTGCGGTGCAGTTTTTTGGCACTTGCGGATTCTTCCACGATTACAATGCGCGGTTGCAGGAACCTCTGCGGGCGAGCACGGCGGCGATTTGGGCAGGGGCATTGACTGATATTCAGAGCGGCGCGCTGAATGCGGAATATGTGGTGAAGAAGGTGATGGAGAGTGAGGCGACGGCGGTCGTGGTTGGGAGTGGCGGGTCGCTCCTATCACGAGAGGAGTTCACGCAGCTTTTGAATCGGACGATTAAGGAGAAGGCCAAGGATGCGAAGCCGGTGGTGAAGGCGCTGACACGGGGGGAGGCGCTGGAAATGATGTGGGGGTTCCGAAGTGGCAAGTAGGTTCAAACCGAAGAGAGAGAGTCGACGTCAATCGCGCATAGGACGACCCACGCTGGGGTCGCAGCATCTGACTAAAGGAACCAAGGGTCGTTCCGACCCTTGGCTATTCACGGAGGACCCTATAGGGTCCGAGAGCAGTGCGCTCTAACGCACGAGGCACAACGGCTTATTAAAGCCTGCGCGCTTAAGATAAATCGAGGCTTGGACCGTTGGGTCTCAGGCGCAGACGGCAGCGGCCATTTCGGCGGCTTGCACGGCGTGGGCGTGTTCCGCCCAGTCGAAGAGGATGGGAATATCCTGCCAGCGGGAGGCGGTGCACTCTTCATCCCACTCCCAGGCGTGGCGCTGATAGTGTTGCACGATACGGCGGTAGTCGGAGAACGCGAGGTTCAGGTCGAGCCATTCGTGGCCATTGGCACGAACGACGATTTCTTTCTCCAGCCAGCGGCGGAGACGGAAAAGCTGCAGGTAACAGACCGGTTCACAAGCCTGGCGAACACGGCAGAAAGACTGCACCACGCGACGGCAGGAGTCGTCCTTTAGCAGAGCGGAGATCATGTCCAACACCGCGTCCATCCGCTCAGGAGAGGCGGCGATGTCTTCGTGAGTCAGAAGGGAACGAAGGGCGGCCAGTCCCACGAAATGCGGCTGAGTGGGATTGGAAAGACGACAACCGGTAGCTGGTTTGCTGAGAGTGGCGGTGTTTTCCATGGAGTCAAAAGGCTCTGCGACCTTTGAGAAACGGTCTCATTACCATTCCTCTTACAATCGCGTTCGCAAGTTTTTTGTCGGGCTATTTGAGATCGTGACGCAACTAGTGACAGATTTATTCAAAACAGAGACCAAGCACCTGAAAAAGGAGGACGAGATGGCGAGTGACTTTTAGGTCACGCCCCTCTATTTATGTTCCCGAGCACCAGCCGTATGCCCCGCACCTACCGCAATGAATGGCTCCGCAACAAACTGATTGCGGAGTGGCGGGCATCTCCGGATGACGTGACGCGGAATCGACCGGTGAAGGATCTCAGCAGCGTGCTGGGAGACGTGCTCAAAAGTTGGAAACTGGACGAAAACCTTCAGGCGGAAGAAGTCACGGCGGTTTGGAAGGAGATTACGGGCGAGTTTGTGGGAAAGAACTCGGCACCCGACAAGCTTAAGCGGGGAGTGCTGACCGTGAGAGTGAGCCAGCCGGCGATCCATCACACGCTCACGATGAAGAAGAAAGACATCCTGACTCGGCTGCAGGACCGTTTTGGCAAAACGGTGATCAAGGATGTGAAATTCCGGATCGGCTGAAGGCAGGGTGCCTCGCTTTGCTTCTTGCCGTGGGACGCGCCCTCGCGGAGAGTTGCGAATTGCAGTTTCTGAAGGTTTCGCATGCTCCGTTGGGACGATTTTTTACAACTAAGCCGGGTCCGCGCCATTGAGGAAGCTGACGCGAAGCGGGAATTTTGGAGTTTGGAGACTCGGCGTGCGGCGACTCAGGAGGCGGCAGCAGGCGCGGCGAATCCGCCGATCGAGGATCTGCTGAGCCGAAGATCATCGCTTTTATTGGAGCGGGCTCCCTCTACGCCGCCGGACTGGAAGGCTCCAGATATGCCACCATTGCTCAAGTTTTCCTGCTGGGCGGCAGCCTTTGCGGTGGGCTGGGTCTTCGCTGCCGTAGGGCAAGAAAGCGAGATCAACCTGTTGGCCCTCCCTCTGATCGGGGTGCTGGCCTGGAACGTCGTCGTCATAATCTTGAGCGTGATTTTTCCCGCCAAAGCGGAGGCATCTGGAAAACCGGCGGGCGGATTGACAGGCGTCTGGCTAAGCCGATTTCAAAAGGAGAATAGCCGCCTGGCAGGGGCCAAGGCTTCTTCTGCCGATTTTTTGAAGTTGGTGGAACGGCCCGTGCGGCAGCGGCTGGCAGTGCAACTGCGTCTGGTGCTCCATCTGGGGGCAGCGTTTCTGGCGCTGGGCAGCATCTCGGCCATGTATGCGCGGGGCTGGTCGAAGGAATACCGGGCGGTGTGGGAAAGCACGCTATTAGACGAGCACGGGGCTGCGGCTTTTTTCGGCGGGCTCTTTGCTCCGGCCTCTGCGGTGACCGGAATCAAGACGCCGGTGGAAGATCTGCCTGTCATGCGACGCGGTCCGTCCACGCCGGCAGAGCGGCCTGGGCAGGCCCTACCCTGGATTCATCTGTATGCAGTGACGCTGGCATTGGGCGTGGTGCTGCCAAGGTTCATTTTAACCGGATGGGAAACCTGGCGCTTGGGGCGCATTCCGGGAGCGGCGTTGCGCACTCCGGATTGGGCGGACTACAAAGCGAGGGTGTGGTCGCAGATCGACCGAGGCGGCGCGAATGTGGAGGTGTTGATTCATGGGCTTTCGCCGGATGATGCCACGGGGCAGGACCGCTGGCGGCTTGCTGTGCATGAGATTTGGCCGGATGCGGGAGGTATCCGTTTTCTCGGTGTGCCGGTAGGTGAAGAGAGCGCGTTTCTGGAGAAGTGGCAGCCGGGCGATGCCCGTCATCTGCTGCTCTTCAGCATGGCGGCCACGCCGGAGGTGGAAATTCACCGCTGGCTGGTGGACGCGACCGCCGCGAAACTTCGCAGCATTCAGCCCGCCAGTTCACTCAAGGTCGCACTTGATGATGAAACGCTGAAGAAACGCTGGCTGGGCCTGGCGGATGGTCAAACCCGGCTGCGGGATCGCCGTCAGGTGTGGGAACAGGTGCTCCACGGCGCAGAGGCCGAAGTGCTGCCGTGAGAAGACGAGTTCAGGTCGTGGGTGAAGAGGCAGAGGCGCTAAGCGCGGCCTTCAAGCCATCATCGAGAAGATCTCTCTGCCAAGTCATCAATTCGTCTTCCTCACTGCGGCGCAAAACGATGTCTTCCAAAACTGCGCGGGATCCGAGCAGGGAGGATTCCAGGTCCAAGGAAGCGGCCTGACTGTCGCGAAAGCGGCAGAGATTTTCCACAGCGGCGCGTTGCTCGTCTGTGGCGCGGAAGTGCTGGGATTTGATGCGCTGAGGCCAAGTCGTGGGATCACTCTGACGAACATGCTCGATCAATTCGACGAGCGAACTCCGCCAGCGGCCTTTCCACTTTGGAGGAATGGAGACGGTGCCCTGGGCTTCCCATTCCATGGCCATGGCCAGAATCTGCTGGTTGTTCAGGATGCGGAAAGGAGGCACATCGCGCTCCTTCGCCATCTGCTCACGCCAAAGCCAGATTTCACGCACCAGGACGAGGCCTTTGGGACGGAAGCGGCCGGAGCCGGAGATCCGCCAGGCGTCTTCGCGGTCGCGCTCGCGGCGGTTGATGACGTCTTCGCGCAGGCTTTCACAAGATTGCTCAAACCAAGCCAGACGTCCTTTCGCTGCAAGATCAGCCATGAGGGCTTGCACGAGCGTTTCCAGGTAGCGGACATCGTCCACGGCGTATGCCTGCATTTTCGCCGGCAGGGGCCGCTGACTCCAGTCGGCTTTCTGGGAACTCTTGCACAATGTCACCTGACAATAGTGAGCCACCAACGCCGCGAGCCCAAAGGCACGATGTCCCGTGAGGCGTGAGGCCACCTGGGTATCGTGCAGTTTCTTGGGAGTCCAGCCGTAGGTGCGCTTCAAGAGCGTAAGGTCATAGTCCGCGCCATGCAGCCAGAGGTCGGCTTGATCAAGCAAAGCCAGCAACGGAGACATGTCCGTAATGGCCAGTGGGTCAATCAAAGCGAAACGCCCACCTGCAGCCAACTGAATGAGGCAGAGCTTTTCCTGAAAGTGATGCAGGCTGTCGGCCTCCGTATCCAGATAGACGGCTGTGAACTCCCCTGCCCTGATGCGAGCGATCGCCTCATTGCAGAAGGTTGCCAGCGCGGTCTCGGTATCCAGCCAGACGAAGTCACTCGCTGCCGTAACGGGAGATCCCTCAGATTCCATGATTTCGAAGCTCATCAACGCAGGCCGGAGAGCAGCAGTTCTGCATTGCTGCCGCTGCGTTCGATGTTCTTGATCAACAATTCGATGGCTTCGTAGACGGGCACACTGGCCAGTTGCTTACGAATCACCGCAATGCGTTTGAATTCATCAGGATGGTAGAGCAAATCGTCACGGCGCGTGCCCGACTTAAGGGCATGAATCGCGGGATAGATACGGCGTTCGGAGATCTCGCGATCAAGACTGACCTCCATGTTGCCAGTACCTTTGAATTCTTCAAAGATAAGGTCATCCATGCGGCTCTCCGTCTCCACGAGGGCGGTGGCAACGATAGTGAGGCTGCCGCCTTCTTCCACTTTGCGAGCAGCGCTGAAAAACCTTTTGGCCTTCGGAAGGGCTTTGGAATCCATACCGCCCGACATGATGCGGCCTTTGCCGCCACCCATGGAATTATAACCACGGGCGAGACGGGTGATGCTGTCGAGAAGGATGACGACATCCTTCCCCTGCTCCACCATGCGTTTGGCTCGATCAAGGACCAACTCGGCCACTTGCGAGTGACGCTTCGGGCTTTCATCGAACGTCGAGCTGTAGATTTCCGTGACGACGCTTTCTTCAAAATCCGTCACTTCCTCGGGACGCTCATCCAGCAGGAGAATAATCAGATTTGCCTCCGGGTGGTTCGTCTTGATGGAGCGCGCCATATCCTTTAGCAGCATGGTCTTGCCGCTGCGGGGGGAGGCACAGATCAGTCCACGCTGGCCTTTGCCGAGGGGGGCGATCAAGTCGAGCACACGAGAACTGATGGAGCTTTTCTTGGCTGTCTCCAGGATGATGCGCTGGGAAGGAAACGTAGCCGTGAGCTTGTCGAAATCGACAGGCGGCTGCCACTGCTCGACTGGCGAGCCTTCCACCTCTATGATGCGATCCATCGCGAGGTACTTTTCTTTTTCGCGGGGAACCTTGAGGCTCACTTTGATCAGTTGACCCGGCTTCAAGCCAAATTTCTTGATAGCGAAGACGGGAATAAAGATATCCTCCGGCAGCGGCATGAAATTGTAGCTCGGGTAACGCAGAAGGCCGAAGCTCTCCTGCTGCATCTCCAGGAAACCCTCGGCGGTGACTCGTGTCTGGTGCTGAAGCATCCAGGCAAGCAACTCGGCGACCAACTGATGCTTTGTGCGGCTGCCATTGAAGCGCCATCCGAGTTCGGCTGCCATGATTTGCAGCGCCCCAAGGGTGCTTTTTTGCAATTCGTTGACCGAGGCTTCTTCCGGGTAAGGCGGCTGGGCGGTCGTAGATGGCGCAGGCGCAGGGCCGGGAGCGCTTTCATTTGCGCGATCTGGAGCAGCGGGCGCCGTGGCCAGTGGTGATTGCTGCTCCGGGCCGGACGGGGTCAGAGGCTCGGCTGCGGGAACCTGAGGAGGCGTTTGGGTCACCGGTTCTTCCGGGGACGGCTCCTCTGAAAGGAGCACGGGTTTGGGGTCAACTTGCATCGTTGAAGATCAATTGCTGAAGGAGAATTCTGATTTGAAGATGTAGCAGCGAGAGGTCGCCCTCGTTCCACACAACGGTTGAAGCGAGTTCCAATTTCCGTGAAAGGGGAAGCTGCGCTTGAAGGATCCGGTCAGCGTCTTCAGGAGAAAGATTGCGGGTTTCCACAATTCTTTGCCTCTGTAACTCGGCGCTGATGGCCACCAGGATGACCGCGTCTGCCGGATACTCTTGGGCAGTCTCGTAGAATAATGGGACTTCCGCAATCAAAAGTTGCGCCGCCCCCTCTGTCTCGTGCTGCGACCTCCACTCTTTGAACGCTTTACGCACGCGTGGATGGAGGATGCTTTCCAGCTTTTTGCGCGCTTTTTCGTCATCAAAAACCAGATCCCGCAGGACTGCCCGGACAACGGTTCCAGTCGTCTTATCAATGACACTGTCCCCAAAGGTGAGCTGGATGGCTTTGATGACTTTGTCGTCAGCCGTCAACAGTTCATGCACACAGGCATCACTGGAGAAGATCGCTGACTCCGGGTATTCGCTCGACAATGCCTTTGTGAAGGCAGACTTCCCTGACGCGGCTCCTCCGGTAACAACCCAAGTTTTCATGTGGCGATCAAAAAGCAGAGGCGAACCGGGAAACCACGGTTCGCCTCGCTATGAAGGAGATTAGCCCGTAAAACGGACGGATCAAGGATTGATCGCTGGGAGCACACCAGGAGCGCCACCCACAGCTGCAGTCGGCATGATTTCCGGTGCAGGAGCTGCGATGATCTTCTTGGTGCGGGGGCGGACTTCCTGACCGGATGGGTCAATCAGTTTCGCAGTAACAAAGATCATCAGGTTGCGCTTGAAGTGATCTTCAGCCTTGCTTTGGAACAGGCGGCCCACGATGGGGATGTCACCCAAAATCGGCACTTTGTCTTCGACGTCCTGCACATCTTCGCGGATGAGGCCACCCATGGCGACTGTTTGGCCGTCCCACAGGGTGACAGAGGTGTTGACCTTACGAGTGGAGAACACGGGCTGCTCGATGCGGTTGTCGGTGAGGACGACCACAGTCGGGTTGCCGAGGGCATCCGTCGCGGCGGATTGAATGGGGCTACCATAGTTGATGAAGCCTTCAAACTCGGTTACTTCCGGAGCGAGGGTCAGGTCGATCGTGTAACCATCACCGCCAAGCACGGCGTCCACTTCCATGACCACACCCACTCGGCGCATTTCCCAACCGCCGGGAGTTGCAGGAGTTACTGGATAAGAAGAGGCGCTGGAGGAACCGATTGCCGTCGAGGCACCACCCGTGGCGCCAATCTGCTGCGGGATTTGCGGTGGCTCGTACTCTGTTGGGTAGATGAACTCGCGAACCACTTCGATGGTGGCACGTTGGGCACCGGGCTTCATGGTGACGCTAGGGGCACTCATGAGGTCGACGCCTTTCTTCTGAGCAAGCGCCCGAATCACCACCTGGAACTGAGGATCGGTGAACACACCAGCGAGTGAGAAGATACCGGGCGTTACTCCAGCAGCAGCACTTGCACCGGAAAGCAGGCCGTCAATGGAATCTGGGGTGATGGCACCCGTGCCGCTGCGATTGCTGCCGGTCAGGGCATACTGACCAATCGCGGTGCCGTTCTGTGAGAATGAATAATCCGAAGAGGAATCGCTCGAAAGCGTATCGCCGCCAGATCCGAAGGTCTTGGCATCGCCGCCGATGTTGAATTGGCCAAGCAACCAGTCGAAGCCGAGTTCATCGGTGTTCTTCTGGGTTACTTCGACGAACTTCGAAGTGATGTAGATTTGTTGAGGGATCTTCTTCCGGAGGGAGTCAACAAAGGCTTCGATTGCGTCAATGTTCGGCTGCGTGTTCTTGACGATCAACTGAGAGGTGGCTGCCACAAAGGTTGCGGAGGAACCTTCCGGGAAGGTAATGCCGTTCTGCTTCAGGATGTCGATGGCCAAGGGTCTCTTGAAGGTGTTGCCACCGCCACCGCCGCCAGCGGCGTTGTTTGCAAAGGGATCAACCGGTGCGGCAGCGCCGCCGCCGCCTTCGCCACCACTAGCGCCAGACAGGAAGTCAGGCGGCACGGTGAAGGTGCGAGTATATTGTTCAGCCGTGAGATCGGAAAGAGGCACGACCACCACCGCGAAAGGCTCAACCTTATACTTCATGCCCGCCAACTCCGTGATGTAACGGAGAGCTTCCGTCATCGGCACATCTTTCAGGTCGAGGCTGATTTGCGCCGTGGAAGGTGTTGGTCCGGTGCGCAGGATGAGGTTCACACCACGCTTGGTGGGGTCTTTTTCGACCGTGTCAAAGTCTTTGCTCTTGATGCGCAGGAATTCGATCGCTTCGTCGATGCTGGCGCCTTGGAACTGCAGGGAAGGGAAAACAATCTTCTGCATCTTTTCCGTGTAATAACGGCCTGGATCCACAGGACCGGTCAGGATGTTGGCATCAGCCGCCACGAAGGCTTCCGGCACCTGATCTTCCCAAGCGCGGTTAACTTCGTTCAGCATCTTGGCGCGCTGTTGATCGCGTGCGGTTTCATAATAAAGCGCGCGGCGTTGTTCGACCTGCTCCATGCCACGACGGGCTGCCTTGTTGTAGGAGTCGATGCGGAGGACGTCCTGGAAAGTCAGGTTGGCGCTGTCGTAGTCACCCAGGTTGTAATAGCTGTAGGCCACCTTCAACAGGCGGGAGACTTCTTCCACGTTCTTCACGTGCTCAGGCGTAAGGGCAGGCTCATAGCGATCTGGATCATCCAGATGCTCCATCAGCTTCTCAGCTTCTTTGCAGCCAGGATGACGGGCAAGGGCGTCGTTGAGCAAACTTTTTGCATCCTGGTAACGGCCGTTGTCGGCGCGCTCTTTAGCGAGGCAAACGGCTGCTTTGCAATATTTGGCATTGATCGTCTCGCGCAATGCCATCGTCATCGGGGCCTCAGGGATCAGATCCAAGGCGGTCTTGTATTCATTGAGGGCACCTTCACAATCGCCATCAACCATCAACTGGTCGCCGCGCACCACTGCCGCTTCAGCATCCTGCACGCGGGCCATACGGCGCGCGCGCTCACGCTCGGCAATGCCTGAGGTAGAACCGCCATATCCACCCGCGTAAATCGAGGAAACGCTGAGGATAGCGGTTAGACCAAGGAGCACGATTGGCTTCATAAAGGAGAAAATTGGAGTGCGTGTCGTCATGGGTGAAAAGCAGCCCTAGGGGGTAGGTAAATGGCTCAGGACAGAGAACTTACTCAAATTCCGAGCGGGTTGGCGAGTAAAATTAAAAATTATTTGAACATTTTCTGAAAGTTCTACCCGCGCTTCACGAGGATAGTTTGGCCGAGCGACCCATCGGGCAACACCGGCGCGATTTCAGCCGTATCTTCCTGAATCTCAACGACTTTATAAGTCACTGTATCATAACCAGGGATACGGAAGTTGTCACCTTTGGCAGTGGTGAAGCTGTATGTTCTCAACAAGCGGAACTGCATTTCCACACTGTAATCAGCGACGTTATTCGGGACATCGCGAACAAGCACAATCGTATTCTTGCGGACAAGGTCTTCCACGGTCATTTCTGAGACGTCTTTTTCTCCGATGACAGAGTCTGGCACCACTTTGCGCTCGAATTTTCTGAAAACGAACCGGCCACCAACTCCGAAGGCTTTACCCTCTTCCACAAACCAATTCTTCCGGGTGTCATCCGGCGTGGAGACCTGATAGGGACTGGAGGATGACGACTTCAGAACAATGCGGTAATCCTTCGAGATCCGCTGCACAAAGAACAAGCGGGTGGTTTCCGAAGGATGCGCCTTGGCGTCACGGGGGCTGGTCTTGGCTTCGAATTCTTCTTTGTTGCTGAATCCATCACCATCCGCATCCAGGTCCCCGACATTTGGGACATCATAAGGAAGGTCAAATTCCCGGAGGAATGAGTTCGTGAGCGGTGGACGAAATTGCGGTTCTTCGACAAAGAGATCGAATATCTGATCCTCCTTCAGGACGAGCAGGACGGACTTGTTAAGCGGCACCGGTTTGTTGGAAATGACCGGGGCGACCCACGGCTTGGTTCCTTTAGCGGCATGGGCGATGGCATCCTCGACTTCTTTCAGTGGCACCGGAGGAAACTCCCCTCGGGGAATGGGCGATTTCGCCTGCAAGGTGTCACCAAATCCCTGTACCCTGGTGATAAGCCATCCGCTTCCAGCCAAGGCGACCAAGGCCACCAGGATGAGAATGATGCGTTCGTAGTTACTTTTACCCTTCATGCGGCGAGCAAATTAAAAAAGAAAGAGCCAGAATTAGCGAGTTGTGTTGGCGGCCGTGCCTTTCACGGGCGCGGCCGTATCATCGGCGGATTCGACAGGACGGAAGCGGGCATAGTCCACTTCCAGATAAACGAGTAGTTTTTCATCACCCATGACTGTGACGGCGTCTTTAGGAAGCGGCGCAACTGGGGCAATGAGCGAACCAGCCATTCCTCCCGAGGCCGGAGCGCCAGCAGCAGGAGGGACTGCTACTCCAGTAGGCGCAGCGGCACCTTCCCCCGGAACAAGTGGCGCGGCCGTGCTTTGCTTGCGGGCCAAGACTTCGGCTTTCAAAGGGCCTTCCTGGCTGGTGTTCTCCACGCGAAGCAACCTCACCACCAGGAAATCAGGCATCTTTGCCGGATCACTAATGGTATTGATCACGGATTGGAATGGCCCCTGATCCGCCTGAAAGTTCAGCTTAATCGTGAAGCGGTCAATGACGGGTTTGGCGGCAATCTCGGCCGTGATGACTGGCTTCTTGCCACCGGCGCCCGACTTTGCGTTCGCCTTCGCCGGTTTGGGTGCAACCTTCTGTACAGGCTCTACCGGAACACCCTGTTCGATCGGCAGAATAGGACGCTGCAGCGAATCTATTGAGACCACACCTGCCTCAATCAGAGTCGTCACCAGTTTTTCCACCACATCCAAATGCAGGCTGAGTTGCGCGGCTGCTTCAGGCGACTTTGGCACCGAGTTGGTGTACTCATCAAAACCAAGTGAAAATCCGTCTGGCAGTTTCACGCCAGAGGCATCTGCCATCTTCCGGACCGCAGCAACGCGCTCCTTCAGTTTCGCTTGGAATTGCGTTTCGCCGATGTCTGTGACGGGCTTTTGCACCGCAGGAAGCAGCAGGGCATTGCGCAGCAGGTTCACCTTCTCTGCATAAGAATTGAGTAATCCACCAAACTTATCCACATTCTCCTGATTGGGATAAATCTTCTGCCCCTTGAGAGTGGCCGCCTTGTTGTTGGAGTTCCCCCACTCTTCCATAGCTGCGCCGTAATCGGCCATCGCCATGAAGAGCACGACTCCGAGACCGACAGCGCCGATCACCATGAAGCCAAGGACGCCAGCCAATGATTTGTTTTCTTTAATCCAATTCATCACTTCTCAAATTTCATTCCTTTAACCAAGGGCAGGGTGAAGCTGAACGCAAAAGCGTAGCGATCGTCCTCGATACCAGCGTCCACTTCAGGCTTCTTATCAGTGGGGCCAAAGAGGCTCGTTTCTTTCTTCAAGGCATCGAAGTATTTGTAGACCACATCCTGTCCACCAACATCATTTTTGCGGTAGAGGCCGAGGACTCGCAACTCATATTGAGCCGGTGCGTCCTTGTCATCCTTACTGGCCGCCGCTGCCGCCTCAGTACCAGTAGGCTCCTTGTCTTGAATCAAAGGCACCCCACCTTTCATGACCTGCACGGAGGTCAGCCAGAGGAAGTCATTGGCGAACTTTGCATTCAATGTGGCGAGCACTGTTTTCCAGTAGTCGCGATCGTTTACCGCCTGCTCAAGTTGGGCGCTCTGCCCAGTGAGCAAGCCCAACTGTTTTTCCATGTCCTTAATCTCCGCTTCGTGCTTTTGAAGCACCGCGGTATCCTGAGCACCAGCAACAGCTTTTTCCCGAACAATGGAGGCAGCCCTCTTGTAATACAAGGCAGCCACACCCAGCACCGCAAACAGGGTCAGCATCGCCAAAATCAGATAAGGCAGGCGGCGAGCGGAATCGCGCGAAGCCTCCACTGAGTCCGGGATCAGCTCAACCTCGATCGGACAGGAGCCAACGTGCCGCAGGCCCAAACCCACCAGCTCCACCATTGAAGGCGCATTGGCCTCTACCGTTTCCGCATTCGCCGTGCGATCAACCTGGATGCCGCGCATGGGATTTAAAATCTCCACCGGGAGATTAAACTTCTCCAGGAAGAAGTCCGCCACGAGAGCTGCCTGGGCGCCACCTCCGCAGAGGAAGAAGCGGCGCGGAGGATTGCCCCCTTGCTGGCCGCGATAATAATTAATGGTGCGCACCACCTCCCCATGGAGACGGGTCATGGTGTTGCGCATGATCTTGGCGATGGCATCCACCGTCTCATCTTCATTGGGCTCGTAAGCACCGCCCGGAGCTACGTAGCCACGGGTACGCTTTTGATCCTCAGCCTCCGGGAACGTCATGCCCAACTCTTTCGAGATGGTGCCGGTCAGCGTGCTTCCGCCGACGAGAATGTTTCGCGTGAAAACACGGTTTCCATCCACGAAAACAAGATTCGTAGAACGCGCGCCCAAATCGATGATCAGCGCGGTCTCATCCACATCGGGATAACAATAGCGAAAGGCATTAAAAACGGCTAAAGGCGCCAGCTCGACCCCTTCAACTTTCAGGCCAACGGACTCAACCTGATCGTTAATGTCATTCAGGGTATCAGCCTTGATCGCCACCAGCGCGACCTCACGCTCGCCAGCGCCTTCATCGCCGATAAATTCATAATCCCAGATCACTTCATTGATCGGGAAAGGCACATTGGACCGGGCCTCAAATTCGACCATCTGATCCGCCTTGTCCGCCGCAAAGGGAGGCACCTTCACGAAACGGGTGAAAACCACATGGCCCGCAATGGAATACCAGACCGGCTTCCCTTTGAGGCGCATCTTCTCCACGAGTTCCACTAAAGACACCCGGAGTTGCGGCAACCGCGTTGCTTCCACACTGGGGTCCCCGTGCATCTCCACGAAGTCATAGGACTTCAGCACCAGTTCGCCGCCTTTGGATTTACCAAAGATTGCGCCACTGACCCGCTGGGAGCCTAAATTGATTACTGCAAAACTGCTATCCGCCATCGCTTTATGGATTGGAACCTTTCAACACTGAGGCGTCACCGGCAAAACGGCCACCTCAAAACATCCGACCACTCGTTTATTTTCAAATTCTACTGACCCTGCTTCTGGGTTTCGAGATCGTAGTCGCCCCACAACGGCGCGAACGGCGTTTTTGCCTTGGGCAGGAGAATCCCCTCCATCACTGCAAAGGTATCCAAGCTCTCCCACCAACGGGTGCCAGCGCTGGAATACCAACCTGCCAATGCCCCGGTTTTGTAGACCTCAACGCCGATGGCCTTGATATCCGAAGTCATGAACGCTGGTTTTTGCAGGATACGCGTCAGGGAGGCTGGTGCCGCAAAGATCAACGCATGCAACGGTTCTTTCTCCGTGATGTTAAGATAATTTACTGTAGCGGTCAGCACAACGTATTTGCCAGCCTGGTCGCGAGCATTCAAGCCCACGTAATACCGGAATTCCAGCATGTCGATCATGGGGCTGGTGTCCCCAGGTGCAGGAGCCTTCTTGGCGTCGAACGTTACGTCGAGTGAGAGCCAAACCTTGGGCCGCCACCGCTTGTCCACGACGTTCTGCACCTGGAACTGCGGGGTATTCTCCGCCTCTACTTTTACATTCTTGATGTCTACTTTGGCCTCCTTGGACATTTCCTGTCCGGATACGGATACCGACACGGTGGAAATCAGGACTGCGGCTGCGAAACCGAAAGCAGATGAAGGGAATTTCATGCAGGAAAAAAGGAGAGGAGGTGAGAAAGCGAATGCCATTTTCCGCGGAGAAGAGATAAAACCCGACTCCAGATTAAAATGGCATTTCCCCACTTTGTAACAGTTTCACGCCTGCGACTTCAAGCGTTGAGTGAAAGAAAGTCCTTAAAATAGGCAAGTGTCTTAACAATCCCTTCCTCAAACGGAACCTGTGGCTCCCATCCCAGGAGGCGCCGCGCCAAGGTAATGTCCGGCTGACGCACCTTCGGATCGTCCGTGGGCAGAGGCCGGAATTCTATTTTGGATTTGCTGCCCGTGAGCTCGAGAATGCGCTCTGCGAACTGGAGGACTGACATTTCCCGGGGATTTCCAATATTCACCGGCTCGTGGTAGTCTGACTGAGAAAGCTTGAAGATGCCGTCAATGAGATCACTGACGTAGCAGAAGCTACGGGTCTGGGAGCCATCTCCCTGCACGGTCAGCGGATTCCCCTGAAGCGCCTGCCCAATAAACGCTGGCACCACGCGGCCATCATCCAGACGCATGCGGGGACCATAAGTATTGAAAATGCGGATAATCTTGGTGTCCATCTTGTGATGGCGATGGTAGCCCATGGTCATGGCTTCCGCGAATCGCTTGGCCTCATCATACACGCCACGGGGCCCAACGGGGTTCACATTGCCCCAATAGGTTTCCTTTTGAGGGTGCTCCAGAGGATCCCCATAACACTCGCTGGTGGACGCAATCAGGAAAGTCGCCTTCTTTTCCTTGGCAAGACCAAGGGTGTTGTGGGTGCCAAGCGACCCCACCTTGAGCGTCTGAATCGGCATTTCCAGGTAGTCGATCGGGCTGGCGGGTGACGCGAAGTGGAACACCAGATCCACCTCACCCGGCACATAAATGAATTTCGTCACATCATGCTTGATGAAATCGAAGTCTGGATTTCCGGCCAAGTGCTGAATATTGCGGACATTTCCCGTGAGAAGACTGTCCAGGCCGATGACTTTGTATCCTTCAGCCAGCAGGCGGTCGCTAAGGTGAGATCCGAGGAAACCCGAGGCTCCCGTAACGACAGCAGTCTTCTTTTTACTCATGGATGTGATTCTAGGAATTTGGAAAGGCTGGGTGTAAACGGGTTTTGCGGTTCCGCCAAGGAAAATGCACCATTTTCCGAAATGCTTGCTTAGGCTAATGATCTGGCGGCCTCGCTTTAAGGAGCTTCCTCGATTCCGGCGCGAGTGACCGAAATGCCGGAGGGGTGATTGCACGCGACTCTCAGGAATCTCTTCCCGTGGCAATCGCCTCCCTTGTGAAACACGAATACTGGAGTATCAGAAGATCATCCAAAATCCGCTTGTGACATCTACGGTATTTGTCGGAGGAGATGGGAGATGTTCCCTGTGGGAGGCCTGACTTGATGCAACAATTTACCTGTGACTGTGGCAACACTTTATTCTTTGGCAGCACGAAGTGCCCCGCCTGCAAAAAGGAAGTAGGCTTTTCGCCTGAGCAACGGCGGATGGTGCCGATCACGAGCGAGAATCGGGTCAAGCGGTGCGCGAATGGCGAGAAATACGGCGTCTGCAACTGGCTGGTAAACACTGGAACCACGCAGACGCTATGCATGTCCTGCCGGATGAACCAGGTGGTGCCGAATTTGAGTTCCGAGCGCAACAAGCTGCTTTGGGGAAAAATGGAAGCTGCGAAGCGGCGGCTGCTTTACACGCTTTTGCGGCTGGGCATGACCCTGCCTACCAAAAAAGAACAGCCGCTCGCCGGGCTCGCCTTTGAAATCATCAGCACCGTTCTCAATCCCGGCGTCACAACAGGGCACCTGAATGGCGTGATCACCGTCAACTTGGAAGAAGCGGACGACACGTACCGCCAGATCAATCAGCAGCAACTGGGGGAATCCAGCCGCACATTGCTGGGCCATTTCAGGCATGAAAGCGCCCACTACATGTGGAGCCGGTTCCTTTCGAATCTGGATTGGAACGACCCTAAGCGGGTGGCTTTCCGGGAACGCTTCGGTGACGAATGGACCGACTATGCCTCCTCTCTCAGCACGCATTACCAGCGGGGAGCGCCGCCTGACTGGAGCGAGCGTTATATCAGCGCGTATGCCGCTTCCCATCCTTGGGAAGACTGGGCGGAGACGTGGTCGCATTACCTGCAGATGATCGATGGACTGGACACGTGCGAGGCTATGGGCATTCGCGTGCAGCATCTCTCATTACCGCTGGCTGCGATACCTGGCCATGCGGGGTTCCTTCCGGTAGTTCTGCCTCAATCCCCTTCCGATGATGATGCTTTTCTTGCCATGCTGCAGCGGTGGGCCTGCATCTCGACGGTGCTCAACGAGATTTCCGAGAGCCTCGGCGAATCCCCTCTTTATCCCTTTGTCATCTCGCCCTTTATTGCCCAAAAGCTGCGTTTGGCGCACTATTTCGCGTCCATCTGGGGGGCCGCGGCAGGCCGAAAAGGTCAACAGCAGACATCCGCATGAGATTGAGGTCCTTTTTTCTATGGCATGAAGGTCGGATGATTGTTGGCTTGTCGACACTGAAATCGTTCGGACTTCGCGCTCTTGTTGGCGGAATCACCCTCGCGTTGGCCAATTGCGCCGCGGTGCCTAAAGTCAGCCGATTGCTGACCCTGGGCGATGACGGAGAGGTCGTGGTCTCGACCACGCAACTGATCGGTCCTGCGAAATCGGGATCGCACCACGCTTCAGCCACTCCTGCTCCCCCGCTGGACCCCGCGTCTCTGGAACTGGTCTCCTGGAACATCCACAAGACCACCGGCCGCGACTGGGAGCGGGATCTTGAGCGCTTTGCCAGGGAGAACCAGTTGCTCCTGCTCCAGGAAGTGGTGCTCAGTGAGCCCGTGCGAAAGCTGCTGGCCCGGCAAGGCTATAGCTGGCAGATGGTCGGAGCCTTCACCTTAGGCGGGTTGGAACGTGGTGTCCTCATTGCCTCCCGGACGGCCCCGATTTCAGGACGCGCCCTCTGCACCTATGAGCCGCTCTTCCCCCTTGCCAAATCGGCGCTAATCACCCACTACCCTCTCAGCGGAAGCAAAGAAACCCTGGCGGTGGCAAATCTGCACGGAATCAATTTCAGCCTTGGGATGGGGCGCTTCCGCCAGCAATTGCAGGCCGTCACCAAGGAACTCAGCGGTCACAAAGGCCCCATCATCTTCGGCGGCGACTTTAACACATGGACCGGGAAGCGATACAGCGTGCTTGAAGCTGAAACCAGGAAGCTAGGGCTCGTCGAACTCGCTTTCGCACCGGACCATCGCCGGGTTGCTTTTGGCATGCATCTGGATCGTCTCTTCGTCCGCGCTTTCTCGATCAGAACTACTTCGGCGCCTGAGGTGGAGTCATCGGATCACAATCCCCTCCTGGTCACACTCGGGCCGGTGAATCCGAAATCGCTCTCTTCACCTGGACAATAACCTTAGGGTTCGATCCCCGCTAGCTTTGGTGCAGCAAGGCTTTCTCGGGTTGCACCTTTCTGCCGGGGGCAAGAAAACTGGTCAGGCGGTCTACCACATACTTTTGGTCTTCATCCGAGAGTCCCGGATAGAGGGGCAGACGCATGAGTCTGGAACTGACATCGTTGGTGACGGGACATGAAGACACCGGCATCGAGGAGCAACGGGCACCTTGAGGCGAACTGTGCAGGGGCAAGTAGTGAAAGTAGGCTTCCACACCATGCTGCTTCATCCAGCAAATGGCTTGCTCCCGGAGCGCATGCGTCGGGAATACCATGTAAAAGAGATGGGCGGAGTGCGCACACTTTTCCGGGACGGTAGGCAACTGCACCTGCAATTCCGCGGCCCAGTCCTGCAGAGCTTGGAAATAATTATTCCAGAGGGCAAGACGTCTTTCCTGCACCCATGCGTAGGACTCGAGTTGGGCAAGGAGAACCGCCGCAGTGATGTCCGATGCGAGGTAACTGGAGCCAAGATCAACCCAGTGATATTTGGCAATTTCACGTCTAAGATGCGCGCTGCGATTGGTGCCTTTTTCGCGTAGAATTTCCGCGCGCTGCGCCAGCACCGGATCGTTCACCAGCAAGGCGCCGCCTTCACCGCACGAGAAATTCTTGGACTCGTGAAAGCTGAGCGTAGCCATTTGGCCGAAGGTTCCCAGCTTGTGCCCGTTAAAACTGGAGCCGAGGGCATGGGCATTGTCTTCGATCAGCGTCACGTTACGAGCATGACAGAGCGCGATCAGCGGGGCGGGGTCCGGAGTGATGCCTGCGTAATGCACAATCACAATGGCGCGGGTGCGAGGAGTAATCAGGGAAGCCAACTGCTCGACATCGATGGTGAGCGTGTCCCTGGCCACATCAGCGAAAACGATCTTGGCCCCAAACAAGGCAAAAGCACTGGCTGTGGAAACAAAGGTGAACGAAGGCACAAGGACTTCGTCCCCCGGCTGTAGCTGAAGAAGCAGGGCGGCAAGCTCGAGCGCGGCCGTGCAGGATGGGGTGAGAAAAGCGCGCTCGCAGCCATAGTGATCCTCCAGCCACCGGTGACAGCGCTTCGTAAAGACTCCATCGCCAGCGGTTTGCCCGGAGGCAAGCGACGCCCGTACGTGGAGTTCCGTTTGAGGCGCCACCCATGCCAGGTTGAATGGAACTGCTTTTTTCACGTTGCGGTGTTTCTGCCCTTGAGAACGCTGATCATCTCCCTTTTCCCAGGCTCAAAGAAAATTCGGGTGCATTCTGGAAACGTTTCCATGAGTTGGGTGAACGTAGTCTCTGTGAAACGATGGGTGTGGTCAAGGCCGGGGCCATGCGGCCTGGTAAATGTTTTGCCGACCCAGGCAACGACAGGATTGGAGGAACTGGAGAGATTCCTGACCGGTTCCGAAATGAGGACATGCTGGCGGGCGGCATCCAGCATTCGGGAAATGAACGCCTCAATCTGCGGATGGAACAGGTGAAGGCTGGCCTGAATGAGGATGACGTCCGCAGGCGGGATTTCCTCCTTGGATGCGTCGAAAAGCCGAAAATTCAGTCCGTGAGAACGGGCAGCACTCACGAAATGCGGCGAATTGTCCAGGCCTAGGTACTTGACCCCTTTGGGCTGGAGAAAATAGCGGTATAGCCGGGCGTCCCCGGCGCACAGTTCCACGACTTCCGCCCCGGCCGGAACCTCATCAGCCAGCACCCGGTAGCGGTCTGAGTAGTGGCGCCCATGCAGGAGGCGCATGACCAACTGATACACAAGTGGACTGCGATAGATGAGGGAAGCCATGAAAAATGGAAGGTGAGCCGTCCAGAAGGGCAGGACAGATCTGACTCACGCTTTTGTCTTGAGACGGCGCTTAAGGGCGAACAGGTGTTTAAAATGCGCCACGGAATCGTGTACTATCCGAACGGTGGATATTTTCGCTGAATTTCGCAGAAACAACACCGGCACATAACAAATATGGAGGTTCGCCAGTTTGCTGCGCACCATGATCTCGGTATCCCAGAACCAGCCCGCGTTTTCACACTGATCCAGTATGGGCCGGATGGCGTCCATGCGGAAAAACTTGTAGCCCGCTTCTGTGTCCTGCAAATCGGCGCCGAGAAGCCGGTGCACCAGAAACGAATAACCGACGCTCATGACGGCGCGATGCAGCAAGCCCAGGTGCAGTTTATAGATGCGGAGCGCGCAGGCCACGTCATTTCCTTTTTCCAAAGCCGATACCATCGCTGGGATGTAGTGAGCTCCCACCTCCAGATCGATATCCAGAAAGCCCGCATAGCGCCCTCGCGCGACCAGGAGGCCGTCGGTGACGGCCTTCCCACGGCCGGTGTTTTTGGGGTGGTCGATGATCTGGATGGATTCCCCGGGCCAGTCGGCGACGATTTCACGCGCAACTTCCAGGTCCCGCTCCGGGCTGGCATCGTTCACCAGAATGATCTCCCAGGACAATCGGGTCTGCCGCAGACAGTTTACGACTTCCGCGGTATTCCGGCGCAGATGCTGAGCATCTTTGTAGCAGGGAATGATGACCGTGAGATCCAAAGTTGCCACAACCGGCGCTACCGGTTGCTGCGGGGTGGATGAGGGGTCGTGGTACTGGTCTCGAATTGACAACGATGGATGCATAATTAGGTTGGCTGCTTTTGTCAATTCTGCCGTACAATACATGGTGCCTGAATCCCCTACCCCTGTTACCCAAAAAGACCAAACAAAGAGGGGGATTCTTTTTCGACTGGCGCTACTGGCTGCATCCCTGCCTGCGCTCGGGACCTTGTTAGCCATTGAATGGTGGCGTTACCGCCTACCCAGCAATGATTCATGGTTCATCGCTCATGAGTTCATGAACATTCAGGCGGGGCGTATGTCCCTATGGACCGCACTCTTTACTCACCTGAATGAGCATATCCTCATCCCCTGCAAGGCGGTCTATTTTGCAGGGCTGAGCTTTCTCGGCAGTGACCTGAGCCGGATCACCTTGATAGGCTGGCTCATCGCGGTCGCCCTCGTCTTCTGGTGCTTCCGGCGTTCCTGGGATTGGGTGACGCAGTTGCCCCGGGGTATCGCTTTTGGCGTCTGGCTCTCTGCAGCCATGGTCGTCTTCACGCTCCAACAAAGCTATGCATGGCAGTGGGACGCCTGTTTTTTCCTGCAACTGCCCACTCTCTTTCTGGCAGGCATCGTCACGGTATTTCTGATGCCTCGGCCGTGGTTTGTGAGAATTCTGCTGGGCGCTTTATTGGCGCTGGGGTCGGTGTGGACCTTTGGCACGGGCGTGGTGGCAGCCTGGGCCGCGATCCCCGCCCTTTGGATCGCGCAACGGCGGCTTTTGAGTCTGCCCATGCTGGTCTGGGTCGGCATATGCCTCGCTCTGACCTATGTGCAAATCGGTGAGGCCATGGTGCGCAATACCGGCGGCACGACCCTGCCGCGAGTCATGGAGAACCCCCTGCACGCCGTCCGGTTCGCGCTCACGATGCTGGGAAGCGCCATGAGCGATGGACTGCAAATCGATCCGGTGAACGTGAGCTTAACCCTTGGGATCCTGGGATTGATCGTGGCCGGATGTGCTGTCGTGTTGGTCTGGCAGAGAAGAGCCGACGACACCTTGCTTCGCCGTGCGGCGCCCTATTTCTGCTTCATTCTTTCCGCCATAGGAACGGCCAGCCTGGTCACGGTCGGCAGACTCAGCCCGAATCTCGCCCTCGCGATCACAGGACGTTACGTCTCCCTTTGCCTGCCGTTTTTTGTTGGGGTGCTCTTCCTGATGGCGCTGCTTTGGGGCCGGGCGCGCTGGTTCCCCATCTTCCTGGCACTGTGGAGCGCTTTGGGATTTCTGAACTGGAAACAAGGTGCGGCTGAAATGCAGTGGTTTCATGCGTTTCAACTTCAAGAGCAGGCCGCTGTCGCCATGACACCAATTCTGCCGCCCCAGAACCTCCCGGGTCTGAACATGTTCCTCAGCCAGTTGGACGTCATTCCTTATCTCCGTGAGCGCGAGACCATCAAACATCTGCCGAAAGTAAAAGGCAATCGACCCAGCGATTTCCGCACACGTAAAACCATGGCGACGGGACGAGGAACGTTCCGAGAATTATTCCCGACGGAGGGCGGGTATCGTGCTGTCGGCCGGGCCGTCATCCCCCTTAGAGAAGCACCGCCAGATGTCGTCCTCTTGTCATTCGAAGCCCCCGGCGTTCCAGAACACTTCATCGATTCAGCCCTTCCCACCTTGCCCATGGATTATTTCGAAAGCGGCACCCGACTGATGCTTAGCAAAGATTTCTATCAAGGCTGGACCCGCACCATTCCCTTCGAATCCATGCCAAAAGAACGCCCCGCCTGGATCCGCGCCTGGGCCTTTGATACGGTGGAGAATATTCTTTACCCGATTGAGGGGCGGCTGTCGGTGCCTGCGCCTGTCGAAGTTGCAGGGAAACCGTGAGTTGATTGATCCAGCCAAGAGATTGTGGTGGGGATCTCCGGTAGAGCAACAATCGTTTGCTCCGACCGAACAGGACGGCAAATGGGGCGTGTCCTTTAAAGCGCGGAGACGAACAGGCTAGGAGCCCAGTTATGAGCGCATGAAGTCCCGGTTCACGCCGTTCAATGTCTCGTGGCCATACGGCGACAAACACTCCTGAATTATCTCTTCACCATGAAACTCTGTTTCTGCGCGATCGCTGTTTTGGCCGCATGCACCCTCACGCAGGCTGCGGATCCTTACGAAGACTACATCCGCAGCTCCCCGGAGTTCCGTCCGGTTAAGCAGGAGAAAGCATGGGCACTGAAGGCATGGCCGTCCTGGACTTATATGCCGTGGACCTATCAGTGGACTATGGGATATACCGAAGCGTCTGGGCAGTGGAGCATCCAGCACGGCTACAATGGCGCCTTCATTGATCATGATGGGATCGGCACCAAAGAATCCAAAACCGGGCGCCTTGACTGGATCAATCAGCACGGCCTTCGCTTCTATGTGGATCATGCCGCCGGCAAAGGCATCCTGCACCTCTGGGATGGAGACAAGGTGAAACCGCATCTGGATGCACTACACGGGACTTCGCTCCGACCTGTGCCGTTGAATGAGACCACGCGAGGCAAGCTCGAGAGCCTCCTCCAGCGCAATATCGGTGCCGCGAGAACTTCAACCAACCGGGCAGCCTACGCGCTGGATGATGAGCCTTCATGGGGTCATTTCGTGCATCCAACGATGTGGCAAATCACCGATGACACCGCAGCTTATCCCCGTTGGCTGGAAGAAGTGTATGGAAAGGGCAAGGCACCAAAGCGTGACAAGTGGATCAGCTACGAGGACATCCGCAAGCAACTGGCGACATGGAGCATCGCCGAGTTCGACGCCAGCCCGCTCATGGATCAGTGGAGTTTCAATGATTCCTGGTGGTGCAACTACGTGGGTGGCCTTGTGGAGTATGCGAACACGATTGATCCCGCCGCGCCTTGCGGCCTTGTCGGCGGACAGCAGCCCAGCGCTTTCGGCGGCTATGACTACGCGAAGCTCATGCGCAAGGTGCAGTTCATCGAGAGCTACAACCTCGGCTCCTCCCAAGCCATCATCCGCTCATTCAATCCGGGCAATGCGCTGCCGACGGTCACGACACACTTTCATCGTGATGTGGCCGATACCATCTGGCAGACATGGTACTACCTCGCACATGGCAACCGCGGTCACATTGGCTGGGTGGAGAAATGGTTTGATGGCGAGACACCAAAACCCTGGCACGCGGAAGTCGCTCCTTCCTATCTCGAAGCCGGCAAAAAGATCGGCCCGCTCATGACCGGTGCAACCTGGAAGCATGACGGCGTGGCACTTTATTACAACCACGCCAGCATTCAGCTTGGCTGGATTCTCGATGCCGAAGCTCATGGCAAAACGTGGATCAATCGTAATGCCGACGAGCGCCTCAGCAGTGCCGCGCATGTCCGGCGGGCCTGGGAAAACATGCTGCGTGACGAGGGACTGCAATACAGCTTCATCAACTACATTGACGTCATTCAGCGCGGCATTCCCGATGAGTTCCGCGTGCTCATCCTTCCCGCATGTCTTTGCCTCTCGGACGCCGAAGCGCGCGCCATCAAAGCCTTCTGCGAACGCGGCGGCACTGTCATCGCAGACTACCTGCCCGGCCTTTGGGATCAGCATGGCAAAGGCCGCGCCGCCGGCGGGGCGCTCGATGACTTGTTTGGTGTAAAGCACGATCCCGCCATGCGCGCGGGAGACATCTTCGGAGATAAACTGTGGGTCGAAGTGGATCAGGACGCGAACTACTCCTGGAAAAGCTACGAAGAATTCCTCACGAACAAAAACACCGCCCTGAAGGATGAAACCGGCTTCTACAAAGCCGCCCGCTCCATGCCAGTGGAACACGTCACCAAATACGGCAAAGGCCGCGCGGTGCTCATGAACCTGTCCCCGCAGTGGTATAACGCCTATCGCACCATCGGCTTCGAAGACTCAAAAAAGCGCCAGGTTTTCATGCGTCACCTCGACCTCAAACCCTGGGTTCGTCTCGCAGATGCGGGTGAGCGCGCGCACGGCCATGAGATCACCTCCTGGGACCTGCCCAACGGCCGCACCCTGCTCTTCCTCTGCCTCAATCCCGAAACCCGCGGCACCTCCCTCGGCGGCGGAAACTCCGTAGGCCTCAAAGCCGACACCGTCCCCATCAAACTGCGCTTCACTAACAAGATCGTTGGTGTGCGTGATGAACGCACCGGCCGCGACCTCGGTAGCGGCACAGAGTTCTCCTTCGACTGGAAGCAGAACGAGGCCGTGGCGGTGTCGTTTGAGGCGGACTAGAATTCCGTCATAATGGTTAAAACTTTGCTGCAAGGCAAATGCATCCCGCGGATTTCACAAGGTTCATCTGACTGAAAACTCAGCCTGCAATTCGGTTGGTTTTCGGGATGACGGTTGTTCGTCGATCGGCCAGTTCTCTTTGCTGTCTTTGTTGGGCTGTTGAGGCTTCTCAAGCTGTTTGAAAGTGTGGGGGTAAACCACCCACTTCACGGAGTAATTGCCTGGCGGCAACTTTCCTAGATTTACGGCGACCACTTCGTAATAGGTGAACGTCTTGTTGTATTTTCCCTGCCAGATAGCCTCATTCAAGTGAATGATGAATTCGCGGCCGCGCTGCTCGACTTTGTCCACCCAGACACGGTCGTTGTCGTCCAACTGACGTGATCGAAAAATGATCCAGTTGTCCTCATCGGCCTTGGTCGGGGATTTTGATTCCTTCAATTCATCTGCCCAATCGTCGAGAGACATGCCTTGCGGCTTCCGCTGAAACGGTGGCGCATGCTGAAGCGTAGCGGTGTCGTTCCACTTGCCAGTGTCACCTCGAACGATCTGCCGTTCATCGCTGAGAGTTCCTCTGGCGGAGCGTTCCTTCAGAGACTTCAACGTCGTGAGCGGTTCCTGGGCCTGGATCACCATGGTAATCCCCACCACTGCCCAACCCATCAATCTGAAAAAGTGTTTCATACGACGATCTCAAGGTTGGGTTCTGCCAAGGTTGGATGTTTTGTCCTGAAGTCTGAAAAGTGAGGCATACGTGCGAATGAACAAGCTGCCGCGCGCGATAGCCGGCGTCGCCCACGCGACATCTCCGAGTGAATTCTTACGCACAAGTTTGTATTCGGATGAGTCTTCGATGACCCACGTATCTCCATTTTCATTGAGCATAAACACCTTGCCATTGTACGCCCAGGGCGAGGCGTAGAACCGGCCGCCCTTGGTGCTAAGGCGCTGTTTGGAAATAATTTCCTCTCCTGTCAGCGCGTTGAAACAGCCGAGCAGGCCTGAGTCATAACAGACAAAAAGACGTTCACCGCTGATCAGATAACCGGGATGGATGCTGGAACCCCGCTTTTGTACCCACGCTATGAAATCACTTTTGCTCGTATCGTCTTCCAGGGTGATGTCGCCCTTGGCGCCGGGTCGGATAGCGTAAAGAGGCCCGTAATGATAGCCTGCGCCAGCATACAGCAGTCCATGTTTAGCCAAGGGAATCTGACTGACCAGTCCAGACGTTCCGCTTAATTCCCAAAGCAGACTGCCGTCTTCTGGAGAGTTGGAACGGATCTTGTTCGAGCCGATGGTGATCAACTCTGTCCGGATGCCATGATCCCAAAGATAAGGGGTGGACCAAGTGCTTCTCTCCTCGCGTGCGACTCTCCATAATGTCTTACCGGAGGCTGTGTCGAGCGTCTCGAGGAAGGATTCCTGTTCGTTGTCATTCTGAATGAAGATGCGGCCACCGTGAAGCACCGGTGAAGTGCCGCTGTTCCAGCCGTCCCGCATGGTATAGCTGGGCCAGCGCCGTTCCCAGAGCTTCTTCCCCTCCAGATCACAACAAAAGAGCCCAATATTCGCAAAGTAAGCGTAAACGCGTTCACCATCGGTGACAGGAGTTTCGGAGGCGAAGGAGTTGCGTGGGTGGCGCATCTGCGGAGGGATACCTTTGTGCGCCTCGAATTCCCAGAGGACCTTTCCTGTCTCGAAGTCGAGGCAGTAAAGCATCCAACGGTGTGCCTCCTCTACTCCGACGTGACCACCGGGATAACCACCCACATGAGGTGTTGGCAGTTCCTTCTCGCTCACTGCCGAAGTCACGAAAATCTTGTTGCCCCACACGATGGGCGATGACCATCCCCATCCAGGTACGGAAGTTCTCCACACCACGTTTTCCGTTGTGCTCCAAGTATCCGGCAGACTCGCCCCTTCACCTAATCCGTCGGAAGCCGCACCGCGAAACTGCGGCCAGTTTATGGTGTCGGCGCCAATCGGGTGCGGCGCGGAACCCCACATCGACACCACGGAAAACAGGAGAAGCGAAGATTTCATAAGGACTCTTGTATTGGGGGCATGCGTCAGGGTGGGTGATCGTTAAGTGCACCTCATTGGTAGGCCCTTCATTCAATTGGTCGAGTATCACCAGATCCGCCTTCATGGTGGCGGCTCAGACTCATATGGCGCTTTGCTCCATGAAGAAGCGCGTACTATTGAACGTACAATACGAGCGTCTTTTGCGCTTTAGTTTCCAGCCATGTACTCCCATTTCCCATGAGCAACGTGAGACTCTTCTGCCAAGCTCCGCTTGCAGCAACGGCACTCGTTTTCTTGATCTTCCATACGCCGGTGTTGGGGCAGAAGCTCGTGATCGCCCGTCCTGAGTTCGGCGAATACATGGCCTTATGGCGCATTAGCCATGATCCCGTCGTGGACGACCACGCCAACTACCACCAGCAACAATGCTGGAGTGCTGATGGACGCTACCTGACCTATCGGCATTGCCCTATGGTTGCCAGCTCTGAATCGGGACTTCCATACGCGGGTCACTCCCGACCTAGCGTGCATCTCTACGACTTCTCCGAAAATAAAGACCGTGAAGTTGGTTCGGGCATCGTGAATTTGGGCGGGTCTTGTTGGGCAAACCATCATAATTGGCTTTTTTACCTCCAAACAAGGACGCCGACCGTGGATTTCCGCCAAAGGAAGGTGCGCCCGTCATATGGGTAGATTTGGAGAGCGGCAAAACGCAAACCATAGCCACGGGCTTAGAGCTGCTAGGCGGTCTGGATCACAAAGACGAGTGGATTTATGGCGGCATCAAGGATCCGAACCGCACACCAATGTTTCGGCCAGCGCGGGCCAGGTTGGGCGCAAATGGGGGCGGATTGCAGGAGCTTTCGGAAACCACAGGCACACAATGGGTCACCAATCCCGAACATCCGATCTTCTTTACGCGGCATGACAGTTGGGGGAATCCTTTCGCGCCGACAGTTCTGTGGTGGGACCTCGATGGCACCCATCGCCGCCCGGGTATGCTTGTCCTGGAAGCCGCGCACATGGCTTGGCAGGGAAACGGCGAGCATTTCCTTATTGGCGATGGCATCGCGCGCGGGCGGCGCTGGGATGAGCCTGCTCCCAGCAACGTGCATGTTTTGGCGGCGGGACAGGCGGGAAATCTGAGCGCATGCGGTCGCAGCGGACGCTTTGCCGTGAGCGACTCCGCCATCTTCGACTTGCGCAGCGGTGACACTTGGCCCTACCGTTATTTTCTTTCTCCGCAGCTTAAAGCGACAAAAGAATTTTATGCCACCTTCGATGGGGAAGCCAAAGGCAGCCCGGATGGCACGAAGGTGGCCTTTACCGTGCGCTACGACATGGAGAAAGGCGCTGTAACCGAACTGACCGCACCACTTCGCGCGGGTGACCAGGCATTGCGAGTCAAGTCTACCGACGGGTTCCCCCCATCAGGCGTAATCGTAATTTGGACGGAAGCGATCGGCTATCGAAGTAAAACAAGCACGAGTTTCGAAGGGCTGACACGCGGCCTACACGGGACGCGGACGATGGACGGCGCAGCACCCGGGCGCGCGGTAACAGACTTCAATCATCACCTTTTGACCGAACCGGAATGGGAGAAAGTGACCGCCGTTCCCAACGAAGTTCGCCTCGGAACCAACCCAACTTCAGTACTGCTCCGTCAACGCGGCCGTGATGTCTACGTCGCGGTAGTGCGTCGGCCTGACCGGCCATGGCTACATACCGATGGGTCCACGGTGTTTCTTGTCCCCGGTGAATCAAGTTACGAAACGGCTGGTTATCATCTTCTGTTGAATGGCCGAAGGATTACGAATCGTCTTCTGCGGACAGGTGAGAAACTAACGCTACCGTCGCCGGGCGAGTATGCGGCGATTGCCGTAGAATGGTCGGGTGTGGAAAGCGAGCCTGGAAATGTCGCGCATATTTCTCTAGCCTCGCAGTTACAGGTGCTAGGTGAAGCGCCATCCGGCTTTCGCTGGACGCGGGATCGCTGGTTGGTGGGCGAACAGGAGATTCCGCCGGATCGCGCCGCGAAGTCCGCATCCTCAAGGCGTGAAGTGATTCATCGCTATGATGGCGTGATCGCGTGTGAGTGGCACGAACACGGTGCACTCCTGCAGCACCACGACCTCAACCAAGAAGGCAAAGCGATCAGACGGCTCACATATGATGGTGGCAAGATCGCACTCCGCGACTACCACAACCGGGACGACCAGCATACCAGCCGGCAAGTTTTCTCTCCAGATGGACACATCACGGAAACGATTCACTTTGGACAAAGCGGAGGACAGAAGGTGGAGATTGATCATTGGTGGTTTAACCATGGAACTCCGTTCCGCCGCATCACTGGCGGGCTGCAATATCTGAAGCAGGGCGAACAATGGAAACCGGAGCCATATCGACCGTGACTTCACGTTCCGCTGCACATCCCCTTTTCGAGATTTCCCGAAAATTAAGCAGATTGAGAGTTTAACTCCATGATGACCATAACGCACCCCAGCCGTGCGAAAGGGCTAAGTTACAGGCCTCGTAATCATCAGATTATTCAGTGCCCCCCTTTGACCATCATGAAAATCTTCGATCCTCATCACATGCGCTCCAGAATTCCGTCCGCATCAATGTGGCTCTCTCTTGCGATTTGCCTAATGACTGGGCCGCAACTGGCGGCACAGACGGTGAAGACAAAGGAGATTGATCGCGGCCAACGTGTCTTCTCCGCTGGACACAGTTTCCATGTCTTCATGCCAAAGATGCTGGCGGAGTTGGTCAAATCAGCCGGAATTTCCGATCATAAACTCGTCGGCATTAGCAGTATTGGTGGCTCGTATGTGTATCAGCACTGGAACGTGGAAGATGCGAAGAACAATACCAAGACCGCTCTGCGGGACAGACAAGTAGACGTTCTCACGCTTGCTCCGATTTATCTCCCAGATGATGGCATCGAAAAATTTGCTCGCTTGGGCTTCGATCACAATCCCAACATTCGTGTCACCATTCAAGAGTTCTGGCTACCGTTCGATGTCTTCGATGTGAACTACAAGAAGAAGCGTCCCGAATTGGTGGACCGGAATGCCCGCACAGCGGAGGAACTCCGCACCATAAATGAACCATACTTCAAGAGCATGGACGAGCACGTTCAGGCACTAAATGAGAAGCTTGGCAAGCGCGTCGTATTTGTTGTACCTGTCGGGCAAGCATCGCTGGCTTTGCGCGCAAAGATCATTGCGGGAGAAGCGCCAGGATTACGGCAGCAGAACGACTTGTTTACAGATGCCATTGGCCACGCAACACCCCCTCTGCAATGGCTGACGGCTTATTGCCACTTTGCGGTCATCTACCGCCGTTCTCCTGTCGGACTCGACTGCCCGGGGGGGATGAAGAGACTTCCAGAGGGTGAAGCACTGAATCGCCTACTACAACAACTGGCCTGGGACGCGGTGATGGCGCATCCTTTGAGCGGTCTTTGACCAAATTCAGCCCGTCACTAAACTTGGAGCGGGTGATCAGAATCGAACTGACGTATCAAGCTTGGGAAGCTCGTGTTCTACCATTGAACTACACCCGCGTTGCACTGCGCTTTTTGCTTTAACGCAAAAAGAAGCGCCGGACAGAAGGAAGATTCTGTCCGGCGCATGGAATTTGTCAATCTCCCAGAAGTGGAGAGATGTGCGGTCGAGGCATTTGGGCGACCATATCTGATCTGATCTGGACCGATCAGGCTCAGGCCGAAGCCTCAGCCCCAATCAATCAAACTCAAACCATCCCCAGCTTCATCTTCCCCTCTTCGGAGATCATGCTTTGCTCCCACGGCGGATCCCACACGAGTTCCACTTCGGCGTTGTCCACGTCCTCGAGGGTCATGATGCGGGATTGCGCGTCGGCGGCGATGGTCGGGCCCATGCCACAGCCGGGGGCGGTGAGGGTCATCTTCACGTTCACGGTTTTCTTGCCTTCACTGTCCACGATCTGGCAGTCATAGACGAGGCCCAGGTCCACGATATTGACCGGGATTTCCGGATCGAACACGTGGCGGAGCTGGCCCCAGATTTCGGTCTCCAGTTCCGTGGCATGCTCGGGGATATTGGAGGAAGTCTGCGGTCCTTCCACTTTCTCCTCGGGCTTGTCTTCCATGCCCAGGGCATCCGCGTCTTTCGTGGAGATGCGCGCCAGACCATGGTCGGTGGCGACGGTGTGGGTGCCGCCGAGAGATTGGGTGATGACCACGCGCGTACCCTGCGGCAGGCGGATGGTATCCCCACTGGGGATTTGAATGGCTTCGACTTCGCGAAGCAGCGTAATGTCCGTATGCATGGGTAGTAGAAAGAAAAAAGGTGCTGAGTGAAAAGGATGGTGGGCCGGTCTGGCCCAGAAGGCAAAAGGAAAGAGAAAATCAGGATTGCAGCACGATTTTGATTTTGCCGGCCCTCTTGTCAGCGGCGGCGAGGGCGTCGTGCAGGGTTGGCGCGCCGGGGATTTCCGTGGAGGCAGGAGCAGGCGGTCCGGACGGGGCGCCACCACCCGCAGCGCTGGCTTCGGCTTCGAGAGCTGCCTTGAGCGCGCCCTCCACCATTTGCCCGCAATGAATCTTCATGGGAGGCAGCGGCCCGAGCGGCTTGCTCATTTCCTCGGCACTCAAGTCCATGGCTTCTTCCTTGGTCTTTCCGAGGATCATTTGCGTGGCCATGCTGGCGACGGCGATGGCGGTCTGGCAGCCGAAGCTCTGGAAGCTGGCTTTATCGATGACCTTCTTCCCGTCCTTTTCCTTGTACTTCAGCCACATGCGGACCATGTCCCCGCAATCGGGACTGCCCACCGTTCCCACGGCATCGGCATCGTCCATCTCCCCCAGGTTTTGGGGGTTGGCGAGAGCTTCCTGAAGCGCGGTTTCGTCCATAAAAAAATGAAGTTGGGGGGAGGGCAGATTTTGAAGTGTCGTGATCTGATTAATCGTCGAGTTCGACCCGATAGCGCGGGAGGCTGGAGTCCACCTGTAAACTATAGGCATCGATCCCGCCGGTGAGGCATTTCGTATCCGAGAACCCGTGACCGATGAAATACGCCGCTGAATCGAGCCCACGGTCTCCCTGATGATCGTAAATGATGAGCGGCGCGGTCTTGTCCCAAGAGCCAAAGATTTGCTGCAGCAGTTCCTGCGTCATGAGATGGGAGCCAGGGATGGCGACCGCCTCATGCTCTTCCCGGGTGCGCACGTCGAGCAGCTTCAGGCCGGGGTCGGCTTTCAGCATCTCCGCGAGTTCCTCGGGCGAGATCTGCAAAGTCGAGTCTGCCTCGTGGCTCTCCTGAATATGCGCGATCGCCTCATCGACCGGAATGTCTTCATTCCGCGCGCAGACCTGGGCCAGGGTCTCATTCGGCTGAAAGCCACAACTGCGGCATCCCCCGATGTGATACTTGGCAAAAAGTGCGCGCTGAGCCCCCGGGTAGAGCTGCAAAAGCGCAGACATGGTCGTATCCGGTGTGAGGGGGGGCAGCGCGGGGGGCGCGGCAGCAGCGGCGGTCATGAAATGAAATTACGCCCGAAAGGGGGTAGGTCAACCGAACCTACTATGGGAAAAATAGGGCGACGGCTCAGGTTTTCCACACTAAAGTACCCCTCCTATGGCTGCTGATCAAGAACCTCGCATCTATGTGCTGCCGAACCTGATGACAGCAGGCAATCTGCTGTGCGGGTTCATGGCGATCCTGCACATCGTTGGCCGCTTTGAACCGGAAATCGGTCACCACAAGTATTTCTGGGCCATCGGCTTCATCCTTACCGCGTGTCTCTTCGATGCCCTGGACGGCCGCCTGGCGCGGTTGAGTGGTCAGTCGTCAGATTTCGGTCGCGAGTTCGATTCGTTGGCAGACATCGTGAGCTTCGGTATCGCGCCTGCCCTGCTGGTGCATGACATCGTGCTGGCGGAGTTTGAGCACACGACCGGCGGCTGGGGCTATCTCATTTCCTGCATCTATCTCGTGTGCGGTGCCATGCGCCTGGCCCGATTCAACTGCCTTGCTGCCTTGACCGAGGCCGAGGGCAAGAAATCGTCCACGTCCTTTCGCGGCTGTCCCATTCCCGCCGCGGCAGGGGTGATCGTATCGCTGACCATGTTTCTCCTGTGGCTGGACGGTGAAAACCGTGAAATCGGGAAGTGGAAATACACCCTCCCCTTTCTCATGCTTTTGCTCTCCTACCTGATGGTGAGCAGTGTGGAATATCCCAGTTTCAAAGCCGTGAACTGGCGCACGCGGCGCTCTTTCCATTGGGTGCTTGTCACGATTCTGGTGGTCGCCTTCACCGCGAAGAACTGGCAATGGATGCCGATGGTGCTTTTCGTGACCTATCTGGGTTATGGGCTGGTGCGCCCCTGGGTCTCACGCCGCTGGCGGCAGGAGATCGAGGACGATGACACACCGGAGGATGCTCCCAAGGAAAACGAGGAATCTCCCCGCATAAAATCACGCGAGGACGATTCCAAAGCCGACCCGGCTGCGCTGATCTAGGATCGAGGACTTCGCGCCGCGCTCAGCATTCTTTTTGCTGAGCCACGCACCCGCACAGGATGCCTGACTTTCACCAACCCATTCTGCTCCCGACGCTGCATCACCTGGCTGACACCTGTCTGGCGGAGCGGGAAGAACTGCTGACCGAGCTCAGCGCCGTGCGGCCCATCACGCTCGTCATTCCTGCACTGTTCTCAGAGTTAGAGCGGGAGGCGCTGCCGCACATGCTGAAACAACTGACGAAGGTGCCCTACCTCTCGCAGGTGATCATCAGCATGAATGGCATGGATGAAAGCCAGTGGATTCATGCGAAGCAGTTCTTCGCTCGCCGGCTCAAGGGGGTGCCTCACACCGTGCTATGGAATGACGGACCGGAGCTGTCCATTCTGCACCGCGAGCTCGCCGCCCTGCGCGGGAAAAAATATGTTCCGGGCAAAGGAGGCAATGTCTGGATGGGGATCGCCAGCATCCTGGCCACTGGCCAGAGAGGCGTCATCGTCTGCCATGATTCGGATATTCTGAACTACGACCGGGACATGCTATGGCGGCTCTGCCTGCCTGTGGCGCACCCGGCCATGGATTACGTTTTTGCGAAAAGCTATTACGGACGCGTGCGCGGCCGCATTTATGGCCGGGTGACCCGCCTGCTGGTCTTCCCACTGCTTCAGTCTTTGCGCGAGCTTTTCGGCTCCACTCCCCTGCTCCGTTATCTGGCGATGTTCCGCTATCCGCTGTCGGGTGAATTTGCGGCTGACTCAAACTTTCTCGCGAAACTCAGCATCGCCCCGGACTGGGGTCTGGAGATCGGCATGCTCTGTGCCGTGTTCCGCGATGCCCCAGCCCAGACTGTCTGCCAGGTGGACCTCGGCGGTAATTTCGAGCACAAGCATCAACATCTGCTTTACGATCCGGTAACCGGCAAACCCGATGCCATGAGCGGTCTTATGCGCATGGGCCGCGAAGTCATCCGCACCCTTCTCATGCATCTGTGGCGAGACCTTGGCTTCTCCGCTGAAACGCGCAAGCTGGATCGCCTGCCGGATGCTTACGACGAAACCGCTCAGGTGCTGCTGCGGCGCTATGCCCACGAAGCGATCTTCAATGGCCTCGAACACGGCATCAAAGAAGAGAAGGAAGCTGTCGAGATCTTTGGCAAGATGATCGAACAACTCGTGGCGGAATGCCGTCGCAAAGGCCCGGTCATGGAAGACCTTCCCGACTGGATGGAAGTGACGGAAGCACTGCCGGATTTTGAGCCGCGCTTGCGGGAGCTGATCACGGTGGATTGACGGCCTTCATGCATTGATCAGCGGATTGATGCCGATCATCAAATCGATGGGAACAATGTCACCGTTGGTAGGGTCAACCTTGAAATTGCGCTCCTGCGCGTCTGTGTCTAATACAGCATCTCTCTTGCGGAACCATGTTTCCCTGAGCCCTGGATCCTGCGGATCTTTTCTTTGATCCCATTTCACTTTCTCGAATTTCAGCCCAGTCATCAGATCGCCTATTTATTGGATCGTTGGCCCGGACATGACGACTACTTTTGCATCAAGAATATTGATGTTTGCGAGGCGCTCGACGAAAAAGCACCAGGTAGTAAAGGATTCTAACCGCGATGCTGAAGGAATGAAAGCCATGCCCTCGTGCGTCACTTCTACTTGTTGATTGGCCCCTGCTCCGTCGCCTTCGCCGGCTTCACATTCGCATCCGCTCCGAGTTCCACTTCCCGCGCCAGTTGATCCAGCCACGCACGGCGGTTCTTCTCAGGCACCTCCAACGGACGCTGCACCGGCTCGATCTTCGGATAGCCGCCGACATCATTTTGACTGTTGATGATGCTGGACTTTCCCGTGAGAGCTTGCTGGACGATGCGGCTATCTATCGCATCGCGCTCAGCGGGTCGCGCGCCTGCGAATCGCACGATCTGCCAGAGCGCAGCCGTGGTACTCACTGGCTCCAGCCCTTCCGGCCATACGGGCGGCTTATCAAGCGTCTCAAACGGAGTGCGCAGCAAGTCCAAAGGTTGGCCTAACCAATCGTATCCTTCGTTGTCTTTGAAATAGGCATCGGCTGCGCCTTCAAATATCGCCCGCGCCGATCGCTTCGATTTTTCACCGAACCAGATGGTGTTCCCAACCACAGCGATGCGGGCTTTCGGCAGGCTCGTATCTCCGGCTTCGGGAACGGAGGCATGAATGGCTCGCTCGCCCGGATTGGCGATGAGGTTGTTCACCACGACACCAGAAGTGTTGAGCTTGAAGACCGGATTGCGTTCCACATTGCTGCAAAAGAGATTGCCGACGATGGCCACATTCTGGGTGCCATCCAGCACCAGTGTGCCTTTTGAGTGCGCGCCCTTGTCATGCGAAGCCTCGTTCAGGCCTTCTGCGATGATGCAGTTCCGGATGAAGATGCGCCGCGCGGGTTCTCCTGTGGGAGATTTATAGGTGCTTGCAGAGATATTTTCATCCAGCCCCCAGGTGGCTGAGCAGTGATCGATCCAGACATCCGCCGGCCCGCCACTGGTGGTGATGCCGTCCGGCTCCCAGCCGCTCTTCTTTGGCATCCCCGCATCGCCAGGCCGCACTTTCAGATGTTGCAGCACCACTTTGTCAGCCTCGATGCTGATACCGCCTTTGATGATCGTGATGCCGGGAGACGGCGCCGTCTGGCCCGCGATATAAACACCCGGATCATGAATCTCGATGCTCTTCTGTTCCAGATCGATGACGCCTGCGACTTCGAATACCACGATCTTAGGCCCCGGCAGCTTTAAGGCATCCCGCAGCGAGCCCTTTCCCTTGGTGGCCAGCGATGTGACCCTCACAATCTGCGCGCTATCCAAATCAAAGCCCGGATCAGGAATTCGTTCTGCCTGCCACTTCCAAGGCTCTTGCGCGGCGATGGGTTCACAGGCCAGAAGCGCCATAACCCCTACAAATAGATAATGAATTCGCTGCATCATAATTGGGAGAAGCATGGCGTTTGATGTAAAGACTAGCTTGATAAATTTGGCGACCGCCAAAAATTATTGACATAAGTTGAGCAAAACTTCTAGGCTGAAAAAAGAACAACGAGGAGACGCAGCCATGCACATCACCATCCGCCGCTACCATCTGCATCCGGGACAAACACAAGAACTCGTGGACAAGATCCGGCAGGAGTTTGTGCCTATCATTCAGAAAGCGCCTAAATTCGTTTCCTATTACGCCTTTGATGAAGGCGACGGCGACGTGAGCAGCGTCAGCGTCTTCGAGGATGAAGAAGGCGCTAATGCGTCCAACGAGATAGCCTCCAAGTGGGTTATGAGCCGGGTGTCATCACTCATTTCCGTTCCTCCCAAGATCATTTCCGGGACCGTGGTGGTAAATTCAGATCCTTGACCGTGCCGGCCTCGCTCCCCGCGCATTCCCGGAAAAAAGACGGGCCTGCGTAAGGCTTACCGAATTGCTCGCGTTTTGTCTCCGTCAGTCGGTTTCTGTTTCTCTCGAGTAAGACGTTCATCATGAGTCCGGTTTATGCACCCACCCGGCGCCAACTGTTGCAACGCACCGGTTGTGGATTCGGCGCACTGGCTTTCGCCTCGCTGGCGCAAAGCATGGCTTCAGCCGCCACACATCCTCTCGCGGAACGCGGCACGCATCATGTGCCCAGGGCGAAACGCGTCATCTTCCTCTTCATGGCAGGCGGCGTCAGCCATGTGGATTCCTTCGACTACAAGCCCCGCCTCTTTGCGGATGATGGAAAGACTTACAGTTTTGACGATGCCCGGACCGTGGCCAAAACGGGGGCAGGTGCGCAGAAGCGCGTGATGAAGCCACTCTGGGACTTCCGCCAGCGTGGGGAGAGCGGCGCATGGGCTTCCGATCTTTTCCCTCACATGGCGAAGATGGTCGATGACCTCTGCTTTGTAAAAGGCATGCACACGGATGGGGTCGCCCACGGTCCCGCCACGCTTTTCCTCCATACGGGCACGACGAATTTCATCCGCCCCAGCATGGGAGCCTGGGTTTCCTATGGCCTGGGCACGGAGAACGAAAGCCTGCCTTCCTTCGTCTCCATCAGCCCCAGTCTCAGCAATGGCGGCCCTCGCAACTACGGTCCCGCCTTTCTGCCCGCGGTCTATCAGGGCACACCCCTGGGTCGTGCCGGCCAGCCCGCCAGCGAGGCCACCATCAAGAATCTTGTCCCCGTGGGCCTGAAGACCAGGGAGCGCCTGAAACAGCAGGACCTGCTGCGCGGCCTACATGATGAACAACTCCACCGCAGTCGTCTCGCTGGGCAAACCGACGCCGTGGAAGCAGTCATCAATTCCTACGAACTCGCCTGGCGGCTCCAGGCCAATGCGCCGGATGTGTTGGACCTGAGCCTGGAAACCGAATCGACCAAAAAGCTTTATGGCATTGATGAGCGCCTGACCGACAACTTCGGACGCCAATGCCTCATGGCCCGCCGTCTCGCCGAATCCGGAGTGCGCTACATCCAGGTGAACTACACAGACAACTCCAACAACCCCGCCTGGGATCAGCACTCCAATATGCCCAAGCATGAAGACCATGCCGTGGCCGTGGACAAGCCGATCGCGGGCCTGTTGCAGGATTTGAAACAACGTGGCCTGCTGGAAGACACCCTCGTCTGGTGGGGTGGAGAATTCGGCCGCACGCCTTATGCGGAAAGCAATGGCACGGGCCGCGACCACAACCCCGGTGGCTTCACCCAATGGTTAGCTGGAGCAGGCGTGAAACCCGGCTTCTCATTTGGCGAGACAGACGAATTTGGCCACGCCGCCATCAAGGACAAGGTGCACATGCATGACATGCACGCCACCATTCTGCACCTCCTCGGCCTCGATCACGAACGCCTCACCTTCCAGTATGCAGGCCGCAACTTCCGCCTCACTGACGTGCACGGCCACGTGGTGAAGGAGATCCTGGCTTAAGGCACAAATAGAAGCACCAAGAGGGTGATAAAGTGCTCTTTGAATATCGCTTTCACGTTTGAGGATCTGGAGTGCGGGCGGGTTCGCTTCGCGGCTCCGCAGGACGCCGCTTTGTGGTTGGAGGAGCTTGCTCCAACGGGCCGGAGGGGCCCGCACCCCTGACAAACCTTCGCTCCCATCTCCATTCGCGCCTCCAGCTACTCCACCTTCCCCTAGAACCAAATCGGACAACCGTTACGATTCAGCATTAGTCAGCCACCATTCCATTCCTATGATTTCCTCCCTCCGCTCTCTTTCCACTCCCGCATGGGCTGCAGCTTTGATCTTAGGCATCCTATCCCCGCTCCCGACCCACGCCCAAAACCTCACCCCCTCCTCTTCGCCCTCAGCCATCACCTCCAGCAAGGCGCCACCCAAGATCCTCTTCGTCGGCAATAGCATCACGAAACACGGCCCCAAGCCAGATATCGACTGGCACTCCGACTGGGGCATGGCCGCCAGCGCGGAAGAAAATGACTACGTGCATCGCGTCGTCGCCGGGGTCGCCAAAGCCTATGGCAAAATGCCGGAATTCATGATCCGGAATGTCGCGGATGTGGAACGGCAATATGACAAGGCCGAAGTGGTGAACCGCATGAAAAACGCGCGGGATTTCGGAGCCGATATCATCATCCTGGCCATTGGCGAGAACGTTCCCGCTTTGGCTACGGACAAAGAAAAGAAGAAGTTCCAGTCCGTCATCGAACTCATGCTCAATGGCCTGAAGGGAGACAGAAATCCCAAGTTTATCGTTAGGAGTTCCTTCTGGCCGAATGCCGCCAAAGACGCCGCGCTGGAGGCAATCTGCAAAACTGTGGGAGGAACCTTTGTGAACATCAGCGAACTCGGCAAGAACGAAGCGAACTACGCTCGTGCGGAACGCTCCTATAAAAATGCCGGTGTGGGCAACCACCCCGGCGACCGAGGCATGGTGGAAATCGCTGACGCGATTCTCAAAGCCATGCCCACGCCTTGAGTCTCGCCGCCAACCCGCGTCAAGACCTCCCTAACTTCGCGCGTTCCTCCTGTGTCGGGCTTCGCAGCGAGTCTTCGTGGTTCATCCCCGTTCCTCTCCGTTATCCTCTCGATTTGCCACTAGCGCGCTGAAAATTCTCTGCTCCCATGCCGCATGCTTCAGGCAAACCGGAGATTCCTCACCCACTTCAATTTCAACAAACTTGCCAAGGCTTCCCTATTAGCCTTGGCAGCCCTCTCTCCCGACCTCCTCCAAGGCGCTGATGCAGGCGGAAACTCCGGAAATACCAACTGGGCCAGCTATCTCGGCAACAAGGAGCGCAATCTTTACACGCCGCTCAAGCAAATCACCAAAGACAACGTCCCGGAGCTCAAAGTCGCCTGGACCTATGAAACCGGCGACAAGGGCGAATACCAGTGCAACAACCTCATTGTTGATGGGGTGCTCTACACCGCCTCACCTACACGCAAAGTCATCGCCCTCGACGCCTCGACCGGCAAAGAAATCTGGAAATGGGATCCTGCCACCGCCAAATCCGGCGCGGGCAAAGGCCGCCAACGTGGCATGGTCTTCTGGCAGGATGAAGGCAGCAAAGAACGCCGCCTCTTCACTGCCGTTGGGAACTATCTTTTCGCCCTCGACCCTGGCACCGGCAAACTCATCCCAACTTTCGCAGATGGCGGCGCCATGCACCTCGGCACAGGACTGGACAAAGACTCGCCCCCCAACGTCGGCTTGAACACCCCCGGCGTGATCTACAAGGATATCCTCATCATCGGCGGTGTGGGTGGCCCCGGCGCCGTGCGCGGCTTGGACGTGCGCACTGGTGAACGGAAATGGATCTTCCACCTCATCCCCCGACCCGGCGAAGTCGGGAATGAGTCCTGGCCAGCCGATGCCTACAAAACTGCGACGGGCGTGATGCCTTGGCCCGGCCAGGCATTGGATGAAGCCCGCGGCATTGTTTACATCGCCACCAAAACCGCCGAGCCGGACTTCTACGGCGGGACCCGCAAAGGGGACAATCTCTTCGCTAATTCGATCGTCGCCCTGGAAGCCGCCACGGGTAAGCGCCTGTGGCATTTCCAGATCGTGCATCACGACCTGCTGGACAAGGATCTCCCCTGCCCTCCCGTCCTCCTCACCGTGACGCACAACGGCAAAAAGATCGATGCCGTGGCCCAAGGCTCTAAGCACGGCCTCCTCTTTGTCTTTGACCGCGTCACCGGTGAACCTCTTTGGCCTATCGAAGAAAAGCCTGTGCCGCAGTCGGATCTGCGTGGCGAATTCACTTCTGCCACTCAACCCTTCCCGACCAAACCCGCCCCGCTCATGCGGCAGCAATACACTCCGGAAGACATCTCTCCCATTTCCCCTCAAGCCACCCTGGCAACAAGCGAACGCATCCGTGCAGCCCCCAACTTCGGCCCCTTCCCCGCGCCCAGTCTCAAACAAACCGTCATGTTCCCTGGCTTTGACGGCGGCATGGAATGGGGCGGCGGCGCAGCCGATCCTGATGGCGTCTATTATGTGAACGTCAACGAGATGCCCTGGCTCATGCAGATGGTCGAAACCCGTCGTCCCGATGGCACGCCGCTCGTGCGCGGAGAAAAGGATTACATGATCTTCTGCGCGGCCTGTCACGGCCTTGATCGCAAGGGCAATCTGCCCGGAGGCTTCCCCACGCTCATCGATGTCGACAAGCGCAAGACACGCGATCAGATCATGCTCATCACCAAACAAGGCGCGGGCCGCATGCCTGCCTTTGATATGATCCCGCAGCCGCAGCGCGAAGCGATTCTCGACTATGTGCTAGGCATCAAACCCGGCGCATCCCGCGAGGAAGAATCCGGCCCTGCCGCTGCCAAAGTGGCCGATGACAAATCGCCGCCCTACGCTTTTGCAGGCTTCAAGCGTTTCCTGGATGCGGAAGGTTATCCCGCCATCAAGCCCCCATGGGGCACGCTCAATGCCGTGGACCTCAATACCGGCGAGATCAAATGGAAGGTGCCCCTCGGCGAATACGACGCCCTCACCGCCCGCGGCATCGCTCCCACCGGCACCGAAAACTACGGCGGCCCCGTCGTCACCGGCAGCGGCCTCATTTTCATCGCGGCCACCGCTGACGAAACGATCCGCGCCTTCGACAAGGAAACCGGCAAGGTTCTCTGGAAAGCCAAGCTCCCCTTCAGCGGCAGCGCCACACCCAGCATCTACAGCGTGAATGGCCGCCAATACGTCGTCATCTCCGCCGGCGGCGGCAAGTCAGGCCGCCCTTCTGGCGGAAGCATTGTGGCTTTCGCTCTGCCAGAAGGGGTGAAATAGCAGACGGACGGCGTCTGGGGCAGGAATAGCGTCTGTTCTTTTCACACAAAGGCACCTACGAGTCGCCCGAGCGAAAGGCACAAAGGGTGGCGGCTATCGGCACCTCGCGGGGAAGTGAATCGCGCAGGCCCTGGGCAGCTATCTCCTTTTCCCATTACTTCGTTCGTCCTTCAGACTCCCACTTTTACCCAAAACGCAGTCACACGGACCGTTCGTGCCTTTGTGGTTCCTCCTTCGTCGGGCTTCGCAGCGTGTGAGAAAAAACCAAACCCATCAAACCCACCAAATCTCCTCCCACCCACGACTTCCCCCACCAGTGCCCAAACAATTTCGCCCTTTTCTCAAAATAAATGTCCGATTCCCTGTCCGCCGAACCTTATGCTGGGATTCATGGACTCTGGCCCAGCCGACAACACCAATACCAACACGGAAAACACCGAAGCCTATCTGCGTCTACTGACGCAGCATGATCGCTGGCTGGCGTCTTATGTGTACAGCCTCGTAGCCAGCGCGGCGGATGCAGATGACATCCTCCAAGAGGTCAAAGTCACCCTATGGAAGCATTTTTCCAAGTTTGAAACCGGCTCCAACTTCCGCGCCTGGGCACGGAAGATCGCCACCAACCAGATTCTGAATTACCGCCGCTCCCAAAAGAAGCGCGAGAGTTCCCCGCTGGAAGAAAGCTTCATCGAAGCCGTGGCCTCTGAGATTGACCGCCGGGCCGATGCTCTGGATGAAAAAGCCGAAGCCCTAAAGGCCTGCCTGCGCAAGCTACCGGAGGCGCATCGGAAGATCATCGTGTGGCGTTATTATGAAGACTGCGGTGTCGAAGAGATCGCCGCCAAAAGCGAACGCACCGTGGAAGCCGTGTACCGCCTGCTGAGCCGCATCCGGCAGGTATTGAATGAATGTGTGAGCCGTGAAACCGGCCGTGCCGTCGCCTCATGAGCATGAGTGAATCATTGTCATCCCCCAACATGGACCGCATCCAACAAGCCTTGGACGGTTTGCTCTCGCCTAATGAGTGGGAGCAATTTCAGACTGACGTCGTCGCCGATGAAGCCCTGCGTGCTGAGTATGTCGATCAAGCATGGCTCCACGCGAATCTCCGCGCGGGCCGCGAGTCGCTCGTGGATCTTCTCGACCAAGACGAACCCACGGCCCTACCCTTGCCTGACAATGTCATTGCCATGCCGACGAAGCGTCGCTGGTCGCCCATCATCTGGTCGGCTGCTGCTGCGGCTGCTCTGACCCTCACGGGCAGTTTCTTCACCTTTGGCAATGGGGATCACACCCCAGCCGCGCCTAAGACCGTTGCTACCCTCATTGAAGCAGAGAACTGCAAATGGGCCGGGTCTGATCTGCCCACCTCTGTGGACTCCAAGCTCGGCACCGGCAAGCTCGCGCTCGTGGAAGGCATCGCCACGCTGAAGTTCGAAAGCGGCGCGGTCGTCACCATGGAAGCTCCCACGACACTGGAAGTTCTCACCGCCATGCATTGTCGCCTCGTGGAAGGCACGGTCACGGCGGAAGTGCCCGAACCCGCGCACGGATTTGTCATCGATACTCCAGACATCAAGGTCGTGGATCTAGGCACGAAGTTCGGCGTCACCGCCGGCTCCGCTGGCAACTCCCAAGTGCGGGTTTTCGAAGGCGAAGTGGAAATCGAAGGCCTGCCTGAAGGCGGCAAGAAACTCCTCACCGAAGGCAAAGGCCTGCACGTGAAGTCCGGCGCCACCGCTCTTGGGCAGGAACCGATCCATGGCAAACAAGTCCAGGAAGAAGGCGGCTGGCTCGCCATCCCAACTTCCTTCGGCAAGGGCAAGGACGGCTACGTTCGCCGTGGGGACAATGGTGCTCCGCTGGGCACGCAGCCTCTTATCATCGTGAAACACTCGGAGCTTCCGCCGAGCTTCAAAAACGAGCGCCGCGCCGTTATCAGCTTCGATATCTCCCAGCTCAAATTACCCGACGTCATGGAAGCGCAGATCGTGCTCGATCCCGAGCCCAGCGGCTTTGGCTTTTCTTCCATGGTTCCGGATTCCCGCTTCGCCGTCTATGGCGTGATGGATCAGGACCTCGATACCTGGGACGAAAAGGGTATGCTCTGGGATACTTTCCCCGGCTGCAACGAGGCGGGCCCACAACCCGATAAGCTCAAGAAGCTGGCGGAATTCTGGATTCCCCGGGGCGGTTCCGGTGGCCCGCTGACGGTCCGGGGCGATACGCTTCTGGAGTTTTTGCGGCAAGACCAGAATGGTTTGGCGAGTTTTGTCATCGTTCGTGAAACGGGTGAAACCGACTCCTCCGGGTTGGCGCATGCGTTCGCTTCCAAGGAGCATCCAACGGGACGGCCACCCACCCTGCGGGCCCGACTGAAGGAGTAGCATCCCACGCCTCTGCTCCTGACAACTCCCTCACGCTTTTCCCTTCTTTTCTTTCCTCTCCTCACTCCGCATGAAGTTCGTTTCTCAAATCACCCTTACCGCTGCGGCGGTTATGCTGACGGCCACCACGCTCCTCGCGGCTGTGGATGACGATGCCGAACGCGCCAAGATGAAGTTCTTTGAAAACGAAGTGCGGCCCATTTTGGCGAATCGTTGCTACGAATGCCACAGTGAGAAGAAACAAAAAGGCGACCTGCGCCTGGACAACATCGGCTATATCACCGCCGGTGGTTCCGCTGGCCCGGCGGTCGTCCCCGGTGATCCTGACAAGTCTCTGCTCATGACGGCAGTGCATTACAAGGACTCCGAGCTGGAGATGCCTCCCAAAGAAAAGCTGCCTGACAAAGAGATCGCTGTCCTGGAACAATGGGTCAAGCTGGGCGCTCCCTGGCCTGCCGCAGAAGCCAGTCGCGTGAATGTGGATGAGTTTGGCTTCACACCCGAAGACCGGAAGTTCTGGTCCTTTCAGCCCCTCACGAATCCGAAACCGCCCGTGGTCAAAGACAAATGGGCCGCGACGAATATTGATCGTTTCATCGCGCAGAAGCTCGCAGAAGTGGGCCTGACGCCTGCTGAGGAAGCGGATCGTCACGAACTGGTGCGCCGTTTGTATTTCGGTCTGCACGGCCTGCCGCCCACGAAGGAACAAGCCGAGGCGTTTGTGAACAGCAAGGATCCGAAAGCTTATGAAAAGCTGGTGGATGAACTGCTCGCCAGTCCCCGCTATGGCGAGCGCTGGGCACAGCATTGGCTGGACCTCACCCGCTATGCGGAGAGCGATGGTTACAACCAGGATGCCGCTCGCCCCGCCGCCTTTGCATTCCGCGACTATGTCATCAAGAGCCTGAACGCAGACAAGCCCTACAACCAGTTCGTACGCGAGCAGTTGGCTGGCGATGAAATCGACGCCAAGAACCCCGATGTGCTGGTGGCGACTTCCTATCTGCGGAATCCCATTTACGAGTACAATCAACGTGATGCCCGCGGCCAATATGACGTGATCCTTACGGACATGACGGACAATGCAGGGGAGCTTTTCCTCGGCCTGAGCTTCGGCTGCGCCCGCTGCCATGACCACAAGTTCGATCCCATCCTGCAGGCGGATTATTACCGTCTCCGTGCCTTCTTCGCTCCGGTACGCTGGCGCGATGACATGAAGCTCGCCACGGATGCTGAAAAGGCTGAGTTCGCAAGGCAGCAGGCTGTTTGGGAAGAAGCCACGAAGGACATCCGCCAACAAATCGATGCGATCATCGAGCCGATGATCCAGAACAGCATGAAGAAGGCCTATGAGCGCTTCACGGCGGACATTCGTGCGATGGTGGACAAGAAGCCGGAAGAACGGGAGCCCCAGGACTGGCAATACGGCTACTTCTGCGAACGCCAGACAAACTATGAGCGGGAGCGCTTCGACCCCATCAAGAGTATTAAGAAGGAAGACGTGAAGGCAAAGTATCTGGCGCTCGTAGAGGAGCTGAAGAAGTTCGACAACATCAAGCCGAAACCTCTGCTGGACGCCTTCGTCGCGACGGATGCCATGGCCAAAGCGCCGCCCAATATCCTCAAAAACCGTAAGGGTGAAACGGACATCGCGCCCGGCTACCTGACCATACTGGAGCCGAAGGAACCCGTCATCAAGCCGATGGCGAACTCCACGGGCCGCCGCTCTGCGCTGGCCGCCTGGATTACCCGTCCGGACAATCAGTTTGCGACGCGCGTCATCACGAATCGCGTTTGGCATTATCTCTTTGGCCGTGGCCTGGTGCCGACTCCCAATGACTTCGGCAAGCTGGGCGAAGCGCCCTCGCATCCCGAACTGCTGGACTACCTCACTCAGAATTTCATCAAGAATGGTTGGAGCCTCAAGAAGCTGCACCGCGAGATCCTGCTGACGGCGACTTACCGGCAGACGGCGCATCGTGAGGTGCCTGAACTCGCCGCCAAGGTCGACCCCGGTAACAAATACCTGTGGCGCTTCAATCCCCGCCGACTCGACGCCGAGCAGGTGCGTGATGCCATGCTCGCCGCCAGCGGTGAATTGGATCTGACGGAAGGCGGCCCTTCCGCCGATGGCAATGGCACGCGCCGCTCCATTTACACGATCAAGAAGCGCAACAGCCAGAACGAACTGCTGCGCGCCATGGATGCCCCCGCAGGCTTCGCGAGCACGTCCGAACGTCAAAGCACCACCACGCCCACACAGGCCCTGCTCATGCTGAACGGCGAATGGACCCTGAGCCGCGCGCAGAAATTGGCCTCCCGCGTCTACTCCGTCGATGAAGTGTGGCAGTTCGCTTTGGGCCGTCCGCCCACTGCCAAGGAAAACACCATGGCGGAAGCCTTTATTGAACAACGCATCGCCGAACAGGATGCCCCCTCTGCCAAGCCCACGGCTGCGGATCTGGAGAATGCCAGCCTGTTCAAGGAGAACACGCCGCATGAACGGCTGGTGGCTCAGAATGCCCAGAAGGAGGGCGATGAATTCACGGTGGAAGCGGTGATCCAGCTCAATAGCGTCGATACCGCCGCGGCTGTCCGCACCATCGCTTCCCGCTGGAATAATGGGAAGGACAATGAAGAGTCCTTTGGCTGGAGCATCGGCGTCACGGGGGAGAAATCCCGCTTCAAGCCGCGCAACTTCATCATCCAGCTGGTGGGTGAAGATGAAAACCGGAACATCACCCATGAACCCGTGGCTTCAGATATCCGCCTGGAACTGGGAGCGACCTATCATGTGAGCGTGCAGGTTTCCTGTGCCGCCCACACCGTTACGTTCCGCGTCCAGCAAATGGGCAAACCCAATGCGCCCGAACTGACCTCAGTGGTGCCCCACAGCGTCCGCACCGGTCTCAGCAAAGGCGTTTCCAATCTCGTGATCGGCGGCGTGAACAAACGCGCATCGTCTCATCAGTGGGATGGCCGCATTGAAGCAGCCCGCGTGACCCGCGGCATCCTGCCGGAAGAAGCCTTCACTTCCGATCCGTCAAAGTGGAGCGCGCCAGCTATCGTCACCTGGAATGCCAAGGAAGGCCCCACGGACCCGCTCGTCTGGGCCAGTGCGGAAGCGCCGCCCAAAGCTCTCGATCCCCGCCAGCAGGCCATGGCTGACCTCTGCCACGTGCTGCTCAACACCAACGAATTCATTTACCTTCACTAATTAGTCCGCCGCCATGCCTTGCCATAACTACGATATCCCGACTTCCCGCCGTCAATTCCTCGGCCGCGCCGGTTCCGGCTTTGGCGCGGTAGCCCTGGCTGCCCTCATGAAGGAACCGCTCATGGGCGCGGCGATGCCCACGCATCCGGTCTTGAAGCAACTGCCTTCGCGCCTGGGCCAGGCGAAGAACGTCATCTTCTGTTTCATGGAAGGCGGTCCGAGCCATCTGGATACCTTCGACCGCAAGCCGCTTCTCAATGAGATGGCCGGCCAGAAACTGCCCCCCAGTTTTAAGGAACCCGTGCTGGCCATGGGTGAAAGCGGCGCGCCGTTGCTGGAGTCCCGTCGTTCCTGGAAGCAATACGGCAAGAGCGGCCTGTGGATCTCCGACTGGTTTGAAAACGTGGCGGAACACGCGGATGACCTCGCGGTTATCAACTCCTGTGTCTCCGACGGCATCAATCACGCCGGTGGCGTCTGCCAGATGAATACGGGTTCCATTTTCGGAGGCCGTCCTTCGCTGGGCGCGTGGGTGAACTACGGCCTGGGCTCTGAGAATCACAATCTGCCCGGCTTCGTCGTCATCAAGGACAGCGAAGGCACCGTGGTGAACGGCGTGCGGAACTGGGGCAGCGGCTTCATGCCGGCTGTTTATCAGGGCGTGGAGTTCAACTCCGACGGTGTGCCGATCAAGTATCTGGACAATCCCAAAGGCATGACCAATAGCCGCCAGCGGGAGAAGCTCGATTTCCTCGGCGCGCTCAACAAGGACTACGGCGCAACCCGCACGGACAACACGGAATTGGAAGCCCGCATCCGCTCCTATGAACTCGCCTACCAGATGCAGGCCGAGGCGCCGGATGCGGTGGACATGAGCAAGGAATCCGCCATGACCAAGACCCTCTACGGCATGGATCAGGCAGACACCGCTGTCTATGGCCGCAACTGCCTGTTGGCCCGTCGACTCGTCGAGCGCGGGGTGCGTTTTGTGCAACTTTACAGTGGCGCTGGCAGCAAGTGGGATGCCCACAACAAGCTGGAAGAAAACCACAGCAAGCTTTGCCGCGCCGTGGACCGTCCCATCGCTGGTCTCCTCACCGATCTCAAGCAACGCGGCCTCCTGGACGAAACCCTCGTCATCTGGGGCGGCGAATTCGGTCGCACCCCCATGAGCGAGCAAGGCGGCGGTCGCGACCATAACCCCAACGGCTTCACCATGTGGATGGCAGGCGGCGGGGTCAAAGGCGGTCAAACCATCGGCGCCACCGATGAACTCGGCCTGTATGCCATTCAGGATAAGCTTCATGTGCATGATCTTCACGCCACCGTGCTGCACCTGTTGGGTGTTGATCACACGCAATTGATCTACCATCATAAAGGTCGCCCCGAGCGCATTGATCAGAACGAAGGACATGCGTTTAAGAAGATTTTGGGATAGAGCCTAAGGTCATTCATCTGCAAAATTCCCATCCTTATTTTCCCCAAGATGCTTGAGGCGACGGATGAGATGAAAACGCACATGTTCTTAAAAAGTGATCGTGCGAATTCCACAGCCTATAGGCCAGAGGGCGTGATTGCGGTACTGCCCGTGTACCCGGCTAAAAACTGATTTTCCTTGCTGGCCCGACAGGTGGGATCACTTATCAGGACGCCAAGACATGCCTGGGGTGCTCAACGCCATTGCTACCGGAGAGGTAGCTCGAATTTTTACCCTTGGCCAAGTCCTATGTCTATCATACTGCGCAACTAATGTGAAGTTTCTTACTCCCTCAAGAGCGTAGCCGTGCTTTCGCAAGAAGGCCAAAAGTGTTAAATACTGACAGCGATTTCATTTAGCTCTCCGCAGAATAACTTAAAATACTCACACCCGTTTACATCATCATTCAAGCAATCAATCACGAGTTTTAGATGCGATGACACTAGAGACATCCTCTTTGTAACAAGTGCCAGCAAGAATTCAGGCAATGCTCGGCCTTCCTCATCTTTATGCATAGCAATCATCCTGCATATCAAGTCGGCCATGCTTTGGCTGGCTAACGCGTGAGTAGCAAACGCCAGTTCAGAGGCATGCGCCGCACGTAAAAGTGCCGCTTGCAATACAGCATCATTGTACCGTGCAAAATTCTCGGGATCTAAGAGTACGTGACTGTTCATAGTTTGCCTCAGCCCATCCTTTACCTTCGGACTTCGAAGATGATGTAGTATTGAAGAGACAATCATAAAAACGTCAGCTTGTGAAAGAGCGTCCTGAGCGCATTTGTGGAACGCGAAATTAGGCGCCAGCGTCAAAGCGTCTCCACCGAAAGAGGACAGAAAGACATTCTCAATGAGGCCATTATTGCGACTCGCATCCTTGTTATTGAACAAATTCAGCCTACTTTCCAGTATTGGATAATTAGACAGGTTCTCGCACTCCCTCAACCAATCATATTCCAGCTTCCAAGGGCAAGGGAGCCCAACGATCGACCGTGGCAAAGGTGCTAACCAAACCACCTCAACAAGATTGCCACCTTGCTCATCGTTTCGATGACTGAGGTTGCTTTGCATTTGATCCCACGCTTCCTTGCTAGGCGGCATCGCGAGCGCAACAAAATACGAAATCTTGTCGGCCACATTACGCAGTGCCCTACTTGTGGCAAGCAATGTGAAGCCACCGGCAACGCAGGACGCAATTACAATGACGGAAATATTTCTATCTAACTCATTCTTACATTTGGCGAGCTCCGTGCTCAATGTATTATCTGCGACAAGAAGCTTAGGCCTTTGCTTTGCAGGATACATGCTCCGCGCCTTTTCGCCTATCTTTCGTGACGCCTCGTCCGGCAAGTGGATGATTACATCTACCCCCAGCACAAGCAGTCTAGACAAACGCCCTTGAAAATTATTCTTGAATGAATCGCCACCACATAGTCTAGATAAGTCACAAAATAACGTATAATCTCTATCTCCAGTTGAAAGAGCCGGCCGAAAACACCTGGCTACTTTCTTTTTTTCGATCATACTTAATACTCGTGCGTGCCAAGATGGGGCGTCGCTCCGGCGCAATAGTCTAACCTTAGGCTCAGGAGTTTCGGGGAGGAATGAGTCTCCTGCGATTGTTATCGGCAAAGATCCTGCCGCACACTCCACACAACGCGACACTGAATACGATTGAATTATGTCAATTCCGTTAGGGTTCAGTTCTTCACTATGACTTAAATTACACAGGCTGCCGTTCTCCACCGTTGAAAACAATGTGATAATATTTGAGGAACTAGCGCCGGTTCTACCTGCTATTTCAGCAGTAAGGTTTCCGCTGGTTGTCGCGGACACCAACACAACGTCATCGAGCTCCGCATTGATGGAATCCATATTTCTCAGACCACTGTATGAGCCAAAGCTGTGTATTTGCGGATCGATCTTGCAAACTCCGATTCTTTTACCCATGGCAACCGAAGCATACGCTATTTGAGTAATCGATGCTGTATCAGAATAAATAGTTGGAGTAAATTCAGTAAGGTATCTGAGGATCCAAGCCGCGATGAAGGCAACCTCAGCATTAGACCTCAAAATATTTCCTGGACGCAAGAATTTTGTGGAATGGGAGCCCGAAGGCTTTACGTAATGATAAGAAACTCCTGAGGACATAAGCCCGCCACGCTTGACGAAGATTCTTGTCATCCCTTGTCGTCTTATGCGTTCTTCAAGTTGTGAACTAACCCTTTGATTGTCAGAATCACGGTACAGTAAGCCCCGTTGACCAAAGTATAAAATTTGCAATTTATCGAGGTCTATGGGCAGGTTTGCAGCGGAAAGCACCTCGCTTTTTGCAAGCTTTCTAAGATTAACTATATCGTCTTGCAACCCAATAAGGATTGTCCGCGATGGCGTGTACGCCCCTGATAAAAGCTCCTTCAGTTCATCCACCGCATCCTTCGCGCGGCTCAACCTTCCCGGAGTAAAAAGTACTGACATTCTCTCATGCTTACTATCAGCATTCTTGGACGAGATGTCGAAATGACAAAAAGCGCTCATAAAGCTTGAGAGGAATCGAATGGCAGTATCACAGACAAAAAGGTCCCTTCGACATGTGGATGGGAGATGGCTTTCGTTGATCTCGTCGTTGCATCGAACATAACAAAACGCTCAAAACCAGAACCCTCGCTAGAATTTTCATCCTGCGATATGGGATCATTAGCGAAATCACGATACAACACTAATCTGCCGGTCCTTAGATACACAAATCCTCGACTTGTCGATACTAGATCCAGAACCCGGTCAAGTCCGTACCCACGGTGCACTTGACCTGATGTCGTCCCGTACTTTTTCAGACATTGCCGCGCCGCGTCGTATTCATCTTCAATTGTTGGCGTCGATATCTCCCTCCGTAATAATTCTCTTGACGGTATACCCGGCCCTCCATCAAAAACCACCATCTCGAGTAACCCCAGGTTCTCATATCGACCGGGAGATGAATGATATTGAACAAAGTCTGCTATCAGTGGTATATCAGATGCGATACTCTCGATACGTGTACGATTTTTGGGGAAATCAAATCTCACGTCGAACTGCACGCCGCGGATGGATTGTATGAATTCGCCTTGAAGACTTTTTCGAGCCCACCTTTCTGTATTATCCACGAGCTCGAATAGCACATCTCCGAGAATTTCAGGCAAGGTTGTGCTCCAACCACCAAATTTCCTTGTAGAAATAAGAAACTTATGCATGGTGCCTAAGACGTTTCTAACAAGTGACGCCATATCACTTTTTTTCCTGACTTGTCTTAAATGTTTTCCTCCAGTATAGAACCAATGGGGGGACTCGTGGCCTGCGTATGCATCGCAAGCTAACAAATGGACTCGTGGCCCCTTACTGGGCACGTTTCTAAGCATCAATTCGCTTTCACCAAACAGGTTTTGTTGCGCCTCCATTCCATCCGTTGGTGCAAAAAAGTCGAGTCCTTTGACCTGCATTTGGGCAAGATTTATCGGGAGCGCACCGCTGCTTCCGCGGAGACGAACCGTCACTTTTTTAGCAAAAATGATTGGGATAAAGGTCTCTGCTGACCTGTATAGCAAGTCGCAGCTTGTGGCATTTGAAACGGTGAATTCAATTTCTTTTCGAGTTGAGACAGCCGCCCAGGATATGATGAATTGCAAATAGGTTGATGACAATACCCCTCGCAGTTCCAACACAGAAGGAAATTTCAAGATCGCGCCCGGATCAGCTCGAACCTGATCGAGAAGTGCGTCAATTGTGCCAAGTGTGATTTTTGTTGGAATAGCGATCATAGTTTAGAATCCCACAATTTCTGCTAAGTTTTGATGCGCCGTCAGTGTAATCTCACGTGAAAGTCTCTGAATTGTAGGGTGGCGTCTCTGAATCATCTTCAATTGGTTTATCACCTGGTCGTCAGGTCTCGGCTTGGCGAGCTTGCTGAAAACATTTGTATCTACAAGGTAGCTCTCAGGGCCAGATGCGGTGTGGAATCCTTGGCCCGTGGTGGCACCTCAAAATGTGTGGGACAGGCCAACAGATGATCGATCAACACATGATTCAGTGAATGAGAGATGCGCCGCAGCAGAATCGTGTCCCCGTCTTCAATAAACACATCAAAATCTTGTCCTGGCACCCGATGCAATTGCTCCCACTTCGAACTCTGCAGAACAATTTGGCCTTTTTTTGAGGTAACTGTGTTCACGATGGAAAAATCTTACCGCATAGGTTCTCTATAGAAAGCCAAATGTGGTTGCCATATCCTACTGGCAGATTTGTGATGCCACACCAGCTAATCGTGAGCCACCAGGATCCAACCGCCCCTGGTAAACATTGCGCCTGAAGCCACCTCTGGCACTGTCACTCGTGTCAATCCGCCTCCACCACAACAACCCTACCTCACCCAACCGGCTTCCCGATCCCGGCAACGCAACTTTTTCTCCTGTTCCGTACTACATAGTACGCAATATCGCTGATTCCGACAAGGCCCATCGCCACTTGGCGCCTTTTTGGCCCAGTGCAAACACCCAACCGCACTTGGTCACCCAATTTCCAGCTTCTCGTCGCGCCGCCAGCGTTGACTACGTAGTCAACGGTTTCGCGGATTCCATTGGGCCTCTGCGCCACTTCACGCTTTTCCGCGCCTTTGCAAACACCCCACCGCACTTGGAAACCCGGTCTCCGGCTTCGGGTCACGCCGCAATCACTAACTACGTAGTTAGGAATAATTCGGATTCCTGCGCGCCTCTGCGGCAGTTCACGCCTTTTCGCGCCAGTGCAAACCCTCAATCGCACTTGAACCCCCACTCCGCGCATGCGGCAAGCCGCAGCGCAAAGCATCTTCCGCAGGAGCCGATACGACTTACTTCTTCACCCACTGCACCGCATCGATGATGACGTGGCCGTCGGTGTCTTTATTGGTGATTTCTACGATGGCGGGGGTGGCGGCATCGAACTTGAAGGTGCCGAGGGGCAGTAAGAGACCATTTACGGGCGGGGTCTTTTGCTGATTGACGGTGATGGTCTTTTCGCCGTCGGCGCTTTTGATGGTGACGGGGACATTGGTGGCGCGGTTCTTCAGGGCGGTGTAGGCGATGCTGACTTCATAGGTGCCAGCTTCGGGGAGCCTGGCGGTGAAGATGGCTTTTTGTTCGCCTTTCCTCTGGTCGCCGTCGTGGGCGTAGAGCAGGCCGACGAAGGGTGAGGTGGTGTTGCCGTGGGACTCGAAGCCGGTGAGTTCGGCTTCGGTTTCATCGACGACGATGCCAGCGAGTTTGTCCTTGGAGACGGTCTTCTTTGGCGGGATGAGGGGTGACTCGAAATCGAGCACCTGGTTGTCTTTCAAAAGCTGGGTCTTGAGTTTGTCATAGCTGATCTTCTGGATCTCCACACCGTCCTTCACGGCCTGGATGGCAGCGGTGGCGGCGCTCTGGCCGAGGACCATGAAGACGGGCTCCATGCGGATGCTGCCGTAGGCGATGTGAGAGGCGCTCAGGCAGACGGGCGCGAGGAGATTGGTGCACTGCTCAGCGGCAGGGCGGATGGAGCGGAAGCTGACGGGATACGGGCGCACGCCGACCTGGATATCGCCTTCATTCCGCACATAACCTTCCGGGGTGATGTAGCGCTGGCAGTTGTGGGAGTCCATGTTGTAGGCGCCCATGCCGACGGAGTCTTCGGCGATCTTTTCCCGGCGGCAGTGGTGCTCGGTCATGACGTATTCGGAGATCATGCGGCGGGCTTCGCGCACATAGAGCTGACGCGGCCAGTGGCCGTTGTCCTTAAACTCGTCTTTGGCCAGACCGAACTTGGCGTAAGAAGCGCGGATAGCCTCCGGCACGCGGGGATGATTCGCCAGGGTCCACATGAGGCCCATCTGGTAGTCCACATGCTCCTGCACGATCTTGGCGCGCTCCTCGTAATCGGCGTCAGGGTATTTGTAGTTCATCCCGATGTTATCCGTGCTGACCGCGTAGTTGTTGTTCGTGTCGGTCTTGCGATTAGGCATCCAGGAAGGCGACCAGGAGATGCGCTTGTCCCCTGCTTCCACATTGCGGAGGGCGAGCTCGAAGCGGGCTTCGTCGTAATTGGCAGGCTTCGGCCAAGGCACAATATTGTCAGGAGCATCGGTCGTGCACATGCGGAAGTTGTAGGCCTGCACACGGTGGTCGCCTGCGAACTCCTTGCCGGGGCCATCGGTCTGCACGCCGGCGATGACGCCGCTTTTGGGGTCACCGGGCTTGATGTAAGGATCGACCTTCACATTGAACTGGTGGCTGACGGCATGGCTGGTCTGAATGCCATTGATGGTCTCAGCATAGGTGGCGTTTGCTTCGCGGCCCACGTGATATTTCACACCGGCCTTGGCCATGAGGTCGCCCTCATAGGTGGCATCGATGAACATCTTTCCGCGGAACTTCTTGCCGCTCTCCATGATGATCTCGGTGATGCGGGCGCCATCTTTGACGACGCCTTTCTTCAGATCGAGCCGCTCGCCATACACCACCGGGAGCTTGTACTCGGCAACGTAGGCATCATACACCTTGGAAGCGACATGAGGCTCGAAGGTCCACATGGTGTCCTCTGCACCGGAGTTGCCGTGGTGCTTTTTCGCGAAGTAATCTTCACGGGTCTGCTGCTTCCAGACCTTGGGCTCGTTGTAGTATTGCCAGATGCGGTGGTAGAACTCCCGCGCGATGCCGCCGATGGCGCGCTTGTTCCCGATATCCGTGGCGCCGAGACCGCCGGTGGTGAGGCCGCCGAGGAATTTCGTCGGCTCGATGATCACCGAGGTGCCACCCATGCGGGCTGCCTGCACGCCCGCAGCCACACCGGCCGAAGTGCCGCCGTAGATGACCACGTCATAGACAGGGTCTTCCTGGGCGACCGAAGGGACGAGGGGGGCGAAAAGGAGAGGCAGGGCGAGAAGGTGTCGGATCGGAAGCATGGCGTGAAAAAGGCGTGGAAGAAGAGGTACGGGCCACTCTGGCGAGCCTTTCCTTTTTTCCGACTTTCCGCGGCGTGGGACCACATCATGCAGCCGGGGGATTGTTGCACCCCGAATCATGATTATGAACAAGATACCTTCATTCATCATCGTTGCGGACCGAGGCCATGCGATCGCTTACGAAAAGCAGGACAGCGGTTCACTTCGAAAGTTTGATGCGATCGAAATCGAGGAAGGCGCCAACAAGCTGAGCGAACTCGTCACGGACAAGGCAGGCCGATTTGGCAACACGGGAACTCCCAATAAAGACGGCTCGTCCGCGGAACGGCTCCCTTTGGAAGCGGAAATGGAGATGCGATGCTTCCGCAAAGTGGCTCAGCAGATCGAAACCTGGGTGGGCAGCAGAAATGGAGAAAGCTGGGGATTCGCGGCGCCATCTGAGATCAATGGCGCGATCCTGGATGGCGTCGACAAGAAATGCCTCGCGAAGCTTTCCATCAATCTCAAGCGGGATCTCACGACCACCCCGGTGACAAAGCTGGTGGAGCATTTTGCGAAACAGGCGGAGTTTCCGGTGCCGGTCTGATAGATAAGCTCGGCGTCTAACAGGGTCCTCATGGAATCAGCTGACTTTGCTCCTCAGTTCCGCGACAGGCGGCATGCTGGTCGCGAGTTGGGGGCATTGTTAGCTGAGATTTTTGAGCAGGATGCGAAGGACGAAGAGAGGGTGGTGCTGGCACTGCCCAGAGGTGGCGTGCCGGTGGGGTATGAGGTCGCTCAGGCGTTGAATGCGCCGCTGCATGTGTGGATTGTGCGGAAGCTGGGTGTGCCGGGGCATGAGGAACTGGCCATGGGTGCGATCTCCTCAGGCGGTGTGGTGGTGACGAATGAAGACGTGCTGAAGCATGTGCAAGATCGGGAGAAGGCACTGGCCGATGTGCTGGCAAAGGAACGGCGAGAACTGGCGAGGCGTGAAGCGGCCTATGCGATTGGAGATAGGTCGCAGGAGAGCCCGGTAATGATTGCAGGGCATTGCGTCATCCTGGTGGATGATGGACTAGCGACGGGTGCGACGATGGAAGCGGCGGTGCAGTCGCTGAGGAAGCTGGAGCCCAGCAAAATTATTGTCGCTGTGCCGGTGGCGAGCGACAGCGCGTATGCCCGCATTCAAGAAGTGGCAGACGCGATCGTGGCGTATGCGATTCCCCGGGAGTTCTGGGGGGTAGGTCGCTTTTACGACGACTTCTCGCAGACCTCCGATGAGGAAGTCATCGAGCTGCTGCAACAGCGCAATGCTGAGATTGCGGCAGTTAGGCTCTGATGGATTCGGCGGCGTTCGAAGCGCGGAGGAACTCAGCGGCCAAGGCTTCCAACTCCGACTGCTTCTTATCGGTCTCGAAATCGATCTGGATGATTTGGGAGCCGTCCGGGCCTTGTTTATTCTCCAGGGTAACCGGAGGCCGCCAAGGGGTCAGACCCTTCCCACGAAGAAATTCCTGGAAAGAGGGCATGAGGCTTTCCTCCACATGAAAGCTGAAGACGGACTGCTCATGCGTCGGCGGGATGAGGACGATCTTCTCAGGTTGGGATTGGGTCTGCGTGTTCATGAGCAAAGGAGGTGAAAGAGTTTGGGCGGTTACCAGTAGGATGACGGGCGCTTCATGGGATTCGCATGAGGGGGCAAGCATGGCCCCTTGCGATGGAAGCTCGCGGCTTATTAGGAACACGGCCGAAGGCGCTTCGTGGCGCGAACCTGCAAAGACGACCTGTGCCGCCATGGATACGGAATCCTCGATCTCATCAACGCCACCAACGCAGCCGCTCACCTCTGAAAAGGCGAGCATGAAAACTCGCGTCATGGCCTGGTTGAATGTCTTCAAGGAAGCATTTAAATCCTGGAACGATGACAACGCGCTGCGGCTGAGTGCGGCCTTATCTTACTACTCGGTATTTTCGCTGGCGCCGCTTTTGATCATCACGATTGGCCTGGCGGGACTGATTCTGGATGAAGAAGCAGCCACGGGGCAGATCTATGATTTCTTGAAGGGATACGTGGGTAGCCAGGCGGCTTCTGCCTTGCAGGCGATGGTGGAGAGTGCCTCGGCGCCGAAGTCGGGGATTATCGCAACGTTGGTAGGCGGCGCGACTCTGCTGCTGGGCGCTTCCGGTGTGCTCGGCCAACTCAAGGACGCGCTCAACACGATCTGGGAAGTAGAGATCAAAAAGGGGGTGGGCATTGCCTTCATGATCCGGACGAAGTTTCTGAACTTCGGCATGGTGCTGGTGATTGGTTTTCTGCTGCTGATGTCGCTGGTGTTGAGTTCCGGTGTGGCGGCCTTGAATGCTCGATTCAATGAGGTTCTGAATTTACCAACGTGGATCTGGACGGTCATTACGACCGGCGTTTCGATGGCGATGGTGACGACGCTGTTTGCGATGATCTTCAAGATCCTGCCGGATGCGAAGATTCAATGGCGGGATGTCTGGGTTGGTGCACTCATCACAGCGATCCTCTTTGAGTTGGGCAAGTTGGGGCTGAGCTGGTATCTGGGACGCGAGAGCACGGCGAATGCATATGGGCCAGCGAGTTCCGTGATTCTGCTGATTCTGTGGGTGTATTATGCCTCGTGTATTCTGCTGTATGGAGCTGAGTTTACGCAGGCTTATGCGGTGCTGCGGGGACGAAACATCAAGCCCTCCTCATATGCACAGCTGTCGCCTTTGGCGGCGCTTTCCGATAAGCCCACGGAAGACTCTGTGCTGGCGAAGGAAGGACCGGATGTGGAGACGTGGAGCCCGCATGGGTACGTGGCGGAGCATGCGAAGATCAATCCTATCTTTAAGCATCGGCTCTTTGATCCATTTCTGAAGTATCTGGAAGGGCGAGGCATGCTTCTCACGATTGAGGCTAAAGAGGCATTTGGTCAGATCATCTTGTTGTTGATCATGGCGGTGGTGTGCTGCATCACCATCCTGGTGGCATGGACCTTATTAGTATTTACGATCATTGGCCTGCTGACTGATCACGCGGGCTGGACATGGCTGAATGCGGCTGCGGCAACGTGCGGCGCGCACTTCCTGATCGCGGCAATTTTAGGAGGTCTGCTCTGGCATAAGATTAAAGCGCACGCCTGGTTTGAAGAAACATTTAAAGAATTAAAGAAGGATCGGCTATGGCTGAAGGGAATGACACATTGACGACAGCGGCTTCATCTGAGGCTACGCCTCCGATGACGAAGGAACAGGCAGTGGCCACGTTGCAGCAAGGGCGAAGGGAGATCAGTGCGGAAGCACGATGGATTCAGTATCAACTGAGCCCGACTCACCTTGCGGAACGTTTGATGGGGAAACGTCCGCTGACAATGATTGGCGTCGCCGCGGGTCTAGGGATGGTGACGGCTGTGGTGCTGCTGCATGTGATTGACAGCAAGGTCCGGCGAAGTGCGAGACCGAGGACTCGGAAGGTGGAGTTGGAACTTGATGATTATGATTGGGAGAAGATCCGCAGCATGAACTAGTTGGTCTGAAAATGTCCTGGCTAGAGCCTGGCTAGTTTTTTTCCTCATCGAGGCCGCGGCGGATCTTGTAGAGGAGGTAGTTCACGTGGGCTTGATTGCTGGCGTCGGCGGTGGCGGTGGATTCTTTGGCGAGCTGCTCGATGCGTTTCAGTTCGGACCAAGCGGTAGCCTGGGAGGCGGGCTGGCGTGACGGGCTTTTGGTGACCAACAGGAGCATGTCCACATAATCGAGTTGGAGGTTTTGCCGGACCACCCTCATGCCGGGGGCGCGCCATTCGGTGGGGGCCAGGACGGCATCGGTGAGTTGTCCCATCATTTCAGGGAGGGGATAGCCGTTGCCATAGAGGGTGCTGTCCAGGATGCGGTTCTGGGTGTTGGCGCTGAGGAGGTGTTCGAGCAATGACTTTTGCAGTTTGCGGATGCGCTCGTGGAGTTTTGGATCTTCGCCTTCGCTGCGGAAATCGAAGCCGCGGCGTTGTTGTTGGAGGTGAGCCAGAAGGTCGGCGGGAGCATCCCAGGCGTCGGCTGCGAAGGCGTACTGTGCCAAGGCTTTCATGGCGACCAGCTGCTTCTCACGGTCCACCGGTTTGAAGGGGGGCGGTGCGTTTTCCTTGATCTGACCGGCAAAGGCGCGGTCTACATAGATGCCGCCGATGAAGCGGGAGATGACGGTGAGGGCGTTGCCGCTTTCCGTGGTGAGGGTGATGTAGGCATTGGTCAGTTCCTGCCAGCTTTTGCCTTCTTCCGGGTAGGTGGTGAGCAGGTCTTTGGTCGCCTGACGGACCAGTTCGCAGCGGCCTTTGGCGTAAGCTATGGGATCACTGCTCATGTCGCCGACCATGGCGCGTGGATCGATGGCTTTGCCAGGGCGGCGCATGTCATCCGCATCATTGGCGAAGCCGAGTTGGCTTTCGTGGCTGCGGGCTGCGATGCTGGTAAGCTTTTTGTGCTCACCTGCTTCGTCCACATCGGGTCCGTAAGTGCTGTAGCCATACTCGATAGCCCACTCGTCATAGGGGCCGACGTCATCCATGTAATACTGCGTGGTCTGGCCTTTGCGCGCGGCGAGATTGAGCGGCATGTAATCCATGACCGATCCGGACAGGCCAGTCTTAAGCGTGAGGTTGCGGTCCAGAAGTTCCTGCGGGGTGTGGAGATGGCTGGCGCGGAAGTTGTGATTGAGGCCGAGGGTGTGGCCGAGTTCATGGATGATGAGATGGCGCAGTCCTTCCTCCACGAGGGTCTTCACTTCCACGGTATCTGCTTTGCGGAGGCGCAACATCTGCTGGCCGAGCATGAGGCTCTGCTGGGTGAAATGCGCGGCGCAACAGGCCTGACCATTGCCCAGAGCCAACGCGCTTTCGGCTTCGCTCCCCTCCCCTGCCAGTCCGACATCGCCCCAGATGCGGGTGGCGAAGATGCGGTTCTTCACAAAGAGGAACTCGAGCATGATATCGGCGCCGAGGATTTCGCCGGTGCGTGGGTTCACAAAGCTGGGGCCGTAACCGCCGAAGGGTGGTGAAGGCGAGGAAGTCCAGCGCAGGACATTAAATCGAATATCGCCGGCATCCCATTTGGCATCATCCGGCTGCTGCTTGATGACGAGGGCGTTCTTGTAGCCCAGCTTTTCAAAAGCCTTGTTCCACTTAAGCGCAGCTTCCCGGATGGTGTCGCGGAATTCCAAAGGTGTGGTGTTTTCCATCCACCAGACGATGGGCTTCACCGGTTCGCTCAGCGGGGCGGCGGGGTCTTTCTTCCGCAGATCCCAACGATGGATAAAGTCGCGCCAAGGGGTGGCTTCGGTGGACGTCTGATCCGTGACCTGGGTGCTGAAATAGCCGATGCGCGGATCGTCTGCACGGGGCCGGTAATCCGACTTCGGCATGGCGATCAAGGTGTGCTGCACACTGACACTGACGGCGCGGCGGTTGGCCGTGTCCGGGGCACGTTTTTCATCGTCGTCTTCATCCTGTCTCGCCGGTGGCGCGGGATTGTCATAGACATACTCCACGACGAAGAGCGTGTTCTTGGGATAACTGCGAACCTGGGAGAACTTGGTCTTGGTATCGGACAGCTTGCCTAACAAGGCTTTCTTCTCATCCTTGGCGCTGGGTTTGATTTGGGCGAGCGCTTCTTTGAGGAAGAGGTTGCCGGCATTGATGACGATACCCTTTTCATCCTCGGCAATGATCTCTTCAGAAGCGAGGACGGCGTGGCTGAGATTGGCATCGGCGGCGCGAGCCAAGGGGTGCTCCGGGTCAAAGTAGAAAGCGGTGTTCTGCTCCACGACTTCCACTTTGTTGAAGTGGCGGGCAAACTTCACGACGACGGAGTCGCCGTAGCCGCCGCGGATATGACCGGCGGAAGGCACGCCATTCACGGAGTGGGTGAAGTAGATGAACTCGCGGCCGAGTTGTTTCTTCTTCACATAGAGATAGACCGTGCCTTTTTCCTTGTCGCGGTAGACGCGGAAGAGGCCGGGGATCTGGTCGCAAGTCTTCTCGAGTTCCGGGACGGTCTTCTTCTTGGCAAGCGTGGCGCCTATGGTGGCATCGGGTTTCTTTTCGTCGTCTTCACCGGGTTTTTTCTCATCCGCTGCTTTATCTGGAGCGGCGGCAACCGGAGCCGAAACGGGCTTGGTGGGGGTGGCGGTGGTTGTAGTCGCGGGTGACTTTGGATTTGGATTTGGCGCAGTGCCGGGTTTGGTAGCTGCGCCGGAAGATGCCGGGGTGCTTGGTTTGGCTACTGCGGTGGGAGGTGGGGGTGAGGCTGTCCGGGGTTTCGGGGACGATGTGGGCGCGGGGGCTGGTGCTGGTTTAGCGGAGGCCGAGGGTGTAGCCGGGGCGGGCTTGGGCGCGGAAGTTGGTGCGGGCGGAGATGTCTCACCAAGCGCGGTGGAGAGCATCGCAATTAACAATCCGGGGAGAAAAAAAGGCGGCAGAGCACGCATGCGTGGATATACGCGCGAACCAGTCGGATGTAGCAAAAATTTGCTACTCTGCGTCTAGCGCTGGCGGCGGGCGAAGAGGGCGGTCAGGCCTAGCAGGGCTAAGAGCATTCCGCCGGGCTCGGGGACGACGATCACCGCCTGAATGGCGCTGGCATTGCTGGTGACGCTGGAGATGTAGGACTGTGAAGGTGCGCCATTCGCGGGTGTCCAGGAGTTGCCGCTGCCGACATAGAGGCCGGAGGTGTCGAACAGAGCGCCGAGGAATTCGCTGCCGTCGCCGGGGATGTTGTTCGTGTCGTAGTAGCCGGACACTGACCAGTTCACGCCGACCAGTTTCCACTCGCCGTTGTCATTGACGAAGACACCGCCGCCGGAATCGCCGAGGCCCAGGTAAGCTTCATAGGGAGTTCCGACTTCGTCGAAGTCTGCCACGAGGACTGGCCCCGTTCCCATGTTGGTCACGCCATCGATGGTGTTGGTGCCCCAGCGCAGGATGCCATCGTAGTCGCCCCATTCCCAGCCTTTGAGGTCGCCTGATACGGAGACGGAATCGCCACGCGCCCCGCTGCGTCCATAGATGACGATTTCCTGGCCGGTAAGACTTCCGGTATAGATCTCCGCGTAGTTGGAGAAAGCGCCGCTGGTGATGTCGTAGATCCGCAGGTCGGTGCCGGCGATGTCGGTATAGCCTGTAGTGTCGACCGTGTAGCTGGTGCCAGTAGCCACACTGGTGAAGGTGCTGCTATTCACGCCGATGTGCTGGGCGGTGATGAACTGCGTGGGCGAGATCATGGTGCCCGTGTATTGGCCGAAGTAGCCCAGGTATTGGTAGCCGGAATTCACATAGGCTCCGGTGGGTGCGCCCTGATTGAAGGCGGGGTCACCTGAATTCGACAAAATCACGGCTTCAGCGTGAGGAGGGGCTATGGCCAACAGAGACAGACAAAGCAGAGCCGGAAGGATTAGGCGGATGCGTTGTGAGGAGTCCATAAAGGTCGGTTAACCCTACTTTACTATAATTACCATAATTTAACAAGCATTTTGCTTGGATGGAGGTCATATAGAAGAAGCGGACAGTTGTGCCGGACCCGTATCCTCACCGTCACGATTAACGCTTGTTTGACCAAAAGAGGGTGACCTTGCGGCTCGCTTTGATGGCTCGTTCCGTGCTATGAAGTTGCAATTCAGTTAAAAATGTTAAGTGTCAGGTTATTCTAAGCATGGCGAGCCCCACGCAATTTCGTCACTATCACATCGCGCAGGACGCCGCCGGCAATAACATCGAAGTTTTGCGCGCTGCGGAACAGGTGGCGGTACTGGCGTTTGACGCCCAGCGGCAGGTCTTTGTGCACTGCCATGTCTTGTTGGAGCCACTGAAGAATCTGCGGTCGTTTGAAGAGACCGCCGGGATGTTATCGGACAAAGGGCATCCGAAACTGGCACGTCTGCTGGAATGCGGGGAAGACGAGGGGAATCCGTATTACATCACGGAAGCCGTGGATGGCGAAACCCTCCGGGCCTACCTGGAGCGGAAGGAAAAGCTGCCAGTCTGGCTGGCAATTCGGCTGACCATCTCTGCCATGCAAGTGACTGCTGCCTTGCTGGAGGCCGAGGGGATTCCCTCCCATCATCCGCTGGAGCATCTACGTCTGGTGCAAACTGGTGCCAACACCATCCAACTCAAGATGGCGGACTACCGTCTGGTAGACGGGGCTAATTCCAAAGGGGCAAAGGCTAAGCTGGCGCAGGGGGCTTTTCAGAAGCAGACGCAGTTTTTGACGGCCTTCCTCAAGGAGCAGCTTCAGAACAAACCGCAGGGTGGCGAGGTGGAATTGAGCACACCGGACTTCATGGAACTGCTACAGGATCTGCTGGCATCCTGCACGTCCGGACTGCTGGACAAGATGAAGGCTTTTTGCTCCTCGATGGAGAAGCTTTGTCCTGCGCCGCCCATGGGTGAACTGGCGGCGTCCCTGAAGCCGAAGCCTTTCCTGGCGCCGATGCTGGCCACGTTCCAGGAGGTGGCGCGAAGCGTGGTGCACACGGTGCGCATTCAAAGTCAGAAGCTGGACGCGGGACAACCCTATGCCATGCGCGGCATGCTGATGAAGACGGGCCAACAAGTGCTGGTGGAGCAGGTGCCGCCACGAGCGATGACCGGGCCGGGAGTCGCGGAGAGCCTGCGTCTAGTGCAGAATCTGCCCAAGTCGGGGAAGTATCCCAATCTGGTGCCGGTGAATTTTGTGGAGGAGCACGAAGACATCGAATGCATGGCGGAGACGGCGGTGGAAGGCGTTTCTTTGCAGGATGTGCTGGACGCGCGGCAGCAGCTCGATGTGCAGGAAACCTATCTGGTGCTGGCCGGTCTGGACGCGGCACTGGGGCAGTTGGAAAAGGCTGGTCTGGCCACAAGGCGACTGAGGCTGGAGGACATTTTTCTCTTCACAGGATTCGCCAAGCAAAATCCACGAGAAAGCGGCCTGCTCTCCCAGAAGCTGAACGAGTGGCCGGGCTTTTCGATCGTGCTGCGCACGCATCCGAGTCTGCACGCCCTTTCCGGTCGGGGAACGGATCCGGCGGTCCTGCTGCCACTGGAACTTCCTCAAAGCAAGGAAGCGGAGCCGATCTGGAATGGCGGCTGGATGGCTGCATTGGGTTGTTTCCTGGCAGGCATGCAGAGCGCCGGGAGTGGCAGACATGAAACGGGCATTCCCGAGACGGACACGGTGTTCCGACTCTTTGATGATGAGGTAAACCGCATCCGCAAAGGAAGCCCGTCATCGCGCGGGGCGTTCCTGGCGCGGTTTGCGCGGGTGATGCAGCAGTTTGACCTGGCGCAATTCACCAAGGCGGGCGGCTTCTGGACGGAGCTCAGTGGATCCGCCACGGCGCAGGGCCATGCGGCGGAAGTATCCCGCGCGGCCGAGACGCATACCCCCACCAAACGCGGACCTGTGCTCCAGACGATGCCGGGCCCGCGATCCGGGCAGGCAGGTCAGACGTCGATCGGCTTTGCTGAAGCGCTTATGCGGCAACCCGACATCGGCGCTGGAGAGAGGGCAGGTCTGCGGCCGAGAGCGGGCCAGGATTACGATGAAGATTATGAAGAGGATCCGGGGGAGAGTTCCTGGAACAACATGCGGGAAAGCAGCCCCTTCTGGGTGCGGCTTTTCATGCTGATCTTCATGTCGCTGGTGCTGGGTGCAGCGCTCGCGCACCTGTCAGGACGCGCCTTCTGGCAATCGGCCAAAGTCATTCCCATCGTCGTGCCGGAGGAGCCTCCAAAGGAACCCGAGATTGAATTGCCGGACGCGCCGACACCGGCGCCTGCGGCCAAGCCGAAGCCGACGAGCCGGACTTCCACGTCCTCTTCCCTGCCCCCGGTGGCGGCGAGGGCGAGTTCAAGCGGTCCGGCGCCAATCGAAATGGATCGCGTTCCTGCGGCTATTCCGATCGCAGATATGCCGGGATCGGGCGGTGGGGCGCTTGGCGTTGCTCCGGTGTCCCTGTCCAACAATAGCAGCACACCAACCAAAACCACCCCAACCGTGCAAAGCAAGACAGAGAGGGCGGCCCTGGCTGGCGATAGCGGGGCGATGGTCTCCCTGGGCCAGTCTCTATTGCGCGGCGACAACGGCCGTGTGGATGAGCGGAGTGCTTTTATCTGGTTCGAAAAAGCACTCGCAGCGGGAAATCAGGCTGCGGCGGTGCCCCTGGCGGAATGCTACCAACAAGGCACCGGTACCAGCGCTGATTCCGAGATGGCGGTACGTCTGCTGGAAACGGCGGCGCAAAGTGGTCAGCCTGCGGCGAAAGACCTGCTGGGAGTTTTCTATGCGAAGGGAATTGGCACCGTGCGGAACGATGCCCGTGCGTTTGAGCTATGCCAGGAGGCGTATGAAGCGGGATTGCCTAGTGCCTGTCTGAATCTGGGGACCATGTATCTGCATGGCAGAGGTGTGCAGGAAAGTGCTCCCAAATCGGCACAACTCTTCGCGGAAGGGGCGCGGCGCGGTCACGCGGAGAGCATGCTTTCCTATGCCCAATGTCTGGAAGAGGGTCGAGGGATCGGCAGAAGTGCCACGGACGCCACGCGGTGGTACCGGCAAGCGGCGAGGCTTGGGAATGCGGAAGCGGCGAACTGGTGTGTGACGCATAATGTGACGCCTTAGTGGGGTGTGACGCGCGGAGTCCGGTAGACACGGTTGAGGTTCACCGCGAAGACGCGAAGGCGCGAAGGTCTTTTAAGGGAAAGGAAGTGTGAGATGACGACTTGGGGACTGGCGGAGTCGGGAGTGGCGTATTGGTGAGGCCGTGCGGGACGCCCGGCACCACGGCTGAGCAACCGGGATCTGGGAGGGTTGAGGCGAAGAGTTGCAGGAGCGCCTCTTGGACGATCACGACGAGAAATTCCAGGATGGCCCCGTCCGTTTCAGTGGCTCCGCCGTATCCTATGATTCGCCTTGGTAGGTGGCTGAAAGTCACTCATCGCCAGCGCATGACGCAAGCTGGGCTCAAACGGGCGTTCAAACAAATCGATAAAAAAATACTTCAACACTTTGGCGATTGAATCGTCAATATGCCTTGCACGTGCATCTGGATCCGCGCAATGCGGACCTGACACAACCCGTGCCGACATTAAATACAGAACCATGAACCAATACAATAAAAAGATATTGTCCTTCGCTGGAGCAGGGCTGCTGGGCGTGGCAGTACTTGTCTATGCGGAAGAGGTAAAACCGAAAGTCACGCCTGCTGAGTTCGACGCTAAAATCACGCGCGACGCGGCTCCCATTCAAAATCCGGGCCAAGTGGTCATGAGCTACGCCGATGTGGTGCAGCGCATTCTGCCGAGTGTGGTCAGCATTGGCACCTACGCGAAGCGGCCTCAGGGAGGTCTGGGTGGCGGTGGCCGTGGTTTACCCGGGATGGATGAAGAGGATCTGCAGGGTATTCCCCCGATGTTCCGTGAGTTCTTCAAGGACTACCTGGATCGCCGCGGCAACAACAACAATAATGATGACAATGAGGAACAACCTCAGCGTCGCAATCAGCAGCCACAGCGCCCGCGTGTGGAGAAGCCTGTGCAAACTGGCCTCGGCTCCGGGATCATCCTTTCAGCGGACGGCTACATTCTCACCAACAACCATGTGGTGGAGAATGCCGAACAACTGAAAGTGACCATCGGTGGCCGCAGCCGCGAGTATGTGGCGAAGGTGATCGGGACCGATCCTTCCACGGACGTGGCTTTGATCAAGATCGAAGGCGAGAACCTTCCTCACGCGACGCTCGGCGATAGCAGCAAGCTGCGTGTGGGTGATGTGGTACTGGCCGTGGGTTCGCCCATGGGGCTGGATCAAAGTGTGACGCAGGGAATCGTGAGCGCCATGGGCCGCAGCACGATGGGCATCATTGGCTCCCGCAAGGGGCAGGCTGGTTATGAAAACTTCATCCAGACGGATGCGGCGATCAACCCTGGCAACTCTGGTGGGCCGCTGGTGGACGCGATGGGCCGCGTGATCGGTATCAATACCGCGATCGAGACCCGCAGCGGCATGTTCTCCGGCATTGGCCTGGCGATCCCTATTGATATGGCGTTGGCCGTGGCGAAGGATCTGCTGGATGACGGCAAGGTGGACCGTGGCTTCCTGGGCATTCAGATGGATTCCGTGGAACCCGGTATGGCTGAATTTCTTGGTCTCAAGGACGAAGGCGGCGTGACTGTCAGCACTGTGGTGGCTGGCTCTCCTGCCGAGAAGGCTGGCTTCCAGGGCGGTGATGTGGTGGTGAGCGCAGACGGTGAAAAAGTCTATGATCCCTCCAAGCTGCGTCTCATGGTCAGCGCACGTCACGCCGGGGAAAAGGTGAAGTTCAATGTTGTCCGCTTCAACGAGCAATCGAAAAAGCCTGAGAACCTGGAGCTCATCGCCACGCTGGAAAAGCTGGACCCTGAAAAGCTGGCTAACAACCGGTCTGGGCGCGGGGTGACCCCTGCTGTTCCTGACAAGGCGAATGCTTTTATTCCTGGCGTGCATGTGGTGAACATCACTGATGACACTCGCAGCGAATACAAGATCGCTGAGGACGTAACTGGTGTGCTGGTGACATCTGTGGATGAAACCAGTCCCGCCGCAACCCTCCTGGAGGAAGGCGATGTCATTACGGAGGTGAACCGCAAAGTGGTGCGGAACATCGCTGAAGCCCGGGCGAACAAGAGCGATGCGGGCTCTGTGACCCTAGTGCAAGTGAACCGTAACGGGCAGATCAAGTTCTTCCCGATTAAGGGGTAAACTCTTAAAACTCGAGCGGCGATGAATCGCTGTTGATATCTGGGGCCGGATCCGAAAGGGTCCGGCCTTTTTGCTGAGCCATTGCCCTTAAATTTCCGTTAAGGCAAAATAGTTGCAAAAGTAAATTCTGGATGTTTACTGCCGCCACTTGCCTACTGAGGTACGTTTCTATTTTAACACTTCGTTCGCCATGAAATTCGCCACTGCTCCCCTGCTGGCTCTTTTTGCCGTCTTCGCCTTCGCTATACCCGTCAAGGCGGAACTTCGGGTGGCGGCTCTGCATCCACTGTTGGGCGATCTTGCATCGCAGGTAGGGGGGTCTCAGGTCACGGTCATTAACCTTCTGAAACCGGGGGGCGACTCTCACCACTTTGAGCCGACGACCAAGGATCTGGCGGGTCTGAAGGGAGTGACCCTGGTGCTGGCAAGTGGGAAGAAGCTGGAGAACTTTCTGGATAAGCTGGCGCAGAGTGTGGGGCCGAATGTGAAGATCATTGAGGTAGGAAAACCTATTCCCTCCATCAAGATCGAACCGGGCACCGATCTCTTTCTGTGCTGTCCGGCGCATGCGGCGGGTGGCATTGATCCTCACTGGTGGCACAGCGCGGAGAACATGAAGCGGGCGGCGCGAGTCATCGCGGATTCCTTTGCCGCGGCGGATCCGGCCAACGAAGCGGCCTACCGGCAGAACGCTGAAACGGCGCAGAAGAAGCTTACGGAGTTGAAGGCTTGGGCCCAACAACAGATTGCGGTCATTCCCAAGGCAGACCGGAAGCTGGTCACGGCGCACACGGCCTTCAGTTATTTCTGCAAGGAGTTTGGTTTCAAGTGTGTGCCCGTGCTGGGCCTGAGCCGTGAAGACGAAGTGTCACCGGCGCATCTGGCGGAAACTACCAAGGTCATTCGTGATAACAAAGTGAAAGCGGTGTTTCCCGAGGATCAGGCCAATCCCAAAGTTCTGGCCGAGATTGTCCGTGAGACGGGTGTGAAATTTGGCAAGCCACTCGTGGCGGATGGGACGGCTCCAAACGCCCACACTTATGAGACGATGCTACGGCATAACGTGAGCGTAATTGTCGAGGCGTTGAAGCCTTGACTTGAGCACCAGTTGCGCTGCTCTTATCATCGCACTGTCTTTTCCCCATGCGCGGCTCGCCTCCTCTTCACCTGGCCCTGTTTGCCGCGGCCTTTTTTCTTTTCGCCATTCCTTTGGCGAAGCTGACTTTTGCACGGCCCCAGCGTGTGATGACGCCGGAGCCGGTCATAAGCGCGACGGAAGCCAAGCGCCATGAGGTCGCTACACTTATCCGACTGCGTCTGGCGCATGCGCCGGCTTCATTGTCGTTGAAGCAGGGTGATATGGAACTTTTGCCCGGTGATGTTCTCGCGAAGCCGGCGTCGGTCATTGAGCAACAAGCTGCATTGGTAATTCCACCCGATGGTATTGAGCTTTCGCTGGAGGTGACATGGCCTGTCGGCACACCGAACACCGCCGTGACGGTGGAACTGGAACCGGATGGTATGGATACCCAAGCGGTGACGCGGTGGTCGGAAGGTCCGGTACTGAGTGAAATCATCAGCTACCAGTGGAGGCAGCGCTGAGATGAGCGAGCCGCATGTACATGCCGATGGTCATATTTGCTGGGGACATAGCACCCACAGCGCGCAGGATCATCAACTGGAGGTGAAGGGACTGAGCGTGAGTTACCGGGAGACGCGCGCCCTGAACGGCATCAACTTCGCCACGGCATGCGGCAGCAGCGTGGCACTGGTGGGGCCCAACGGTGCGGGCAAGAGTACTCTGTTGAAGAGTCTGGCCGGCCTGATCAAAGCCGACAAAGGGCACATTCTTTGGCGCGGGAAGCCGCTGACACGCAGCAGTCACGAACTGGCTTATCTGCCGCAGCGGGGTGACATCGATTGGAACTTTCCGATCACGGTGCGGGGCCTGGTGGAGATGGGACGATATCCCAATCTCGGCTGGTGGCGCTCTTACTCGAAGCACGATGCAGAAATCGTGGAGCGGGCGCTGACCTCCATGCGTCTGGAGGATTTGCAAGATCGTCAGATCAGTGCGCTGAGCGGCGGACAACAACAACGGGCGTTCATTGCGCGCGCCCTCGCCCAGGAAGCTCACGTGCTGCTGCTGGATGAGCCGTTCACCGGCCTGGATAAACCCGCCCAGGATACTCTAAGTTCGCTCTTTCGTGAATTGACCCGTGAAGGGCGTTTGCTCATCGCCAGTCATCATGACCTGAAGTCGGTAGCCAACGTCTTTGATGAAGTGCTTATCCTTTGCCGCGAGCAAGTCGCGTTTGGCAAAGTGGACGAAGTTTTCAGCAAAGACAATATCGACCTGGCCTACCGCAACTGATCGAACCGGAACCGTAAGACATGTCCACCTTTGCTGACTTTCTGCAGGAACCCATCGCCCGTCGCGCGTTGCTGGCCTGCGCCATGATTGGATTCGCCAACGGCTTTACCAGCGCTTTCGTTGTGCTGCGCAAATCCGCGCTGAAGGTCGGCACTCTTTCGCATGGCCTGCTGCCCGGTATTGCGCTGGCGGTTTTCTTTTTTGGTCTGACGCAATGGAGCGCGCTGGCGGGAGCCATCTTCGCGGCGTTGTTCATTGGGCTTGGATCCATCTTTGTGTCGCGGACTTCGCGACTGGATCAGGATACGGCGATGGGCATTTTGTATACGGCAGGTTTTGCGGGAGGTTATATCCTGCTGTCGCGGTTGAATGTGCGGCAGAAGCTGGATGAATGGCTTTTCGGCAGCATCGTGGGCATGGCGGATTCGGATCTGTGGATCGCGTTTGGCATCAGTGCGATTGCCGTGCTTATGTTGACGGCGCTGCAACGGCCTCTGCTGATTTATCTGTTTGAACCGAATGTCGCGGCTTCGCTGGGGGTGCCGGTGCGGTTTCTGAACTATGCAACGTTTGGTGTGGTGATTCTGGTGCTGGTTTCTTCGCTGCAGGCGGTGGGATGCATTTTGAGCGTGGGCCTCTTGGTGGCACCAGCCGCGACGGTGTATTTGTTTTCCAATGATGCGCGCAGTCTCTTTCTTTGGGGAGGTGTCATCGGCGCTGCTGGGTCGGTGGCGGCTTTCTTTTTGAGCTATCCGCTGGGGTGGCACATCAGTTCGACGATCGTGCTGGTGCTCGGCGCGCTGTTTGTGCTGGCGTATATTTTGAGCCCCCGATATGGAATCGTGGCGATGCTGAGGCGGAAGAGTTCTTAGATGATGGTTTGTGGAGTGCTGGGATCTTGGAAGAATTCGGTGTCTTCCATTTCCTGACACAAAGCCACTAAGGCACTAAGGGTTGGTGAACTGATGGCGTGCAAGGAGGAGATGACGAGTGGTGGACGAACTGGGTTGCTTGGTGAGTGGGTCTTGGATCGTGCGCTCTCGTTGGGGTGCGGTGATTGTTTGAATATCGTTCAGCCTGCCAAAGCGGTGTCGCACTGCGTTTGCCCACGCACTCCAAAAAATACTTATGCCCGCCATTATTGGGCGGTGGAATTTGTTGGCTGAGCTTTTTTGTTGGCTTGTTTTTTGCCTGGTTTCTGACCGGGTTTGACGACTGGGACAAAAGGTTTGATGCCGGATTCGATGTCGGGATTGACGGTGTTTTTCTGTGGAGCGCCAGGAGTGCTTCTGCCGTCCGAGACGTATTTTTTGAGAAGGTTGGTAAGCTTTTCCACGATGTCGGTATGCTCTGACTGGACGTTAGTTTTTTCGGAGATGTCCTGGCTTAGGTTGAAGAGCTGAAGACGTGGGGCGTCCTTGGGTTCCTTGCCGGGGCGTGGATCGCTCCAGCCGGCGGAGCCTGGGGCGAGGCAAAGTTTCCAGTTTCCCTGACGGATGCTGAAGGCCCCTTGGATAGAATGATGCACGATGGCTGCGCGGATCGGGCCAGCTTGTTTTCCGGTGAGGACGGGCAGCAAGCTCACGCTGTCTTCTGCGGCATTGTCGGGCAGCTTCATTCCCAAGATCTCTGCGGCAGTGGCCATGAAGTCGAGGAGGCAAACGGGCTGATCATAGGCGGTGCCGCCCTTTACGGAGGCGGGCCATTGCACAATGAATGGCACCCGGTGGCCGCCGTCATAGATGTCTGCTTTCGTGCCGCGGAACTGCGCGCTGGGATTGTGGCCTTTCTCCAAGAGGGTGGGATAATCTGCGCTCGGTGAGCAGCCGTTATCACTGGTCACCACGACCAGGGTGTTGTCGGCGATGCCTTGTTTCTGGAGTGTGTCCAGCACTTGCCCGATGGCGTCGTCCGTCTGCATGACGAAGTCCGCGTAGAGATTCAAGCCACTGCGTCCGCGCCACTCGGCGGAGGGGAGGATGGGTGTGTGAGGCGAGTTCAGCGGCATGTAGATGAAGAACGGCTTCGCTTCTGCGCCCCCTGTGCCATGCGACTTGATGATTTCCAATGTGCGTTTGGTAAACGCAAGAAGCACATCTTCGCCTTTGAATCCGGGAGCGCCGGGACCTTCGCGAGTAAAGCTTTCCGGGCCGCCTTTGTTCATGGCCAGCTTAAGATTCTCTGTGGGGTTCGCAGTCACATGGTCGTTCTCAATGAAACAATACGGCACCATGTCCAGTGAGGCACTGATGCCGAAGTAAGTGTCGAAGCCGACACTAGTGGGACCGTTGGTGATGGGTTTTGTGTAGTCCACGTTCCGCACTTGCTCGGCGGTTTCGATCCCGAGTTCAGTCACTTCTTTGCCCGGAAGTTTTTCCCAGTCCATGCCGAGATGCCATTTGCCGACGCAGTGCGTGGCGTAGCCTTGATTCTTGAGAAGTTGCGGGACAGTGAGCCGGTCTGGCTCGATGAGGCGTGGGCTCAGTCCGCCAAGCACGAAGCGCTGCAGCTTCGAGCGCCAGTTGTAGCGGCCGGTCATGACGCCGTAGCGCGTAGGACTACACACGGCGGAACTGGAGTGGGCATCCGTAAATTTCATGCCGCGCTGCGCCATCTGATCGAGATGCGGGGTGGCGATTTTGCCCTCGGGGTTATAGCATTTTACGTCGCCGAAGCCCAAGTCATCGCAGAGGATGAAAATCATATTGGGTTTGGTCTTCGCGGGAGAACCTGCGGCATGGGCCGTCAGAGAAGAGAAGAAGACGATGCCGAGGGACAGGGAAATCGAGCGAAGGTGTAGGCGGGAAAACATGGGAGAAAAGCGCGCAGGTGCTCGGCGTGAAACGCGTCGCGCAGCCCATACATTTCAGTCATCGCCAAGCGATATGCCATGCTAGCACCGCTGATTCATGCCAAATGACGCATATTTATCCTCCGATAAAATTCGCGGTTTCGCTCTGTTTTAAATCACCTGTGTTGCGCGCCCACGTTTTCAAACTCCCGAAATGGGTTTTACAAGCCAGTCTTACCATGACTGGCTTGGCGGGTTCCGTCTGCGCGGCGGAGAGCAATGCATCGCTCGATCATTTTGAAAAGAAGGTGCGTCCGCTTCTCGTGCAGCATTGCTACGGTTGTCACAGCGCTGAAAAGAAAATCAAAGGGGGGCTGAGGCTAGACTTTAAAGGTGGATGGCAGGAGGGCGGCGACTCGGGGCCAGCGATTGATCCTCATGATCCCGGAAAGAGCCTGCTCCTTAAAGCGGTGAGTTATCAGGATCGGGATCTGAAGATGCCGCCGAAGAACAAACTTTCTGACGCCGAGGTGGCTGTGCTGAAGGAGTGGGTGATGAACGGCGCCAGGGATCCGCGTGAGTCGGCTCCGGAGGTGGCGGATGCGGGGTCGACGGGGCAGAACAAGGAAGCTGGTGACTCGCCGCCAAAAGCAGGGCAACCGGCCAAAGGCAAGGCACGTCCTTTGAGCGCTTCCGAACTGTGGTCATTTCAGCCAATTGTCCGGCCTTCTCCGGAGACACGAGATGTGCCGGTGAAGGATACGTCATGGCCGCGCGACGCTGTTGACCGGCATATCCTGGCGAAGCTGGAGCAGGCAGGTTTGCGTCCTGCGAAAGATGCGCCCTTGTCAGTGCTGGGTCGCCGGCTTTACACGGATCTCACGGGGCTGCCTCCCACAGCGGAGCAGCTTGCGGCATTCCTGGCGAATCCGGATGTTCCTGCGTTGGTGGACTCGTTGTTGAACTCGCCTCAATTCGGCGAACGCTGGGCGCAGCATTGGCTGGACATCACACGCTTTGCCGAGAGTTCGGGCGGCGGACGCACGCTCCCATTCAAAGATGCGTGGCGCTTCCGCGATTACATCATTGAAAGTCTCAACGCCGATACACCCCTGGATCAACTGATTCGCGAGCACATCGCGGGTGATCTGATGGAGACTCAAGATTCAGCAGTGCGGCGGCGGAATCTGACGGCAACAGCGTTCCTCGCGCTGGGCCCGACGAATTACGAAGAGCAGGACAAGGGTCTGCTGCGCATGGACATCATTGATGAGCAGTTGGAAACGATCGGTCGCAGCTTCATGGGGCTGACCATCGGTTGCGCCCGCTGCCACGATCACAAGTTTGATCCCATTTCGACCCAGGATTATTACGCGCTGGCTGGGATTTTCCGCAGCACGCAGACGCTACAGAACTATAGCGATAATGTGGCTCATTGGGTGGACCGGCCTCTGCCCTTGGACGGGCCTTTGGAAGAGGTGATGGTGGCCAAGGAGACACGCCTGGTGCGTCTGGAAGCGGATCTTAAAGTCGCGGTGGCGAAGGTGAAAAAACTTCGGCCCAATGATGAGACCAAGTCGAAGGGAAAACCCATCAGCGCAGACTCGCTGCCGGGCATCGTGGTGGATGACACGCAAGCCAAGCTGGTTGGCCCCTGGCAGGTTTCCAATCGATCCAAATCCTATGTGGGCGAAGGGTATCTGCATGATGACAATCAGGCTAAAGGGTCCTGCTCCATCACCTTCCTGCCTGTCATACGCGAAGCAGGCCGTTACGAAGTGCGCCTGGCGTATACCTCGCTACAGTCACGCGATACCAAAGTGCCGGTGAAGATCCTTCACGCGGATGGTGAGGAGACGGTCTATGTGGATCAGACTAATGCGCCGCCGCTGGATGGCCGCTTTATCTCGTTGGGGACGTATCGATTTGAGAAGGACGGCGCGGGCTTTATTTTGGTGTCGAATGAAGGCACCAGCAACTACGTGACGGTGGATGCGGTTTGGTTGCTGGATGAGGCTGCGCTGGCCAAGGATCAACTTAGCCGGGATAACTCCGGAGATCCAAAGATGAAGGAGGCTCTGGAAGTGCAGCGCGGTCTGGAGAAAGAGATCAAAACCGTGAAGGCGGACGGTCCCACGAGGCCGGAAACCATGGGTGTCATGGACGATTCGGAGCCGGAGGATTGCGCCATTCATGTGCGGGGCAATATCCGGAACCTGGGACGGAAGGTGGCTCGCGGATTCATCGCAGGTGTTCCGGTCAAACAAAGTCCTAACATCCCGAGCAGTCAAAGTGGCCGGGTGCAACTGGCAGAATGGATGACGTCTGCGGATCATCCGCTGACTTCCCGGGTCATGGTGAATCGCGTGTGGATGTGGCTCTTTGGCGAAGGCCTCGTGCGCTCCATGGATAACTTCGGGGCCACGGGAGAAAAGCCGAGTCATCCCCTGCTGCTGGATCATCTGGCGCATGACTTTATGGCCGATGGCTGGAGTCTGAAGAAGCTGGTGAAGCGGCTGGTTCTGACACGTGCTTATCAGATGGCCAGCCTGCCGGAAATGGATGACGCCATGACAGCTTGTGCACAGGCCGATCCGGAGAATCGGCTGCTGTGGCGGGCGCATCGTCGCCGTCAGGATGCGCATGCGATCCGGGATGCCATTTTGCTGCTCAGTGGAAAACTGGATACCACGATGCTGGGACCGAATGTGCTCGCTGACTCCGTGGATCCTAATAGCGGGGGTGCGCAGAATCTGGAGTATGCGTATGTGTTCTCCGATACGCGCCGGAGTGTGTACACGCCGGCTTTCAGGAATAAGCGGCTTGAGCTATTTGAAGCGTTTGATTTTGCGGATATTAATCAGCCAACGGGTCAGCGGACGAGAAGCACGATTGCACCGCAGGCGCTTTACTTTTTGAATCATCCGTTTGTGCTGGAGCAGAGTGAGGCGGCAGCGGAGAAACTGCTGGGGATTCACGGACTGGCTGATGATGAAGCGCGGATTGACTGGCTATGGCAGAGTGCCCTGGGCCGTGATGCGACGGAGCGGGAACGGCAGTTGGCGCGGGATTTTGTGAGGGTGTCGGGGTCGGATGACGAAGGTGGGTCAGAGGGCGCGGAAAACTCGAGAGGTGTGGTGGAGCGCTGGGCGGGGTTGGTGCAGAGTGTGTGGAGCACGGCGGATTTCCGGCATTTGGAGTGATACTGAGGTTGGCGAGCCTTGTTAGTGTGCGCCGCCAAAGCTGCGTCTTGCGGAGCCGCGAAGCGAACCCGCAACACTTTAAGACGCTTCGCGTTAGACGAAGGTGGAGGGCGGGAAGGGAGTCGGGAATAGGCCGCTCCGCGCCACGTCGGAGCAAGCTCCTCCAACCGAGCGGTGGCAAGCCACCGCACTCCGGGTTGTCAGGGGAAGCGGCGGCGTTGGTGCCGTGGAGTTGTTGGGGAAGGTGAGGCCTTTATTAGGCGATGGCGTTGGCCTTTACGTATTCGTCGAAGAGGCCGCGGGCTTTGTAGAACTCGACTTCGGCGAGGCCGACGTCGCGCAGGGCTTGCTTGACTTCGGCGGCGCTGGCTTCACCCAGCACGTGCTGGCGGATGAGGTTCATCTTGCGGGACTGGAGGGAAGAGAACTCGGCGTCCACGACCGGGGTGTTGGGCCACTTGCCACCGGCTTGACCGGTCTTGAGCACCTTTGTGAAAGGCACGCCGGTTTTCTGGGCTTCCTTTTTGGCTTCGTTCACGCCATTGAACCAATCGGCATGGACAATCTTATAGTAGTCGCGCATGGACTGCTTGTTGTAGTGCAGCACGATCTTCTTGCCTTCGGTTTCCAGAAAACCTGTCGCGCGGAAGCTGTCGGTATCGATGGTATCGACATAATAGAAGTCCGACTCATCCACGGCGAACTCCCATTTGATGTCCCAGAGGAGAAGGCCGACCTCATCAAGCAACTGGCGCACGGCCCAGGCGCCGAGGATGGACATCTTTACGGTGGCGAGGAAAGCCTCGGCTTCCAGGCCGCTCATGAGGAGGGCTTCCTGCTTGGTCACGTTGCGGTCTTCCGGCTCGTGCTTGCTGGTCAGGTCATAAATGGGGCGTGGCAGGAACTGCCAGGCTTCCATGGGCTTGGTGAGGCCAAGCTCTGCTTCATAGGCGCGCTTGCCGGAGTCGGTCAGTGTACTGTATTTGCGCAGGACGGAGGACCCGCCGGTGATACCGAAACGCACAATGTACTCCAACGGAATCACATAGGTGGAGGCTTGGTAGAACATCGCGTAGTCGTACACGAAAGCGCCGAGGAATGACTTCTGCACGGGCTTCATGACAGGAAAGCGGCGGACGACGTTATAGGCGCTCGCTTTCTCGGGAGCACCGCCGGTTGCGATGGCGCCATTGGCGCCGTCGAGCATGCCGATGTGGTGGGTCTTGGCCCCTTCCTTCAGCATGGTTTCGAGCGGTCCTTTTTGGATTTCCTCACGGAAGTCTTCATCCATGTCGGGAGCGGCGTTGATGGCATCCCGCACTTTTTCCCAAGTCTCCGGCTTGGCGAGACGAGTGTAAAGGGCGTGACGGAAAGTGGCGCGGGCGATGTCCGAGCCCTCGATGTCGAAGATGCTGCCGACGTCAAAGACGGATCCCGCTGCCGTGGTCTCGCAAACCATTAAATCGTCACGGCCTGGCACGGCATAGAGCTTCTGCACGGAGCCGACGTAGAAGGCTTCGCCAAGTTGAGATGGGTGTAGGGTGGGAAAACTGCTGGTCTCGCTCATGATTTTGACGGGTGGGCGAATTTACTGGTGCCAAATGGGAGGCTGCGCAAGGGGTTTCATGGAATCGGCTTTCGGCACACTACTGGCTTGAAGCCTAAAGGATTTTCGCATTTGATGCTTCATCCATCCCCCCATGCCCTTATTTGCCAAGCTCTACCCGCTCCTGCGCCCCATACTTTTCCAAATGGATGCCGAGTCCGCCCACTCGTGGACCGTGAAGCTGATGCGCAACGCCCATCAATGGGGCATGCTCGGATCCGCCAAGCCAGAGGGTTCTCCCGTCGAGGTGATGGGGCTAAAGTTTCCCAACCGAATCGGTCTGGCGGCGGGCATGGACAAGTCTGCCGGAGCGGTGGATGCGTGGGCCGCGGTGGGGTTTGGCTTTGTAGAAGTCGGGACGCTGACGCCGCGCCCACAACCGGGGAACGCGAAGCCGCGGCTCTTCCGATTGAAGCCTCAGCGGGCGATCATCAACCGCATGGGCTTCAACAATCCCGGGATCGAGGCCGCCATGAACAGCCTGTATAAGCGGAAAAGCGCGGGCATTGTGGGGGTGAACATCGGAAAGAACTTCGATACGCCGAACGAAGACGCGGCTTCCGACTACCTGAAATGCCTGCGGGTCGCCTACCCGGCCGCTGACTACATCGCGGTGAACATTTCTTCGCCCAATACGAAGGGGCTGCGCGATCTCCAAGCGGAGGAACCAGTGCGGCAACTGATCGGCCAGCTCAAAGTGGAACAGTCTCTCCTGCAAAAGCAGTGGGGCAAAAGGGTGCCACTGGTGGTGAAGATAGCCCCCGACTTGGATCTCGACCAGATCACCAGCCTTGCCCGGGTTTTCACCGAGCACGCGCTGGACGGCGTTATTGCGACGAACACGACCATCAGCCGTGCGGGAGTGGAAGATCACCCGCTGAGCCAAGAGACGGGCGGGCTGAGCGGTGCGCCGCTGACGCAGCGGGCCCAAGAGGTGACAGAGGCTCTTCGTGCGGTGCTCCCGCGCACCATTCCGATCATTGGAGCGGGGGGCATTATGAGCGGAGCTGATGCTGCCAACCGGCGCCGGGCAGGGGCAGCGCTGGTCCAGCTCTACACGGGCCTCATTTACGGCGGGCCTGCGCTGATCCAGCAGACGGTCAAAGCGACAGCCTAGACTCAGGCTTTCTACGCGATCCTTTACTGGAACTGAACAGCGGGAGGTTCTGGCTTTCCAAGACTTGAAACCCGGCCCGGTCCGGAGCCGTAACCTTTGCAAGGCATCTTCCTCCCATTTCTTTTTTTCTTCGCACCCATTCCCATCCATGCGCGTCAGCCCATTCCCTCCCCTCTCCCTCGCTCTTGCTGTTACGTTTTTTCTGTTTCCGTTTCTTGCCGCTGCGCAAATTGAGTTGCCGGGCGAAAAAAAGGTTACCGCAACCCTGGTGAGCGAAAGCAATCCCATCGCTGCAGGGCAGGCGTTCCGGGTGGCCCTGACGCTGACTCATCAAGATCATTGGCATGTTTATGGCAAGACGCTCCCGGCGGGGACTGAGACAGGCAGGCCAACCAAAGTCACCTGGCAATTGCTAGAGGGGTGGAAGGTGGAAGACCTTCCCTGGCCTGCGACCAAGGAACTCGACTCCACGGGTGGCGAAAAGGTGCAGGGCTACGAAGGCACGGTGCATCTGCCTTTTCGCCTGACACCGCCAGCCAATCTGGCACCGGATGCCACGGTGAAGATCGAAGGATTCCTGGATGCGCTGGTCTGCAATCCGGAAACCTGCATGCCGGTGAACAAGCTTCCCTTCTCGGTGGAGTTGAAAACCGCGGCACAGGCGGCCCCTAACGGCTCGGCGAAATCTGTGTTCCAGGCGGTGGATAGTTCCGCGACCTCAAACCCCGATGATAGCGGGAACGACGCGAGCAAGGGATCTCCTTCTGCTTCTGCGGGTGCTGGGGACAAAGTGGCGCCTCCCGGTCTTCTGCTAATGCTGTGCTATGGATTTCTGGGCGGCTTGATTCTGAATATCATGCCCTGCGTCTTTCCCGTGTTGGGCATCAAGATCACCAGTGTGGCCTCACAGGCCCATGGTGATAAACGGCTCATCGCGCTGCACGGTGTGGCCTACACTCTTGGTGTGCTGGTGTCCTTCTGGATCCTGGTCGCGCTGCTGCAGATTTTTCACGTCTCCTGGGGCGGACAGTTTCAGTCTCCGCTGTTTGTGTATGGCGTGGTGCTTCTGCTGACGGTGTTTGGACTGAACATGGCGGGGCTGTTTGAGGTGGGCACTTCGGCAGTGGGAGTGGGTAGCTCGCTCACGCGGGAGTCCGGGCTGAAGGGGTCGTTCTTCACAGGGCTGCTGGCCACGATCGTTTCCACGCCTTGCTCGGCTCCCCTACTGGCCACGGCATTGCCGTTTGGACTTGGGCTGCCGCTATTCGGATCCCTGGGGTTCTTTACCGTCATCGCCTTGGGTTTGGCACTGCCTTATCTCATCCTTTCCATCTCGCCGGGCCTGCTGAGGCTGCTGCCTCGTCCGGGCGTATGGATGGAGAGTTTCAAGCAGGCCATGAGTTTCCTCATGCTGGGCGCGGCGGCGTTCTTCGTGTGGACGCTGCAGGGGCAGATTTCAGAGACGGCTCAGCGGGATCTCTTGCTGGGACTGGTCGCGGTGGCACTGGCCTGCTGGGTCTATGGCCGCTGGTTTACGCCGGTTAAGCCCAATGCGACGCGAGTTAAAGCCCTGGTCATCGCGATCGCTATTTTCGCTTTGGGAGTCTGGTGGGGCTGGCCGCAGCCCAAGGAGTCTCAGTGGCAAGCCTGGACCCCGCAGCTGGTACAGGAACTGCGCAAGGAAGGCAAGCCGGTCTACATCGACTTCACAGCCCGCTGGTGCGCCACGTGTCAGGTGAACAAGCGTGTCTACAAAGACGCGGACTTGCAGAAGACCTTTAAGGATCGCGGCATCGAGCTGGTGAAGGCCGATTGGACGAACTACGATGAATCCATCACCAAAGAACTGGCCGCACTCGGCCACAGCGCGGTGCCGGTAAATGCCCTTTACCTTCCGGGTCAGGACAAACCTGTCATTCTGCCGAACATCCTCACGGTGGCGAATGTGCAGGAGGCGCTAAGCCAAGTGCCTGCCAAGAAGTAAGATCTGAAGATTTATTCTTCAAATCGCTGCGGCCCAGCCAAAATTATTTCATGCCTGGGCCGCCAAGGGCACTCGATGTTAGCGCCACTCCAATCTGTCAATCACCACCAGAAATTCATTGAGGTGGGGATACTGAACCTTGAGGGCCTCAATGACCGACTCATTGGTCTTTTCGGCGGCGGTGACGACTCCCATGGCGAATCCATGCCGCTCACGGGCTTCAGGTTTCTTCCAGTGATAAAAAACGCGTGCTTTGTAACCTTCCATAAATGCGGGCTGCGGGTTTGATTGTGCCGAGAAATAAAAAGGTCAGGGTGTAAACGCAACCAAAAAGGCTCAGGACATCGCAATGAGGGGCAGTGGGGCTCTGGGAGCAATAAGCCCGCTTTTCCACAAGGAACCTTTCACCTCAGTATTGCACGCTGCAAAATGGGCCTCGAAATCACTTGCATGCCCGCTCTTCTGGCACATACTGACCATCCAAATCGCGGGGTGGAGCAGCCCGGTAGCTCGTCAGGCTCATAACCTGAAGGCCGCAGGTTCAAATCCTGCCCCCGCAACCAATTTCCTCATTCTAAGATCAGCGGCCCCAAAGGCCGCTGATTTTTTTATGGCAGCCGCTCGGACTGAGCGTGCGCCTTAAAATCCGAGCTGTGTGTGCCCTGAACATGCCCTCCATTTTCCATCCCGGAGTGATGGTGCCCTTTCGAGAGCAAAGCCATGCCATCCAAATACCTCCGCCGCGAGAAATGGTGGGTGAAATTTCGTCATCCTTAGACAGGGCTCGTGCCCTGTGATGTTTCTTAGCAATGACCCGAGCCCTCGAAAGTAATTAAGAAGCCCTGAGCCGTCTTCTGGCAGATTACATTTGTCAGCTAAAGGAAAAGTGCCAATCGCCGCATTGGGTTTGCCTGGACGAGTGAAATATTTCGTCAGAAGGCGGAAAAAATATTTTAGGTTTTTTTAAGCATTCTTACGGATGGTTTGTCTGTGCGATGGATGACAATTTTGGCGCAGTGTCTCCAGTTTGGTCACAGACGGCGGCGTCTTTTTTTGTCTGAGGCAGGCTTGGGGTTCATCACCCTTGGCTCGGAGCCTTAAGGACAAATTGCAAACAATTCATTACTTCTCAGAAAGTTCATTATGCCTGACCCTAACGATTTTTATTTCGCTCTTCCGGCGGACAATAAGCCTCCCTTCGTGCCCTTGACCGAGGAGGTGCATGCCGATTTCACCTGGCTTACGCAGAATCGCTCCCGTTCACGTGGCCGGGATGTACTGGAGGGCGTGGATACCGTGGTGATTCATGCCACGGCAGGCTGGGCCACCCAGCATGCGGTCGACGCCTGGCACAATGCCACAGCCAGTGCGCACTGGATTGTTCCGGATGAAGACGAGCCGCAGCACGGCCACTTCGTGTGGGCTACCGTAGCGGAGGCGAAGGCCGCCTATCATGTGAGCGCGGATCCAAATGCTGATCTGGGACCAGGAAATGTGAACAACCGCAGCCTCGGCATCGAGATCGTCAATACGCAGGATGTGCAGAATTACCAGGATCCCTACTCGGCGTGGCAGGTGACCATGGCAGCGCAAATCGTACTGTATGCTTGGGCGAAGTATCCAAATATGAAGCACGTTATTTCTCATGCACGTCTGCAATCCCACAACAGAGCTGATCCTGGACGTCAGTTCCCGTGGGCCAGCTTCAAGGAGCAGGTCCTGACGCATTCCGCGCTGGGCACACGGAATCCTCTCGTGTTCACCCCGCATGTGCTCTCACCACAATCCGCGGCGGCCGTAGCCAGCGCGCGTGATAAGCACGGCGCCAAATATGTGGGCTGCTGCCTGCCATGATGGACCCGGGGAGCGGTTAACCCGACTCCCTCATATCACACCCCTCACCGAACTTTCTTCCTTTTCAGACAGCACGACCATGCCAACGACCAAATGTGAAATCGTCATTCAAGCCGGCCACCAGAACACCCCAGATGATAAGACAGGTGGCTCCGGCCCATTGGGTAAAGAAATAGATTGGACACCCATCGTAGCAGATGAAGCCGTACGCATCTTGCGCGCCGCAGCTGTGGATGCGCTGAAGCTTGATGCATCGATTAAGGGCACTTCCCACCGCTGGGAATGCGCCATTGCCGTATCCGTTCATTTCGATGACCCGGACGACGGTGTGAGCGGGGCATCCATTGGCTATCCCAAACCCGCAGACAAGCCTGTAGCCACTGCCTGGAAAGACTTCTACAAAGCCATTTATCCCTTTGGCTGGATGAAGGATAACTTCACCAGTAACCTCAGTGGATACTACGGGTACAAATACTGGAACACCACGGATGGCAAATTCCTCATCGAGTTTGGCGATTTGGGGAATACACCGCAGGCTACCTGGCTGAAGCCCCGGCTAAAATGGTTGGGCGCGTTGCTGGCGCACTTTCTGAGTCAGCGTCTGGGCAAGGGTGATGTGCCCATGCCGCCGCCGTTTGAAGAAACTGCTCCGAGTGACAGCCACATCCTGAGCCTGGCGGCATTGCCGAGGCTGGTGCGTGCTGGGGAAAAAGCTGGCGCCAGCCGAGCCCGCCGCAGGGCTGCGCCGACCGGCGCTGGTGGTCTGCACCCATTGGAAGCCAGGGATAACGAAAATGGCGGCGATGGCGACCACAGCCGCGAACTGGTGTGGCGTGACCTTAGCAAGGAAGATTTCCTGAGTCGAAACCGCGCGATACTGGACGGCATCATAGCGGACTGCAATGCCCTTCAGGAAACGGCCGCGCCGCGGCCGTTGCTACTGACCCGGCAGGAGGCCTGGGCCGTTTCCTACGCCGAGATGGGCCTGGATGGCCGCGGTCGTGTGGATCCGGCGCATCGCCACTCACTTGGAGAGCGTGGTCTGCTGCCCTTGCCGGAGAATATCCGATTCTGGAATGGCCCACAGGCGCCTGATCCCAACACCCTGCTGCCTCTCTATGAGAATGTGGAGGAGTTCTTCCTCTATCTGCGCAATGTCAAAAACCACCGCTATTACGCGAATTACTATGCGCATCCCGGTGTCGTTGGGCATCCTGACAAAGAGGCGTATGTCACCGCAGCCATCGTGCATGGTTACTTCTACTCGGGTAACTATCCACATGGTGGCAGAGCCCCCGTGCGGGATATCCTGGATGGGATAGCTGCCGGGGAGACCATACCTGAATTCATGCGCGGCACGGGCTACGTGCATGAAGGCAGCAATATTCTGGTGAACCGCCAGCGCAATCTGGAGATTGGTCTCCGGCTGGCCAATGCCTGAGCGTGAGGCAGGCGCCAGATAACTGAAAACCTCAAACTCCAACGATACCTCCCACAACAACAATCATATGTCACAGCCAAACCTGCTCAATGGCGATATTCTTCTGCACGACTCCGGCAGCCAACAAGGCAAAGCAATTAAGGGCGCGACTGGATCCGACTACACGCACTGCGGCATCTACTTTCGCGAGCCAGATGGTAACCAGTATGTCGTCGAGGCGGTGCAGCCGGTGAAAAAAACCCCTTTGGCCGACTGGGTGAAACGTGGTGTAAACCACGAATTTACGGTCCGCCGCATGAAGGACTACCGCGACGGTCTGCCCGAGGATAAGGCGACAGCCATAGCCACGTGGCTGAAGGGTAGTGCAGGGAAGAACTACGACAAAAAATTCCTCTGGGATGATCAGAAGATATACTGCTCTGAACTGGTGTATAAGGCTTACGAGGCCGCGGGTCTGGAAGTTTGTCCTACGATGAAGGTGCGTGACCTGAATCTGGAGCACCCTGCTGTGAAAGCATTGATCGAAGCCCGCTTTGAGTCGCCGCAGCATGTGCCGTTGGATGAGACCATCGTGCCCCCATCTTCCCTTGCTAAAAGCGAGGCACTCTATCAGGTGTATCCTTAACAATGCAATACGGTTAACCTAGTTCCCGCCGATATGAAGGTATGGCGCCCGAAATTCCTGAAGCTGCCCACAGCTTTCATTTTTACCCTGGCGTTCGCCGCCACCTTCACACTGGAGGGAGCGCCACCTGCCATGGACAGTTCCTATAGAAAACTTGCCGGTGACCATGCAGAAGTTTGGAAACCCCAGGCAACTGATCAAAAGCAACAGGCGGCACCCGGTGGTCTCATTTGGAAATCCGTATCGGGTCAGCCCAAGGCGGTAATCCTCTGCCTGCATGGCATTCAGACTCATGCGGCGTGGTTCGGACCATTGGGGGAGGAGATGCGGCAGCACGGTTTCACCGTCATAGCTGTGGACCGGCGTGGCAGCGGACTTCACAAGTGTGCACCCTACACGGAGGGCTATACGAATGGTTCTGGCGAACTTCTCGGTGATCTGGAAGTGCAAATCAAAGCGGCACGCCTGGAGGCGAAGGGTGCACCCGTCTATTTGGTGGGGACATCCTGGGGTAGTAATTTGGCTGGCGCCTACGTGGCGGATACGAAAAGGTCTCAACCTGACGGGCTGATTCAGCTCGTACCCGCCACAGTAGTGCGCAAGCCCTTTGCGCCAAGCTTTGGCAGGCAGGTATTTGGGCATGTGGTAAATCTATTCGCTCCAGGTGTGAAGCAGCAGGTGCCCTTTGGGAGCATTCACTACGAAGCAGGTAGGAATCAGGAGCAATGGCGCGAGGATGAAAAAGCGCGCACAGGCCAATTTCCCAAGGACTTGCCTGCCGTCCCCAGGAAAGCCAAGGAGACTCTGGAGCCAGATGCGCCAGCCTCGCTTAAAAAAGCGGACAATGAGATCAGCCGTGTACTGACTGCCGATAGCGTTTTGCTGCTGGAGAAGCCTGCGGTGCGCACGCAAATGACCGGGCTCAAGCTAGGAAAAAAATGGATGGCGGGAGCCGCCCATCTCAGATGTGGATTCCCCGTCCTGGTCATCACGGCAGACCGGGACATGATCATGGACAGCAAGGGCGCGCGCGATGTCTTCACGGCATCGCAGCAATCATCTCCGGATATCACTTTGGATAGCCTGCCTGCCGCTCATGGCATGCAGTTAACGGAAGCTCCCGCTATCAGCCAGAAGATTCAGCAGTGGATGAAGAAGTTATTGGACCAAGAGAAGCGGCCATTGTGTGAATGCCCCTCACTTCACGCATGAATACGTGAGCAACAAAGGAAAATCATGAACTGGTTATTGGAGAATTGGAGAAAGTTGCCAGACATCGGGAGACTGCTGAATGATCTGGAGGAGATCAAGACTGTCCGTGGTGTCTTGCTAGGTCTTGATCCATTTTGGCTGGAAGTATGGAATGCCTACCACGTCATACGGAAGAATCGCGATATTTTTGACGCTCTGAGAGCACTCGATTTACCAATTTCAGACAGGGATTTCGAATCGTGGGCTCCGGTCTGGCCGAAGGAACATCGCGCCAACATTCTGGAGAAGCCCGTACAGTTTGAGAACCTGTTCAGCCTTTTCGAATGTGTCTGGAAATCGCCATGGGGAAAAGCTTCTTACGGGCCGCCGCTGCAGATCACGGTCGTAACGGAGAAGTTTACGGACATTGAATTTCTGGCCGAGAGAGCTCGCAGGTTAGAGGGACCATTGCGTTATTCCATCGTGCAATCAGTTCGGGGCCGTTCCTGGCTTTGCATGCCGAAAAATCTCCATTCACCCGTGCCCGGTGGAGTCAGTGTGGGCACTGGTGCGAAGTTGAACGGCACCTTGGGCGGCTACTTGTATGATGATGCGCAGAACCCCTACGCAGTTACCTGCGCACATGTGGTGCAGAAATACGGGGCGAGCATGGACCATCCGGCACAGGTTGATAATTCGGCCCATGCCGCAGTTCTGGGCACAGTGAATGGCCTGGCGCCTCTTAAGCCTTCGAGCTCCTCTAGTATCTGCAATCCCTTCCATCCGCATGCGCATCTTCACACCGTGGATGCCGCTCTTATCAAGCTGACAGGCAAAGCCACCGGACAACCACATATTCTCGGCCTCAGGGCGCCATCTGGTATCGCGCAAAAATCCGCAGTTAACATTGGAGACTTGTTGGATATGGCTGGCAAGGAATCTGGTTGCCGTCAACTTCTCGCAACCAAGCTGGCGATCACCTTCAAATACGATGATCAGGCGACGGGCGACAGTTATTGCTTCAAGGAAGCTTTTGAGGTGGTCTGGCCTACCAATGGAGCAAGCCAGGGGCCACCGGCCGTTTCGGGAGACTCCGGCGCATGGCTGCTGAATTCAGCCAGTGAGTGGGTAGGCATGCTGGTCGCTGCTGATACCCACGCCGGCTATGCGATCTATGCGGAAAATGTAGAGGATTGGGCCCGGAATGAACTGAGGCAGACTACGCCGCTGACGGTCGGCTAGGCAATCCATGACTGGACGCGCTATTTATCAACAGACCATCCACTTTTTAATCATCAACTCACACCACCTAAGCATATGCCTGCCAAGAAATCTGCCAGCAAGAAAGCACCCGTGAATAAAACGACCTCCACGAAAGCGACTGTCAAAAAGTCAGCGGTGAAGAAAACTGTGGTCAAGAACGCACCGATCAAGAAAGCTACTCCCGCCAAGACGGCCAAGGCGGTCAAAAAATCCGCATCTGCCAAAGCACCTGCCAAAAAGGTGACCACGAAGCATGGTGCCGCTGCTTCCAGCCCTGCATCCACTAAAGTGAAAAAGGTGGTGAAGTCTGCCCTGAAGTATATACGGGGTTCGAGCAAAGTGTCCGCGAGTCTGTCCCTTTTCCTCTCCCAGTTCGACTCCACTTCACCCATGCCGAAGGCGGCTGGGGGCTTCGCAGCGCGTGCTTTATCTCTACCAAAAGCTGCCGGAGAAGCGGCGGTAGAAGCAGCCCTGGAGCCTACTGTAAATTTATTAGTCCGCTGCGATAGTAATGCTCCAGCCTCGGCTGCGGATGGCGCCCCTGTTCTGCGTGGCAGTGGCACAGTGCGGACTGTGCTGACACCAGTCAGCGAAATTGAACAATTGGTGGCGCGCCCGGATATCAGACGGATTTCAGCCCCGCGGAAATTGCGCCCTCTAATGGATTTGGCCAAACCGGCCACAGGCGTGCCGGCATTTCGCATACATGCTGATACGTCAAGCTCCGGGAAACGAGTCATCATAGGTATAGTGGACACAGGAATCGACTCAGGTCACAAGGCTTTCAAAGGCCGTATTCTAGCCATCTGGGATCAGTCACTACAAGCTCCCCAGGGAAATCATGGTGGCCCCGCTTACGGCAGGGTGCTCAGGCCGGATGGGCAAGGCGCAGCCAATAAACTTGGCGCCAGTATAGACGATCATGGGCACGGCACCCATGTGGCGGGGATTGCCGCAGGACAAGGCGGCCCCTATGAAGGCGTTGCGCCGGAGGCTGAGCTGCTCATCGTGAAAACGAACTTCCTTAACTCAGGCATTCTGGATGGCGTGCGATGGATCTTCCAAGAAGCCACCGCTCGGAATCGCGCGGCGGTGGTGAACCTAAGCCTGGGAGGGCATGGGGATGGGCATGACGGCACGGATGACCTCAGCATCGGTTTGAACGAAGAGTGCGGACCTGGCAAACTGGTTGTGGCGGCCGCAGGGAACGAGGGAGGTGACAGCATTCACGCCATGCAGCGGGTGACAGCAACGAACACAGCCAGTTTTAGATTTGATGTGGCTCCACAATCCGGTCCCAACCGTGTGCCATGGATTACCTTGAATGGATGGTATGAAGGAACCGGCATCTGCGAAGTGCGAATCACCGGATCCAATGGTGTAAGTACCGGCTGGCAGGGGCTGCTGCCGGCTGATGGGGCGGCCAGTTCAGGGTCAGCCTCTTACACCATTGGCAAAGATGAAGTAACCATCTCCACGCCGGATACGGACAACCCAAATCAGGATCGCCAGTTCCTCATCAACATCGAGCCCACAGGCTTTATCAAGGCCGTCCAAGGCGGACAATGGACACTGGAAGTCCGGCGGAGCAGTGGCACTCCAGGTCATGTACACGTGTGGATTTTGATTGACGGCAACCTCCCACCAATCGCAGCACAATTTGCGTCCGGAATTGCCGCGGCTTCGCATTTGATCGGATCTCCCGGAAGTGCCACGGAGGTCATCACCGTGGCATCTTTCACCACACGAAACGCGTGGCGTGACATCAACAATCATCCTCAGACTGTCGGCATGCCGCTAAATACCATTTCCCCCTTCAGCAGTCCCGGGCCGAGGCGGGATGGAGTGCTGAAGCCAGATGTGGCGGCTCCGGGAGCCATGATTGTTTCCTGCCTGTCTTCTGTCGCCCAAGAAGAAGATCGCTTCAAAATCAACGATGAATATTGCGCGATGCCGGGGACCAGCATGGCATCTCCCTTAATCGCAGGGGTCATCGCTCTGCTGCTGGAGCGGAATCCAAATCTTACGCCTGCGCAGGCGAAAGCATTTCTAAAAGGGAAATCTTCTGTCCCTGGGCTGGCTGTCGGCTCCCATGACCCGAAATGGGGATACGGGTTGCTCAAACTCTGAATCGTGGTAAGAAGGTGATTATGGGATCACGCAAATTCGATGCTGCCCTGAACACCGCCTTGTCACGTTCTGATGAAGAATCCGGCAATGCGGTGTATGATGTGACGGTGCGCATGGCCGCGCCGTTGGATGCTGATCAGGCAGACAAGGCTTTGCAATTGGGAGTCAAAGCCGATACACGCAAAAGCATTGTCACCTGCCGCCTACCGGCAGGTGCTCTGGAGGCGGTGGCGGAACTGCCATTTGTCTCACGCATATCCCTAAGCCAACATTTGCGGCCGATTTCCAGAGAAGCCGCAGGTGCTGCGGCATCATCCGTAGGTAAGATGCGCCAAAGATACCGCTAAAGGCGGAGGTGTGTATGCGGAAAGCAGAGCACTCAACTCTGTACAACCTTGGCAAAGAATTGCACCGTGCGTAAATAGGCCAGCTTCGCGGCAGCGCCATTGTAGCGCCAGGTGGGCGTTGTGGAACCTGTGGTTCACGCCTAGGTAGGTGTAGACAGTGTATCTCGTGCCGGCGCTACCGTGAGATCGTTTTCCACAGATGCCAACGCAGGCCAAACACGCTGGCCAAAGTGCAGCCGAGCCCGCGAGCAGTTCTGACCTCGCATTGGTCCGCAACCACTCCACTAATCCCTGCAGCGGTGCCATGGCCATCCTGAAGGGTGCAGAGACGCCGATCTCCGCAAGGTGCTCCAACGCTGCGGTACCGGCTCAGATGCCTCCACTCACCGTCGCGAGGAGAACATCACAACGGCTTCGGAGGTGGATAGGTCTCTGAAGTTGAAGGAGGGGATTGCAAAGTCATAGGGGGCGATGCATGCAGCAAAGCTCGCTGCATACCTGCTCTACCGGATCACAACCGCCCGGTTACTTTTGCAGAAATAAAATAGCTCCTGTCAGGCGGAAAAGAGCGCCAGCAGGTAGGCCGGGCGCTCAAGTCCAATGGCCTCACTTTTCATCCACATATAGCACTAAAGGCCAATTGCCAGAGTTGGCGCGGCACCGCTAGACTGTCCGTTCCTCAGAAATCCCTGCATGCGCCAGCTTTTCTTTTTGCTACATGATCTAGGTAAGCTGCTGCTTTGGGCGGGGATCAGCATTTTTGCTCTCTGGGCGGCCGGGGCCCTGTATTTTGACTTTCCCGTGGCAAAGCCCTGGGTCTCGCTGGCGTTCATTGGAGGCCTGCTCCTCCTAGGGGTTTGGATCCGAAACTCCTTTAAAAGGGCGGCGGCATTAATCCTCGCTTCTTTGACCGTGTTGACATGGTGGCTAGGCCAGAAGCCCAGCAATACGCGGGAATGGCAACCGGAGGTTGCGCAGACAGGGTGGGCCGAGATCCGGGACGACGTGGTGACGCTGCACAACGTGCGAAATTTTGATTACCGCACGACAACGGATTCTGATCCGCGCTGGGAAACACGAACCGTACTTTTGTCCCAGCTCACGGGTGTCGAAATGGCGATCTGCTATTGGGGGTCTCCCTACATGGCTCATCCCATCGTCAGTTTCCAATTCGCTGACAGCCCGCCGGTTTGCTTTTCCATCGAGACTCGTAAGGAAGTGGGGGAAAAATACTCGGCCATTGGGGGCCTCTACCGGCAGTATGAACTGATCTACATCGTGGCGGACGAGCGGGACGTCATCCGGGTGCGCAGCAACTTCCGAAAGAACGAAGACGTCTACCTTTACAGTCTAACCCTTCCACCCGAGAAAGCGCGCGAGCGCTTCATGGAGTACATCACGACACTAAACGAGCTTCACCAGGAGCCTCGCTGGTACAACGCCATCACGACGAACTGCACCACGGGTATTCGTTCTCAGCATCCCGCGGCAAAACGAGCCAGGTGGGATTATCGCATCCTGGTAAATGGCAAGGGCGACGAAATGTTGTATGAACGCGGCGCTCTTCAAAGTTGGGGCCTGCCTTTTGCCGAGTTGAAAGCCAAATCACACATCAACGAAACTGCCAAACAATCTGGATCTGATCTCGACTTTTCGAAACGCATCAGAGAAAACCGCGCTGGATTCTAGCCGCCCTCACCTAACCTCATGAAGTTCCTTCCAACTTTCGTCAACTCTACCGTGCTGTGCCTATTGCTGGCCAACTGCGGCCACATCGCCACCGTCAGAGAGAGACGGCCACTGCTCCAGCCCGTGCGCACTACCGTCAAAGCCCTTGTTGCGGTAGAAAACAAAATCTCCGAGGCCGTGAAAAACAATGTCCGCGATCCCATGGGATCCTTGGCCGTATATCTAACCTCGGCGGAGGCGGCCTCCAAACAACTGAGCCTCGATCCGAATGGCGAAGAGGCACGTGTCGACTACAACTTCGCTGTTGCTCGAATCTTCTCCGCAATCAAATCCGGCAAACTCGACCCATGGACGAAACCGCTGACGATACCAACCGAATCCGGCCCCATGGTGTTGACGCGCCGACCCGACACTCGTGTCGCATGGAATCCCGCCCTCTACGATTTCACGCCTGCGGATCAGTTTGATGTCGGCGGCACCTATGTCAAAGAACGCGTCATCAAGGAAGGAGTCGGGGCGCCGATCGTCGCGATTGGGCGGGAGAACAACAAGACCTTCCGTCAGGACTTCGCCATACCCCGCATCTACTACGGAGTAACTGCGGTAGCGCGGTTCAAAGGACGCACTTGTGAGATCGCGTTCATGGATCCGCTGGCGCATGAAACGGTCGCCATTGACGGACGAACTTATCCCCTGGCGGCAGACTTTACCACGCCGGTAGCTGTCATGCTAGCCAGCACCGACACCAAGGAAATGGGGCTCAATCGGCTCCTGAACCCGGAAAAGTATGCCGACACCGCGCGTATCGCGCGCCTGCAGCCCTACGATCCCAACAAGACCGTGGTTCTCGTCGTGCATGGCCTGAACTCGGCCCCTCCTACCTGGACCCCCATGATCAACACTTTGCGGGGTGATAAGTATATCCGGGAGAATTACCAGTTCTGGTTTTACAGTTATCCCAGTGGCTACCCCTACCCCTATTCAGCAGCAATCCTCCGCAAACAACTCGATGAGATCCAGCAGCGCTACCCTTTGAAGAAAAAGATGGTCGTGATTGGCCACAGCATGGGTGGCTGCATCAGCAGATTGCTCATCACCGACGTCGGTGACAAACTCTGGATGGATTTCTTCGGGAAGCGGCCGGAAGAAACGAAGCTGACGCCAGAGACCAAAGAGCTCTTCTCTAACGCACTTATCTTCAAAAACCGGCCTGAAGTTGGCCGAGTGATCTTCGTGGCTGCTCCCCTCAAGGGCTCTGACATGGCGATGAAGTGGACTGGGCGTCTGGGCGCCAGATTGGTGAAATCACCGCTGACTTTGATCAGGGCGGGCAAGGAGTTCCTTACTACTGGGACCTTTCAGGAAGGCGCCATGAACCTGCGCCGCATACCCAACAGCGTGGATACGCTGTCTCCTACCAATCGCTTCGTCATGGCGATCGATGGCTTTCCTCTCGCCAAAGATGTACCCTATCACACCATCATCGGCGACCGTGGCAAAGGCGGAAACAAAGATCACACCAAGCCAGTCAGTTCAGACGGTATCGTGCCCTACTGGAGCAGCCACCTGGATGGGGCCCAGAGTGAACTCGTCGTACCGTCCCATCACAGTGCCCATCAAAACCCCAAGGCTATAACCGAAGTTGGCCGCATCCTCCGGTTGCACGCTGGCGTGCAGGCATCTGACTGAAAGACTTAAATCGGTTTAAGTGTAACGCCCTGTCCATGAGCCTCATGGATAGGGCTGAACCCCCTGATGCCTCTCTCGGGCTGAAGGGAAGCACGCGCATTTTTTTAAAATGCGATTCAAAAATGTGCACACTATTTAACAAATATTAACAATTTACTTGTCTTTAGTGTTCTCTCGAACATATGTTCATATAGTTACTAATCTACAACCACACCGCTCCTATGAAAACTTTTATTCGTTGCCTCAAGCACCTTAGGATTCGCTCCACCGCTACTCATGCCCGGCCTTCCCGTTTCATCGACTGGGATCTGCCAGAACGCGATTGTGAAGCCAGCCGTATTACAGAGCGCTAAAGCATTCCGTTTCGGTTTCCCTGTCTCCATTCAGGCTTTCAATTTATGGCGGAGCGTTTCTTCCGCCTGCTTTAGAATGAAACTCAAATCGTCGGGAGACATCCAGTCTGCGCCAAAGGCCCGCACCGTTTGCCAGATCATGCTATCAGCGGACACGATGCGTAAGGAGTAAAGCGAGGCATACTTCGCCGCCAGCCGCTCGATGATTGAGTCAGCGGTATGGCTGGAGTCGGAATAGAATATCTGGATATCCTCTGGGTTCCGCTCCTCGCTTGCCTTGTCCTGAGTGCCGTCAAAAACCAGCACCACCTTCGCTCCGGTCATGTCCTGCACGAGGCGCATCTGTTTGATAAGGGCCTCCCTCGCCATGTAACGCCGGGACGACTGCCGATGCAGTTTCCGCAACTCCGGCCAAGCGTGAATGACGCTGTGACCATCTACCAGGATGAATCTGGGCGCGGCATCGAGCATGACCCAAATTAACCCGGTGTAGCGTGGTCACAACCAGCGCTGTGGCGGAGATTCTGCTTGGCATCCAGGAAACCCCCTTCTTATCGTGCAAGCGTGCTAAACTTCCCCTCGTTACGCCTTGGAGCCATTCTTCTGCTGATGGCGCTGACGGCTGTGTCCTGCCGGTCCACGAATCAGTTCTTGAAGGCGAAGCCTGCCCGGCTGTCTCCCTTTATTGAGCATCCGTATGCACTGAAGCCGGATCGTGAGCGGGCGCCGTTTCACCGGGTCTGGAGCAGTCCAGATCTGGCCGCACGCCAACGGGCAGCACAAAAGACGGAGATCTATATTGCACCTGTGACGCTCAAGTATCTCCGGCCGATCGCCAAGAATCTGCCGAGGAAGGAAGTGGATCAAGGGATCACTAAACGCCGGGAAAAGGAAATGGCGACGCGCCTCCGCACTGAGTTTGCACTGGCATTTATCCGGGCGGAAAAACCGCGTTACTTCGTGGCTCAGAAGCCTAATGAGGGCTCGGTGACACTGGAACTGGCACTGGTGGAACTGAACCCGACTAGTCCTAGTGGTAATGCAGTGAAGACAGGGCTGAAGTTTGTGATTGGCCCCCTGGCTGGTATTGGGAGCATTTTTACCAAAGGGAATGTCGCCATCGAAGGCAAGGTGCGAAATTCCGCCACGAATGAGCTGATCTACCAGTTCACGGACAATGAAGCGGACCGCATGACGCTTTACAGCAGGCGCGACTTCCTTCCTTACGGGCATGCCGTGTATGCCATGGTGGAATGGGCAGCGCAGTTTGAACTCCTGACCCGCACCGGCAATGACAGGCGGGTCGAAGAAACCCTGGTTTTTACGCTTAGGCCCTGAGGGAGAAGGTTTTTCATGGCAAGGGAGAACGCAGGGCGGAATGAGTGGTCTGAGACTGGACGCGCTGTCCAGTTGGCACTTTATCAGGTGTTAGATATGCGCCGCACGGCCACGTATAATCCTCCCTCAGTTTCCATTTTTTGTTGTTTCGCACATGCCTGCCTTGATCCCCTTTGACCATCAGCCCCGCACTCAGATCATTTTCGGCGAAGGCGTGCTTTCCAGAATTGGGGAACTGGCGCAGGGGCTAGGCGGCACCCGGGTGCTGGTGGTGTCTGACGCTGGGATTGTGAAGGCGGGACATGCGGAGCACGCGCTGGAACGTCTCACGGCGGCTGGATTAAATCCGTATCTTTATGACAACGTCCATGAGAACCCCACGACGCGGGATGTGGACAACTGTGCCAACTTCGCCCTGGGGCATGACATTGATCTCATTATTGGCCTGGGCGGTGGGAGCAGCATGGATACGGCGAAGGGCTGCAACTTCATCGTCACCAATGGTGGCCGCATGCATGACTACTGGGGGATTGGCAAGGCGACGAAGCCGATGCTTCCCTTAATCGCCGTACCGACCACGGCGGGAACAGGCAGTGAGTGCCAGAGCTTTGCGCTTATCTCGGATGAAGTGACTCATGTGAAGATGGCCTGCGGCGACACGAAGGCCGCTGCCAAAGTGGCTCTGCTGGATCCGACGCTGACGGCGTCGATGCCGCCCACGGTAACAGCGTTGACTGGCATCGATGCGATTGCGCACGCGGTGGAGACGGCAGTGACGAAGAAACGCAATGCGTTCTCTTTGGTCTACTCACGTGAGGCGTACCGGCTGCTGGCCAAGGGATTTGAACGAGTGCTGAATGATCCGGGCGATTTGGAAGCGCGAGGCTTCATGTTGCTGGGCTCGGCGTTTGCAGGGATTGCCATTGAGAACTCCATGCTCGGGGCGGCACACTCGGCGGCGAATCCGCTGACAGCGACTTATGGCGTCGTGCACGGGCAGGCGGTGGGGCTGATGCTGCCGCATGTGGTGCGGTTCAATGCGGCGCTTCCGGAAATGGCGGAAACCTATCGTGAACTGGAATCTGGAGATCTGCCGGGTCGGATCACGGGTTGGCTGGCTGCGGCTGGACTTCCGACTCGCTTGATCGACCTAGGTATTGAGCGGGAGAAGATTCCTGCTCTGGCGAAACATGCGGCGGAGCAATGGACGGCGCACTTCAATCCTCGAAAGATTGAGGAGGCGGATTTCGCCGAGCTTTACGAAGCGGCGATGTGATGCTGCAATGAGGAGAATATTCACCTATTCCCTCTCTCCATGCATCGCAGGCTATTCCCCTTCGTATTGGCGCTATTGATTGCACCTGGACTCGCGCTGGCCCAGCAAAAGGCTAAGGAGGCGCCGAAGTGGAAGATGGCGGTGTTCAAGCTGCCGGAGAGTGTGGAACTGCATGAAGGTGTGGAGTGCTCGCATCCCGGAGACTTCACGGTGCTGCTGAATGTGTATGTGCCGAAGAAGGATGGGCCACATCCGGGTATCTTATTGATTCATGGCGGAGGCTGGCAGAAGCGGCAGATCGATGCGGACAAACCGTTGGCGGCGAAGCTGGCGGAGCGTGGGTTTGTGGTGGCACAGGTGGCTTACCGCTTATCGACGGATGCGAAGTATCCCGGAGCCTTGCATGACTGCAAAGCGGCGTTGCGCTTCTTGCGTGCTCACGCGGCGCAGTATAAGCTCGATGTGGATCGTGTGGGCGTGATGGGTGGCTCCGCGGGCGGGCATCTCAGTGGATTGATCGGCATGACCGGCGGCAAGAAGGCGCTGGAGGGAACGGGCGGAAGTCCCGAACAAAGCACGGTAGTTAAAGCGTGTGTGGTGATGGCTGCGACCATGGATATGGTGACTTCGAACAAGGAGAAGAATGGTGAAGCGCAGATCCTGTTTTTTGGGCCGTTTGCGGAGAAGCAGAGTGTGTATGCCGAAGCGTCACCGCTGACGCATGTGAGCAAGACCAGTCCTCCAACGCTTTTCATCGAGGGGGAGAAGGACAACTTCAAGGTGGGCCGGCCGGAGATGCAGGAACATCTGAGAGGTTATGGGGTTCCGACAGAATTGGTGACCTTGAAGGATGCGCCGCATCCGTTTTGGATGAGTCAGCCTTGGCTGGATGAGACGGTAAAGGCGGCAGGTGACTGGTTTGCGAAGTATCTGGAGTAAGCTCCCTTTCTTTGGGGGGCTAGTGCGGTTGGGAAGGATAAACCACGGGAGTTGGTTCCAAGGGGAGCATGGGCATGCATGAAAGGGGGTTTAGTATAACTATGTAGTTATACTTGCGGGCGTAAGTGGAGTGTAATTGCGCTGGAATGGGATGAGGAAGTGCGGTTGCTTGTTTCAACTGGAGATTAAAAGCGTGAAGTGGCGATGAGGTGTGCTGCAATGTGCCATATTGCGTACTACGTAGTACGCTATGGCGGCACGAAGAAGTTTTTGGAGGGACGTGGGGTCCGGGGGCTGAGAGGGTGGAAGGGATGGTGGAGTGACGGAGACGGAGTGGCACGTTTGAAGGTGCGAGATGGAGGGTGAGTTGCAAGGGGTGGAGGGGGCGGTTGGAGCGAAGTGGTGATCTGGGCTCTGCGCTTGCGGCTGGGGCCGCATTTTCGAAAGGACGGGGAGTTGAGCCTCTGGCTTTGCCACCGGAGTTTAAAAGGGCGGCGTGAAGATGGGAACTTGGGTGGTGCGGAAGTGACCACCCGTCGGAGCAAGCTCCTCCAGCCACAAAGCGGTAGCAAGCTACCGCACTCCAGATGGTCGCTAGTGCTTGTTGGAGTCTGGGATGCGCGGGCTACGGTTTTTGGCCGGTCTTACTTATTAGCCCATGCGGCCGCTGAGGTAGCGTTCGGTCTCGGGTTTCTCGGGTTGGGAGAAGAGTTTCATCGTGTCGTTAAACTCGATGAGTTTACCGAGGTAAAAGAAGGCGGTGCGGTCACTGACGCGGACGGCTTGTTCCATGTTGTGCGTCACGATGACGATCGTGTATTGCTTCTTGAGCTGATGGATGAGTTCTTCGATCTTGGCAGTGGCGATGGGATCGAGGGCGGCGCAGGGTTCGTCCATGAGGACGACCTTGGGCTCCACGGAAAGCGTGCGTGCGATACAGAGGCGTTGCTGCTGACCACCGGAAAGACCGAGGGCACTTTCATTTAGCCGGTCTTTAACTTCGTCCCAAAGAGTTGAAGCGCGCAGGCTGCGCTCCACGGTTTCTGCGACCTTCTTCTTGTTCCGTTCACCGGCCACTTCCAGGCCGTAGGCGACGTTTTCAAAAATGCTGCGTGGGAAGGGGTTGTACTTTTGAAATACCATGCCGACCTGGCGGCGAAGGGCGATGACATCCAGGTCACGGTGATTGATGTCCACGCCACCGAGGGTGATGTTACCTTTGGTGATGCGGGCGCCATCGATCATGTCATTGATGCGATTGATGCACCGCAACAAGGTGGACTTGCCACAACCAGAAGGTCCGATGAAGGCTGTGACTTCACGTTCGGCAATGTCCAGTGAGACGTCAAACAGGGTCTGCCGAGCGCTGTAAGCAAAGTCCACATTATTGATCTTCACCAAAGCATTGCGAGCCGGAGCGGAGTTTTTCTCCAAAGAAGCTGAAGCGACGGTGTTGGCTTGCGTGGCGGCGGTCATAATCAAACTATATAAAATGGGGCGCCGTTAAAGCGCCGGAAAAGCTGGGCGGGAGACTCAACTGAAGTGTCCGCGGATATAATCTTCGGTCTGCTTTTGAGCAGGCGTGCTGAAAATGAAAGTGGTATCGGCGAACTCGATGAGCTGGCCCAGGTACATGAAAGCGGTGAGGTCGGCAACGCGTCGAGCCTGCTGCATGTTGTGCGTGACGATGACGACTGTGTATTCTTCCTTCAGTTGCACGATGAGTTCTTCAACCTTGAGTGTCGCGATGGGATCCAAGGCGGAGCAGGGTTCGTCCATGAGAAGAACATCTGGCTTCACGGCGACGGCGCGGGCGATGCAGAGGCGCTGCATCTGACCGCCGGAGAGACCGAAGGCATTCGACTTCAGGCGGTCTTTGCACTCATCCCAGAGCGCGGAGGCTTTCAGCGCGTATTCACAGGCGTCGTCCAGTTCAGACTTCTTTTTGATGCCGGCGAGACGCAAGCCATAGACGACGTTTTCGTAGATGCTCTTGGGGAAAGGGTTGTACTTTTGGAAGACCATGCCCACCTGACGGCGAAGGGCAATGGTATCCACGTCCGCGTCATAGATGTTCTTCCCTTTGATGACGACCTGACCAGCACTGATGTGCGCGCCCGCGATGCGGTCATTGATGCGGTTGAAACAACGGAGCAGCGTGGACTTACCGCAGCCGGAAGGCCCGATGAAGGCGGTCACCTGCCGGGCAGGAATTTCCATGTTGATGCCATGAAGGGCGCGCTTCGTGCCGTAGTTGAAATCCATATCGCGCACGGAGATGATGCTCTCCCTGGCAGGTGTGGTGTCTCCCGTGACTGGGAGATCAGCAGGCTGGTGAGCAGTCGCGTGCACGGAATTGGATTTTGGAGGTGTAAGAGTGCTTACCATTTGTATTTGGCGCGAAGTTTCCGGCGGAGGAGCACAGAGGCCATGGCCAGACTCATGACCAGGACGAGAAAGACAAAGACGGAACCGTATTGAGCACGCTCCGAGTATTGGTTCTGCGGGATACGGGCGGCGAGTGTGTAGATGTGATACGGGAGGGCCTGAACAGATTCCGTAAGCGTTCCGGAAAAGCGCTCAATGTCCTGCCACCAATGAGCCAAAAACGAGGCGTCCGCAGGCAAAGGAGGCATTTCCTTTTCCCACGGCAGCTTGTCCTTGAATGCCAGTGCCGCGGTGAACATGATGGGCGCTGTTTCACCGGCGGCGCGGGCGATGCCGAGAATGCTGGAGGTCAAGATACCAGGCATAGCGAAAGGGAGGACACTTTTCCAGATCGTTTGCCAGCGAGTGGCGCCGAGCGCGAGGGATGTCTCGCGGAAACCGAGTGGCACCGCACGGAGGCACTCTTCACTGGCAGTGATGATAACTGGCAGGATGACGAAAGCCAAGGTGAAAGCGCCGCTGAGCACGGACGTATCCCAGCCCTGGAAACTCATGTTGGTGAAGCCAAGGGGAATGACCAATAACGAGCGACTGTGCGGCACATCGGTGAAGACGGGAGCTGTCAGCACGAACATACCAAGACCGAACAAACCGAACACAACGGAAGGAACCCCGGCGAGGTTCAAGATAGCCAGACGCACCGCCTCAATGAATTTCCCTGGCTTTGCATACTCACTGAGATAGATGGCCGATGAGATGCCGAGGAAGAGTGCGACAACAATACATACTAGCACGAGCAACGTTGTGCCGACGATGGGCCCCAAGATGCCGCCACCTGAGTAAGATATGGTCTTCTCGCTCCGGACATTGTCACCGAGTTCCTTCTTCAGTGTATCGGATCCCACGGAGGTGGTTTCATAGATCTTGCCCTGCTTATCTTCAATGATGTGAAGCGTTTCTGGGAGCTCCGTCAGAAATGTTGTATTGATGAAAGGCGCTTCGCTCTTGAAAAGAACGGGAGCCCCCTTGATGAAGATGTGAAGGAAAATCGACGCCGTGGCGATGACGATCAGGTACGTTGCGCAGAAGAAGAGAATCTTAACGAGAGACTCCATCGTATCGCGATACGACTTCCGCTTCGCGAAAGGGTTCGCGACGGCAGTAGCATCCGCGGGCGGCAAGAACGAAGAACTGGCAGTAGCTGAAGACATCGAATTAGATCTTGGGGAGAGCGAATTTCCTGACGACTTTCCGGGAGAGGAAATTGATGAGGAGGGAGATAAAGAAGAGGAGGATGCCGACCATGAAGAGCGCCTGCCAGTGGGCGCTGCCTTGGGAGACTTCGCCGAGTTCCTGGGCGATGATACCGGTTAAAGTGTGCGCTGGTTGGAAGACGGCTCCGATGCCGTCTGAGAAGTTCGGGATGGCGATACGGTTACCCGCTACCAGGAGCACCACCATGGTTTCACCGATGATGCGGCCAAGTCCCAGCAGCATGGCAGCGAACACGCCGGAGAGCGAAGCCGGGAAAACGACACGGAGAACGGTTTGCAACTTAGTAGCTCCGAGTGCTTCACTCGCTTCGCTGAAGGAGCGCGGCACGTTTTGAATGGCATCTTCCGCCAAGCTGAACATGGTCGGGATGGCCATGAGGGCGAGCAGCAGGCCAGCGTTGAACATATTCAAGCGCTCCTGCACGGGGAACCCCGGAATCCACTGAAGCCAAGGCTGATGGCTGATCTCCTTGATCATATCCCCCACTACTGAGATGCCGATGAAGCCGAGGACGACAGATGGAATGGCCTGAATGAACTCAATGACGGGCTTAATGATTTCCTGCTCTCTGAGGCTGGCGAACTGATTTACATAAATGGCCGCCATAACGCTGATGGGAAGAGCGATAAATAGAGCTGTCAGGGCGATGATGAGCGATCCCGTCAAGAGTGGGATGACACCATAGAAGTCCTGCCATGAACTGTTCGTGATCCAGTCACCACCAAAGAGGAACGCGGTGAGGGCCTGCACGAGCGGCACGGGTTTGTCCCACTTCCAGCTTTTCATCTCCTGCACGGACTTCTCGGTATGCTTGATGTGGTCGGGTAATACCTTGCGGGCGTGATTCAACAAAGCTTTGGCTTCAGGCGTATCGGCTGTGGGAGGAATGCTGGCCACCGCCTTTTTCACAGCTTCCACGTAGGCGGGGACGGCGGCTTCATATTCTGGAAGCTTAGCCAGGAGCGGCTCGATATTGCCTTTATAATCAATGCTTTCGATGGCGGTTTGCTCGGCATCGTGAAGGAAGGCTTTTTTCTCTTCTTCGGTTTTTGCGGAAGCGGCGGCAGCAAGGAGTTGCTTTTTGGCGTCCTCTCCCATGTGCTGCATCACAGCCGCTTCCTTAGTTTTGAGGGCCACTTCCTTCATGGCGTCGTGGATCTCAATGATCGGCTCCGCAGCCTCTTCGAAGGCATCTGCAGCATCGGAGAGCGCTTGGTACTTCTGCTTAGCTTCCCGATCCTTGGCCGTGTAGACGTCCATCAGCCCTTTAATGAAGGGAGGGAAATCGGTGACATCGGGCTGCGTGCCAATGAGGTCAGCCTGCAACGCCTTCTTTTCTTCGGCATTAAAAAGATCAGGAAGCGCCAGGGTGTTGACAACATCCGTGTTGGCTTTTGTGACTGCCGCACGCAGTGAAGCGATCTTGTCTGGTGGCGTGTCTGTGACGGCGAGCGCAGCCGTTAGAGGCTCGCGCTCAAGGCCGGTCTTTTCTTCGATGGTGGCTTTCGCCTGGAAAGCGGCATCACGGCGCAGCTTGGCCGTTTGAGAAACGGTATTCAACTCGGCGTTGAACGCGCGGTTGATTTCGCTGTGAAGGGCTTCGTGCTCCGAGATGGGCTTCTGCACGTAATCCGCGAACTCGAGTCCCGCCTGCCGGTAGACGGCAAGCTCCCAGCGGTAGGTCGGCAGGAAGCCGGATCCCTCACGCAGCAGCGACCACATAATGAGGAAGAGCGTGATGATGGTGATCCCGGCAGCGCCGCTGAAGAAATACTTAATCAGGCTTTGCTTGTCGACGCGCAGCCCCATGAAGCCGGGAGGCCTGATCAAGTGCTGCAAATCCGGTCGGATGGCGGAATCGTCTTTCATGCGGCGGGCGGAAGCCTGATAAGAAAAATTCGGAAAAAAGCCCGGTGGAAGCGCTATCAGAGCCCTTCCACCGGGCGAGGAGGATCAATTCAATGATCTAACCATTACTTGGATTCAGGAATGAAGCCGACCGTCTGAGCGATCTTGCTACCAGCTGGGCTGAGCACGAAGTCAAGGAATTCCTTCACTTTGCCTTGAGGCTCTCCGTTTGTGTAGAGGAAGGTAGGGCGGCTGTAAGGATAGCCCTTTACATTCGCAGGCGTAGGTGCCGCGCCGTCGATGGACACACCCTTGATGCCTTTTCCGTGAGCATAAGCAAGGCCGACATAACCGATGCCGCCCTTGTTGCCGGCGACTTCGGAGACGATCTGCTCATTGCCTGCCATCTTCTGGCTGCCGGAGGCATAATCCTTGCCTTTCATGGCCAGGGTCATCCAATCTTTGTAGGTGCCGGAGGAGGTGTTACGGGTGTAAACGGAGATGGGGCCAGGAGGGCCGCCGACTTCGCTCCAGTCTTTGATCGCGCCGGTGAAGATACCAGCGACCTGCTTTTTGCTGAGTTCAGCAACAGGACTGCCAGCATTCACAATGACGACCATCATGTCCCAAGCACATTCGGTTTCCTTGAGGAAGACGCCCTTGGTTTTGCAGAAGGTGCGCTCGTCGTCCTTCACCTTACGGGAGGACATGCCGATTTCGGCGGTGCCGGAAGCGAGGTTTGTGAAAGCGGTGGAAGAGCCTTCAGCCGCGATGTCGAAGCTGACTCCGCCGCCTTGCTTCTTGAAACCTTCCGCCCACTGGGGCACGAGTTTGGCGCCGAGGGTGTCCGAACCGCGGATGCGGAGGACGCTCTGCGCGCTGAGGCTGGCCGTCATTGCGGCGGCAATCAGCGTAGTAACAATAGTGAATTTCATATCGTGTCGGTGTTTTGGTGTTCCATGAACCGGACTCATTCCGGCATACGCACTAATCGGACAGGGGCTGGGAGCTACAACCGAGGCAGGGTGAACAAAACGTCACAGAAGGGACGGAGAGAGAGGGGCCCGTCACACTCGGCCGCTGGATCTTAAAATGGCAGTCTTTTCACTGAACCACAACGATATACGGCTTTTCCGTGACATCCGGCAGTCAGGTCTGTTAGGCTCTCTAGATGACCGTGAAGCGCCTGTTTGTAACATGGTTTTGGGCCTGGAGTTTGGCCGTCACGGTACTGGCTGTAGAGCCAATTGAGCTGGATTTGTCTTACCCCGGGGATGACTCCGTTCCGGCTGGTGCAAAAGTGGAACTCATCCTTCCGGCTCTGGTGAAACTGGGCGAAACCATTCCGGGAATTCTGAGGGTCAAAAATGAGGGGGATCGCGAATTTAAGATCACCACCGGAGGGGACTATCGGGGGACAGGGTATCCTTTGCGACTGAAAGTCAGAGTCACGGATTCCGCGGGAAAGGTGCTGCCGGATGCCGCAAAGCACGGTTTCAATATGGGCGGCATTTCCGGATTCACGACGGTGCTTCCCAAAGCCCACTTTGATCTAACCTTTCCATTGGAGGCTTATGTGGAGCTGAGTGAGCCCGGGACCTACCATGTGACTGCCGCCCATGACTTTGGGTGGAAGGTGGATCCGGCTCGTCCGCATCCTGTGGCGGAAGGTAGGTTCCAGGTTTTCGCCATCACTGCTGCTGAAGCGGAAGAGCGGGTGAGAGCGCTGAGTGCGGAGAAGTCCGACCATCCTGATTGGAGGATACAGCTTCAATGGTCTCGGCTGACACATCCGCTCTATTTACCGTCCCTGATCGCGGAAGCTAAGGCGGGTAATGAGCTAGCGATCAACGCGCTGGGCGCGATGCCGACGCGCGAGGCTGCGGAAGTTCTCCTGGAATTGCTGGGGCATTCTGCGACGCCTGTCCGGATCGCGGCTGTGCGGCAACTGACGCAGCGATTTCCGTTAGAACGCCGGAAGCTCTCCCGCAGCTACTATGCTCCGAATGAAGACAAGGACGTGATGGAGCGCTTTGCGCAGACTTACGAGGCGGCGGCTGATGATGCCAAGCTACTGAGCGCCGCCGGTGTTATGCTGGAGTCGAGTGACACGGCATTGGTCGAAATGGGCGCGTGGCTGATGGAGGAACGAGGGACGCCGGATAACGCCCCTGCTGTGCTGGCGGCTCTTCAAAAGGCCATGGATGTCTATCAAAAGCCGCGCAACACGGCGGAGAGCAACATTCTGGATGCCCCCTCACCCGCTAATGGGCTGATCTGGTCGCTGGATGCGCTGCGGCGCGAGGGATGGCGGACGGATGGATCTGGAGGGACCGCGATCATTCTCGCGCACTTTCGACAATTGGCGGATCCCAACATCCCCCGCCCTGCTGACAGCGCGCGGTGGAAGCAGTCGGTTCATGCGTTCATTTCACAGAATCCGCCCACCCTGCGGATGGGTGCGCTCGAGGCGATCCCAGTGCAGCCACGTATGGAGGACGAGTGGGTAGAACCAGTGATGAAGGCGCTGGATGACAAGGACTGGGGAGTGATCCGAATAGCATGCGAGGTGGCTGGGAAGTCGGGGCGGAAGGAGTTCATCAAACCTCTGGTGCAGATCGTTGAGACGATCCCTCACTTCTTTGTGCAAAATGCAGCGCACAATGCTGCGTTGGCTCTGGGTGTGGGAAGTGAACTGTGGCTGGCGCAATGTCAGATGATTCTAGTGCAGGATCAGATGACGAGTGCGCTGAGCAATCTGGTGGTTGGGACGATTGAGCTACCGAAGTCGAATGACGGCGGAGGGAATTCCAATTTCACACGCGATCAACGGTTTGCGATTCGTGATGCGTGGGTGGGGTTTATTCGGGAGAATTGAGATGCGCTCGATGCGGGGAAGCGCGTGAAGTTGAAGGTGAAGGATGGGGCTTTGGTGAAGCGGCTGATGGGATTGGGTTTTTCGGGCGATTCACCGGCGGTGGTGGTGCGGTTTGTGGATGGGGGTGAGTGGCCAACGCTCAAGTGATCACTTGAGCGAGTTTGAAGTTTCAAGTGTCAAGGGGGTAAGTTAGGCGCGAAAAATTGTTGGTGTCATGGGTTATGCAGCGGTGAATGCCCGTCGGAGCAAGCTCCTCCAACCACAGAGCGGAAGCAAGCTTCCGCACTCCAGACTGTCGCTAGCGGGAGCGGTATTTTGGATAGATAAAAAAACAAAACGGGACGGCGTTTCGGCCGTCCCGTTGGGAATTGGAGATAGTTGGTCGCCGTGTTTGTTTGTCAGGCGGCGAAGTTGGTGTACTGCTGCAGCTTGGCGAAGCGGCCTTTGACGTCGTCGAGAGTGACTTTCTCGATCTTCTGGGTGCTGAAGGCTTCGCAGGTGAAGCTGGCGGTGACGCTGCCATAGGCGACGGCGGTCTTGAGGTCTTCGAAGGTGGGTTTGCTTTTGCCGTTGGCGGAGAGCCAGCCGGCCATGCCGCCGAGGAAGGAGTCACCGGCGCCGGTGGGGTCGAACACGCTGCTGAGAGGGTAGGCGGAGCAGGCGAAGAATTCTTCCTGGCTTGGGCCGAAGAGGAAGCTGCCGTGTTCACCGCGCTTCACGACCACGTACGTGGGGCCTTTCTCCTGAAGCTTGCGGCCAGCGACAACAAGGTTGCTGGTCTCCATGAATTGTTTGGCTTCGCCTTCGTTAATGACGAGGAGGTCAACGCGCTTCAGGACGTCATTCAGGCGCTCATTGGCGATGCTGATCCAGAGGTCCATGGTGTCCATGGCGATGAAGTCCGGGGACTGCAAGAGATCGAGGGTTTGCACCTGATTGTCCGGGCTCATGTTGGCGAGGACGACGATCTTGGCGGCAGCGGCAGATGCGGAGAGGGCGGGCTTCCAATGCTCGAGGACGTTGATGCCGACCTTCAGGGTCTCGCGGGAATTCATGTCTTCCGCGTATTCACCGGTCCAGGTGAAGGATTCGCCGGCGTTGCGCTCTACTGACTCGAGGGAGATGCCTTTGCTTTCGAGCAGATCGAGGTGGGCTTTCGGGAAGTCGTGGCCGATCACCGCGCACATTTCCACTTCCTTGGAGAACAGCGCTGCCGCGATGCAGGCGTAAGCGACGGAACCACCCAGGAGGCCCTCTTGTTTGTCGTGAGGCGTGATGATGTTATCAATACCAATGGAGCCGGCGATAAGGAGGGACATAAGGAGTTGGAGGGGTCGAGTCTAAGCAGGTGAGCGGATTGCTTTGAATGCGCCTGAGGGGCTTCGCAATCAGTTTTTCTGGCCTGGTGGAGGCGAAAAACGGCTTAAAAGCCATAAAATGAGGGCCTCCGGCTTGCCTGATTAGGGGGGTATCCCTTAGATTTCCGCGTGTTTAAGAGGCTTTTCGTCCTCCTCCTCGCTTTGGTCGCACTTCCTGCGCTCGTAGTGTTGCACCGGCAATGGTACTTTTTGTCTGAGCAGGGGAAGCTGGAAAGTGTGATCGCTCAGACGCTTGCGGAAGATGCGGAGTACCGGGAGGTGAAGGCTTCGATGCAGTATCTGGATGTGTCACTTTCGGGAATGGCTCCCTCTCCGATGGCGCGGGCCAGGGTGCGGGAAGCGCTGGATGACCTGCCGGGAGTGCGGAGCCGGGATCAGGACAACCGGATTCAAGTGCTGCCGAAGATCGATGCGCAACTGGAGGCGCCGGTATTTACCCTGAGCGGTTGGATGAAGGATGGGGAAGATGTCGCGGCCTTGGTGGACTGGATCAAAACGGTGCGGCCAGACTTGCAGGTGAACACGGAGGGCGTGAGCAAGCACCCTTTTGTAACCGAGGCTCCCCTGCCCTCTTCCACGGACATTCCGGAGATGTATCGTGGACTTTGGACGCTCATGGAGTTTCCACCGGCACTGAAGGTCTTCGCGGATGAAGCGGGGTTTCATTTGCAGGGAAAGTTGCCCGCCGGGCCGCTGTTGGATGCTGTGAAGAATGTGCTCCTGGAGGCGAGGCCGGCGTATCCCGTGGATGCTTCGCGAATGGAGACGGGGATTTCGGTAAAGCAGGCTTCTTTCACGAAAGCTGACACGCTGGCTGCCTTCCTGATGACGTTTTTTGGATGCCCGGGGGCTCGCAGTTTCTCCGTGGATGACTCCGGGGTGCAACTCGCGGGGGATTTTCTACCGAGTGAAGTCGTAGAGTGGGAATCGATGCTGGAACCGGTGGCGGCGGAGCTGTCTGTGGCCAAGACGACTGCGCTGTACCGTTCACATTATCATATGCCGGGGCATCAGATGGTGTCGGATCTCTCGACTGTGGCGCTGGAAGAACTGGATACCGCGCTGGCGACTCAGGATATCGTTTTTGAGCCGGGCTATGAGAGCCTGCAAGGGCCGCAGTTGGCGAAACTGAACTGGCTGGCGGCTACATTTCTTCAAGCAGGAAGCGGCGTGCGCATTATAGTTGGCGTGCATCCGGATACGGAAGGAGACCCCGTGACGAATCAAACCATGGCGCAGAAAAGAGCGGCATCGACTATTACGGCACTAGGCCAGCGCGGGGTTCCCGCCGAGCGGCTGGAGGCCACGGTATTTGAGATTGTGCCAGACGAAACCGTGAATCACAGCCTCAGGCTGGAGTGCCTCGTCAAATAAGGATGACGTCATGAACGAGATGGACGCGCTTACCTACTTTCTGACAAACAGCAGCCTGATTATTGGGGTTACGGCCGTCCTGTTCTTCTTTTTGGGGACCTGGTTTGCGTATCTACTGTGGGGCAGATTCAAGCGTCGCTTCCGCACTGCGAGCGACGCCATTGAGTCTTTGAAGCATGAGAATGCGCAGTTAAAACGGCGCATCACCGAGGCAAGCCGTCCTCAAACGCTTGCGGCGGCCTTACGGGCTTCGTTGCCTCCCCGTGCCACCAGTTACCTGACACAGGTGACTGATGTGGTGGAACCTTCGCTGGAGGTCCCTTCGGATGAGCAGGAGGAGGATGAGGGTAAGAGCGTCTGGGATAAATTTGGGGTCGACGCGGAGACGGTGATTGAGGCGAAGGGCGAGGCGGAGGAAAAGAAAGAAGATGTGGTAGAGCCGAAGGTTTCTGAGGCTTTGGTGGCCACTACAACTGCCGCTTTGGCTCCAGAAGTGGAAAAGGAAGTAGGTACGCCATCTGTGGTTGAAGCATTGACCGATGCGGCTGCCGACAAAGCCGCCAAGGAGCCGGAAGTTGAGCTGCCTTCTTCGCCACCAGAGGTTGTTTCAGTTCAAGCCCCGGATCCGGATCCGACCGAGTCAATCTCAGTGGAAGTGCATGCCACTGCGGTGGCTGCTTTGGCAAGTGTTACGATACCAACACCAAAACCGGCACCGGTACCAACGCCGCCGTCATCTCCACCTGCACAGGATCTTCTTCAATCTTTACCGAAAGCGACGGGGCCGGTTGCCTCTCTTCCCTTGCCGACGAAAGCGCCATCGCGAGGCCGGCCCGACTTGCCGACTGCTTTTGCTTCCACGCTGGAGTTGCCCCCTCTGCCTGCGATTGTTGCTGGAACTGAAAGCAAGGCGTTCACCGTATGGACGGAGGATGGTTGGCAGCCAACCCCTGTCAGGTCATGGAAACAGCCTCCGGCCCGGGCATTCACGGTTTGGACGGAATATGTGCCCGTCATCATCCCGAAAGAGAAGCCTGCGCTTCCGGCAGGTGTGTTTGTGACGTCACCGTCTCAGACACACACTCTTTCGGCCATCGCCGCCCTGCCCCTCATGCAGGACCCGCTGCCGGTGGAGCCGATGATCGTGGTCGATACTCCGCCGTCTGACTATGCTCCTCCATTTCCTCCTCCAAGTCAGGCCTTCGGCATTTGGACAGAGGAAAGCTGGCAGGCACCGTCATACTCCATCGCGCCGCTTCCTGCCGGAGCAGGATTCTCCGTGTGGACGGACCACGGCTTTGAGCCAAGAGGCCGCAGCCCCCTGCCAGCGAGCCAGGCTTTCTCTGTCTGGACTGAATCGGACTGGGTGATTCCCTTCGTATCACAGCCCCCCGCGCCATCCAGCGCGGCGTTCTCGCTTTGGACAGAGCCAGATTTTTCACCGCTGGGCCGAGGGGCAATCATCCCGAGCACGGCCTTCAGTGTCTGGACGGAGCCAGGTTGGGAGCCTACTCCTGTTTATGGAGTTCCATTACCGCCCAGCCAGGCATTCTCGATCTGGACCCTGCCAGAATTTGAACCTCTGGGGCGGGGCCCGGTGATGCCCAGCCAAGCGTTTTGTGTTTGGACGGAAGCGGATTGGATTCCGTCTGTCTCTCCTTCATTTGTGTTACCCTCCAGCACAGCGTTTTCGATTTGGACGCTTCCGGAGTTCACGCCCCTGGCGAGAGGTCCTGTCCAACCCAGCCGAGCTTTCAGTTTGTGGATCGGGGAACCACCTGAACCTCAGGCAGCCATTACGTCCGCCGGAGTGAACGGTGTTTCCCCCCATCCCGCAGCGCCACCCGCGCCGGAAGCGAATTTTGTCCCTCCAGCCGCGCCCGCCAAAGCCAAGCATTCCAGCCAAAGCGCCATTGCCGCCGCGGCCGCAGCGGCCGTGAAGTCGGTTTCAACTCCTGTCCTCGGGAGCACTGCTGAGCAGCAGGCCGCAGCAGGTTCTGTAACCGTCGCGAAGGGGCAGCCGACTGGCAGAATCGTGCCTCGCAGCAGTTCCTCTCTCTTCTCACGAGCCTTTGCCGCGCTGAAAAGTGGTCTTGGCATTTTGCCGGACGCCATTTCACCGCCGCCGACCATTGTTGCGAAGCCAACCTCCGCCCCCAAGCCAGAGTCGCCGAAAATTTCGAAGAGCAAGGCTTTCACCCTTTGGACGGAAGCTCCGGCAGCGCCCGTTGTGCCGCCGGTTCGGCAGCGGGAAGCCCTGGCATCCATCATCGAGAGCCACTTCGCCTCAACCCCTGACTCCGTGACGCACGCAGTTCCGACCAATGCGATCGAGGCCTTTCAATCGGAGCTGCGAAACGGACTCATGCGCAATGATTTCCTGCTGGGTATGTTATACTTGCAGAAGCCTGCAGATGCTGATGATCTGACGCAGCTTCATGGGATCGCAGAGACTTTGGAAAGGCACCTGCACAACCACGGGATTTTTACCTTCAAGCAGATTGCCTGGTGGACGCCGGACCAAGTGGAGAACTTTTCGCATCGTCTGGCGTTTGGTGATCGGATTCGCCGGGAGCGCTGGGTGGAACAAGCCAAAGCGCTACAAGCGGCAAAGACTGCGCCGCCCGCGCAGGAACGCGCGGTTTGACCCGTCTCCTTTTAAATGGCCCAAAGGCGGGCGCGGAAAAGGCTCATTTAACTTGGATGTCCGTATTATAAATATCTATTATACAAATGGACGATTCTGTCTAGAATGCGCGCGCAATCGGCCGAGCGGAAGGCTGATTGTGGCCAGCCGAGCAGCGGTGTCAGCGCGATTTGTTTCCACCTTGCCTTGACGTTGTGAGGCTCCCCCCATTTATTTTCCGACTGCATACCTTTAACTACTCATGAGCAAACCGACACTTCTGATTTTGGCAGCCGGGATGGGCAGCCGTTACGGCGGCTTAAAACAATTGGATCCCATGGGGCCCGCAGGGGAGACTGTGTTGGACTACTCCGTGTTCGACGCGCTGAGAGGTGGTTTTGGCAAAGTGGTTTTCGTGATCCGCAAAGACTTCGAAGAAGATTTCAAAACGAAGATCGGCAGCAAGTTCGACCAGAAGGTGCCAGTCCATTACGCCTTCCAGGCACTGGATGATCTGCCAGCAGGATTTACGGTTCCTGAAGGACGCACCAAGCCATGGGGCACAACGCAAGCCGTTCTGGCAGCAGAAAGCGAGATCAATGAGCCTTTCGCGATGATCAACGCTGATGACTTTTACGGGCGTGATGCTTTTGCCAAGCTGGCGGCGAATCTGCAGACCCTCACGCCGAAAGACGGCAAGTCCCAGTATTCCATGGTGGGCTTCCAACTGAAGAACACGCTTTCGGAACACGGCAGCGTGGCGCGTGGCGTCTGCACCAGCAAGGACGGCAAGCTGGCATCCGTGACCGAGATGACGAAGATCGTGAAGAAGCCGACCGGGGCCACCAATGAAGAAGATCCCGCGAACCCTGTAGAACTGACCGGCAATGAACTGGTGAGCATGAACTTCTGGGGCTTCACGCCAGAGATTTTCCCGCAGCTTCATGAAGCGTTTGAAAAGTTCCTTAAGGCGCATGGGACTGAGGAGAAGTCCGAGTGCTATGTCCCCAAGGAAGTGGACGTGCTGATCAATCAGGGTAAGGCGGATGTGGAAGTGCTGGAGACGAGCAGTTCCTGGTTTGGCGTGACGTATCCTGAGGATAAGGCTGTGGTAGTTGGGAGCATCAAGAAGCTGACGGATGCGGGAGAGTATCCTTCGCCGTTGTGGGGTTGAGGGCACTGCTTGGCTCGGGTGTTTGCCCGACTCTGAGATAGAATTCGTGTTTTTTGTTTTTGGATTGGCGATGGTTCCGTTGCGACGGGGCCATCGCCAATGTGTTTGAAGGGTGGTGCGATGGAGAGGGCTTCCGTTTGGTGAGTCTGGGACGGATTGAGGTCGGGAGTGGGCGGTATGCTTTCCTACCCGTCGGAGCAAGCTCCTCCAACCGAGCGGTAGCGAGCTACCGCACTCCGGGTCGGTTGGCTGGATGTCGTATAGAGTGGGGAGTGTGTGAGGGGCTGGCGACGAAGTTGGCGTCCCGGAGGGCCGCCACCACTATAATAAAGGAAACAATGGTGAGGGAGGTGGCGTTTGCTTGATCCGTCATGTTCCGGCTCATCGCACTGCTTCTTTTTGTCTCGGTATCCTTGGCTTCGGCCATTGATGATTACAAGCTTGGTCCCCTTTCACAGGAGGATGCCGCGGTGCCGAAAGGCAACGTCATTCCCATGCCGCCGATTGCGGACTCGAAGATTTATCCGGGCACTTCGCGGGACTGGTGGATCTATGTGCCGGCGCAGTATGATGGGGCAAAACCAGCCGCCCTGATGGTGTTCCAGGATGGGCATGACTATGTGAAAGCCACTGGCGCGTGGCGGGTTCCCACGGTGTTCGACAATCTCATCGCCAAGGGGGAGATGCCTGTGACAATCGCGGTCTTCATCAATCCCGGACATGATACCTCCATCAAACCACCGGAGTCGGCCTGGAGGGTGAGCAACCGCAGTGTGGAATACAATTCGCTAGGGGGTGCGTATGCCAAATTCCTTCTGGAGGAGGTGCTACCTCACGTGACGAAGGACTACAAGTTGACCGATGATCCCAATCAGCGGGCTATCGGTGGGGCTAGCAGCGGGGCAATTGCGGCATTCAATGTGGCGTGGGAACGCCCCGAAAAATTCCGCAAGGTGTTCTCCACGATTGGAAGCTATGTGGATCTGCGGGGCGGACACGCGTTCCCCTACCTGATTCGCACAACGGAGCGCAAACCCATCCGGGTGTTTCTGCAGGACGGAGAGAATGATTTGGACAATCCCTATGGCAACTGGCCGCTGGCCAACAAGATGATGGATGCATCCCTAACGTTCATGGGGTACGACCATAAGTTTGTGCTTGGAAATGGCCAGCACAACAGCAAGCATGGCGGCGCCATTTTTCCTGAAGCCATGCAGTGGCTGTGGCGGAAGTAGCACCGGCTTGTCGCCTATTTTGATATCGTCATCGCTCACGCAATCTGCTTATGAAGCCTTCCTTGTTTCTTATCGCCCTGACTGCCCTCGCTGGCATCACCCTGCACGCCCAAGACACTTCGCTGAAGGACAACCTGACGCCGGATGGAAAATGGGAATTGGCAGTGGAGGGTTACACGTTCACCGACGGCCTGGCCTCGGATGTGGCGGGGAATCTTCTCTTCTCCGATGTGAAGGAAGGCAAGGGTATCTATGTGCTGGGGCTGGATGGGAAGTCCTCTCTGCTGCATGACAATCTGCCGGGCGTAAGTGGCGTGCATGTGGCCCAAGACGGCCGCATCTTTGCCTGCCAGAGCAAATTGGGACGCGTGATTTCCATCGGAAAGGACGGAGTGGTGAAAGAGTTGATCGCAGGCGTGAAGCCGAATGATCTGATCGTAACTCCAAGCGGTGTGGTGTATTTCACCGAAACAGGTTCCGGGCGGATCCATGCGATCCTGCCGGATGGCAAAGCCCTGGTGGCCGACGAAGGTCACGTGACAAAACCCAATGGCATTACCATTTCACCCGATGGCTCGACGCTCGCAGTGTCCGAGCATGGTGGCAAGAAAGTGTGGGCCTGGCAGATTCAACCGGACGGCACGCTGAAAGGCGCGGAAGCCTACATGACGCTGGAAGTGTCCCCTAACAATGCAAAGGGTGAAGCGCTGGGTGACGGCGGAACGACGGATGAGAAGGGCCGGTATTACTTCACCTCCGAGTCAGGCATTCAGGTCTTCGACTCCATGGGACGTCTCTCGGGTGTGATTGCCAAACCCTTCCCAGAGGCAAAAATTGTAAGTGCGGAATTCGCCGGAGAAGGGCATGCGTGGCTATTCATGGCTGCTGGCGACAAGATCTTCAAGCGCCGCATGAACACGGCTGGAGCATGGTGGAAAGCCGCCGGGAAGTGATTTTCCTACATAAGATTGTGGGGTTTTGGCCTGGAATTGCATTCCGTGCTTGCCAATTACCACAACCTGAGGTGATTAGGGGCAATGAGGCCAGCCTGGCTGAAATTTCCCCCTCCCCTCAGCATCACGATCCCCGCACTGGTCCTGGTGATCTGTTTCGTCGGCATCCTCGTCAACGCTGCGATTCTGGCCAGATACAACGAGTCGGACGCTGAATTGCGAGCTCAACAGGTCGCTGCAGACCAGGCGAGGCGACTGGCAAAAATTGAGGAGAAGGGCGTGCCCGATGGTGTTCTGGCGAGCGAAGCCGTTTATCTGGCGAGTTCCCCTGCCATTCTATGGATGGGCGTTTGTGATGCCGATGGCGCGATCCTGACTTCTACCAAACCAGAGTGGCAGGGCAAGAATTTGACTGAGGTGGAGAATGGCAAACTGGTGCCGTTGCTGAAAAGAACGCTAATCACCAACAACCCATCTACCCTGACGGATGGAGAAACCCATCATGCGGCCTCCCACCCCATCAGCAGCCCGAAGATCGACAAGCCGCTTTTTGTCATCGTGGATCGCAGCATCAGCGATCCTGTGCTGGCATTGAAGCGATCCAGCGCGCTACGACAGGCAAAAATTTCCTCTCTCGTGCTGGTCATTGCGTGTGGCTTCCTATGGGCTGTGCTCCACTACATTCTTTCCAAACGCATGCGGCAGTTTATGGGCAGTGCGAGGATAGCTGCGAGTTGGGCCAGCGAGGCAAAACCGCTCAGTGGCGCCGACGAATTTGCGCAGCTTTCCCGGGCCATCAAAGACAGTGAGAGCCTGTTCCACCAGATCGCCGAGCACAGCCGCGATGTGTTTTACATGCTCTCCCGGGAGCGGAAAGTTCTATATGTGAGTCCGGCCTACAAAGAGATATGGGGGGTGCCGGCAGGATTTTTTGAGAAAGACTTGCGACCCTGGCTCGACACCGTGGTTGAAGAGGACAGGCAACTTTTCCTCACCATGTTAGATCCCCTCTTCCAAAAGAATCCGCCTCCATACGTGATGGCTGAATACCGGATCCGGCGCCCGGATGGCGGGGTGCGCTGGCTGGAGAGCCGCGCGTTCCCGGTGAACGACTCTGATGGCAACTTCTGCCGGATTGGCGGTCTGACGCAGGACATCACGGAGCGACGCAAGCTGGAAAAGGAAGTGCTGGACGTCAGTGACAAAGAACGCCGCAGGCTCGGGAATGATCTGCACGACGACCTCTGCCAACGGCTGGCGGCAATCAAACTACGCTGCGAACTGCTGGCCTCCTCCCTCGACATGCGCGACCCAATGATCCAGACGGATGCCCGGGAAATCAGCGCGCAGCTCGGAGAATCGGCCATCCTCTGCCGCAATCTGGCCCGCGGCCTGTCCCCCGTAAATCTGGAAGGCGAGGGGCTCATGCATGCCCTGGAGAAACTGGTGATGACCTCCAAGAGCCTTTACAATGTGCTATGCTATTTTGAATGTCCCGAGCCGGTGGTGATCAACAACAACGTCACGGCAACGCATCTCTACCGGATCGCCCAGGAGCTGATTACCAATGCGGCCAAACATGCCATGCCGAGTCGGGTCTATGTGCGGCTGCTTAAAGGAGAAAAGCATGTGCGACTGGAAGTCACCAATGATGGCTCTGTTTTTGCTGAACCGGTACAAAACGACGACCAAGGCATGGGACTGCGCATCATCCGCTACCGCGCCTGCATCATCGGCGCGAGCGTCCAATTCCTGCGCCGGAGCCATGGGATGGCCGGAACTGCGGCCATTTGCCTGGTGCCAGAAGCCGCTTGCGAATTTTCCCATACACGTTAGTTCTTCTAATAATTGTTCCTATCCCAACCTATGGAAGTTGCCCAATCCGTTCACCGCATCGCCATTGTTGATGACCACCCAATGCTGCGTGCCGGTTTCCAGTCGCTCATTGACCGTCAACCGGACATGGAATGTGCGTGGGCTGCCACTGATACTCAGGAAGCATTGCAATTCATCGTGAGTGATCCGCCGGATGTTCTGACGGTGGATATTTCCCTGCCGGGGCGCAATGGACTGGAACTGATCAAAGACACTTTGGCGCTCCAACCCAACCTCAGCATGCTGGTCATCTCCATGCATGATGAGAACTTTTATGCGCAACGCGTGCTACGCGCCGGGGCCAAGGGTTACATCATGAAGACAGCGGGACTGGATGCGCTGCTGGCTGCCATCCGGACGGTTCTCTCCGGGCAGCGGTATGTCAGCCCGATCATGAGTGCGCAGATTATGGATGCCTTTTCCAGTGGTGGAGCGGTCCGGCAGACTGATGGCGTGCAGCGGCTGAGCGACCGTGAGTTTGAAGTGTTCCAATTGATCAGCGAGGGGAAAAGCACGATCCAGATCGGCGAGATCCTCAACATCTCTGCGAAGACCGCGGAGGTGCATCGCTCCCATATCCGCGACAAGCTTAACCTGGAAGACGGAGCTTCCGTGATGCGGTTTGCAGTGCGGTGGGCGGAGAGCCAGAGGTTGGGCGTGCCGCTGTAGGAGGGTTGGAGTTAGATGATGTCGGGAGTGGGCCTGTGCGGCTCCGCGCCCGTCGTGGCAAGCTCCTTCAACTGAACGGTGGCAAGCGACCGCACTCCGGGACAAGGGTGCGACAACGATCAAGGCAAGTGCTTGAGCACTAGTCTTTGATGTGTTTCTCCAGCCAGTGGGTGGCGTCTTTTAAGACTTCGTCACGCTGTTTGTCGTGGAGGAGGAGGTGATAGGATTCGCGATACCAGTTGATGGTCTTGTCCTCGCTGCCGATGGCTTCGTGAAGATCCTGAATCTGCTGTTCGCTGGCAATGACGTCATTGGGGCTGGCGAGGATCAAGACGGGCACTCGAAGCTTACGCGCTGAGGCGGGAGCGGTGCGCATCATCTTATCTACTTCGCCGAGGAGCCGCAGCGAAAAGGTCTTCACGAAGTGCGAGGTGACGGCCATCTGAGCGCCGTAGGTGGTGTCATGGGTAACTCGGATGTTCTTGTCATCCACACCTGCGAGACGCTCGAGGTTCACACGTGCCCAAGGGAGGGCTTTAACTGCGGCCGTGAGCGCTGCCGACTTCAGTCCTGAGGGTCGGAGCCGCAATCCGGCGGCTGGGGCGGACATGATGATACCGTCAGGATGAGTGTGGGAATCGGGCATCAACTCCGTAACCGTGTGCATGGCGATGAGGGTGCCCAGGCTCTCAGCATACCAATAGACAGGCACGCCGGGGTGTCTGGCCCGAATCAACTCGTGGAAGGTCAGCAAGTCTTTCTGCCAGACTGGGGCGGAGGCGATGTTGCCGCGCTGGCCTTTGTCCGGGTCATTGCCCTGGCCGCGCAGTTGCAAACCATAGACATCAATGCCGCGCGGAGGCCACTCTTCATCCAGCATCCAGAAGTCAGAGGATGCGCCACTGAGGCCGTGAATGGTGATGACGACGGCGCGGGGTTTACCTTTGACCTCATTGCCGGGGTGCCACGGCATGACTTTGCCGTCATAGCTGCGCCACTGTTTTTCGAAGAGTTGCGGTTTCACAGAGGTGCGGCCCACGCCTGCGCATCCGGTGAGGAGCAGGCCAAGCCAAAAGAGTAAAAGCTGGGCGGAGCCTCGTTTACAGTCCCAAGACATGGTGGATGGCAGACTCCACAAATCGCTGCTGCACGGCCACACGGTCGGCCAGAGAGTACTCGGAGGGAGACTCAAACGTAAACGAAATGGGGGCACCAAGGTAGTGCAGCACAATCGCCTCTGGCTGGCCAGGCAATTCAGGTGGGACACGGCGTGCGATCACGCCATGGCGTGCGGCGCGGCCTTCGATCTTCGTACGGAGATCCGGGGGAATGATGCTGGCGCAGTCCGCGAGAAGGGCGGCTCCCATGCTGGGAAGTTTGCTGGAAAGTTCATACACGTAACAGCCCTGCCCATCATAGTCTTCATGCAGGCAGATGCAGATGGCAAAACGGCGAGTCTTCACCGTAGCAAGCCAGGCGCTGATGAGCGGATCATCCTCCAAATGAAAACTGCGATTGATATCCATGCCCCGGTAGTCGGCACGGGTGTTCAGAATGAGGCCATGCGGGTTCAGGGCTGGAAACAACAGGACGCGCTGCTGTTTCAGAAGCGGGACGTTCGCCCGAGCCCACTCGAGAAGCCCCCAAGGCGCCGCGGCTTCATCCCCATGTACGCCTGCTGAGATGTAGATGACGGGACGATCATCGTCCCGTCGGTCCGGCGACGTGACGACATAGACCGGCTGATCCGCTACGCGCAACAGCACTGACATTTTCAGCCCTGCTTCCTTCACCAGCGCCTGCCAGCAACGGATGAGATGGCGGTAGTCGTGACTGCGGTGCTGGTGCAGCGGAGGATTCATCATGAGCAGCGAGAACGTCTTACTTTAGACGCTCCAGCAGCTTTGCATGGATGCCATCAAATCCGCCATTGCTGAAAACGATGACAACATCCTTCTTTTGGGCGCGGCTTTTCAGGCGCTCGATGATCGCGTCCACATTCGGCTCGTGGTAGGCTTCCCGGCCTGCGGCTCTAACCGCGTCCGCGACGGCATCCACATTCAAACGCTGGCCTTCTGGCACTTTCTCAGGGGCATTGACCGCGGCAATGATGCAGCCGTCTGCTTCCTTCAACGCATCGATGAGTTCCTGTTGCAGGATATTTCGACGGCTGGTGTTTGACCGTGGCTCGAAGAGCGCCCAGAGACGGCTCTTCGGATACATCTGTCTCAGGCCTTTAAGTGTCTCGCGAATTGCGGTCGGATGGTGGCCGAAGTCGTCGATGATGGTGATGCCCTTCACGGTGCCACGCACGGTCTGCCGGCGTTTTACGCCTTTGAACTCGACCAGGGCGTCACGGATTTCCGCATCCGACAAGCCAGAGAAGCGCCCGCCGCAGACCGCCATGGCGGCATTGCGGACATTAAACTCGCCAACCATCGGGAGACGGAATTTGTCTTTTCCAAGAGCGAAGTCGGTGTATTCCGGTGCAGCCTTGACCACTTTCAGACGCACATCGCAGTCTTCGCCGAAGCCAACGGTCTTGATCGGCGCGGGGCAGTCCTTGATGAGAGAGCGGCAGGAGGCTTCGTCGCCGTTTACAAAGACGCAGCCGTTTTTCGGCACGACGCGTAGAAGGTGCCGGAATGAGAGAAGGATGTCGTCCAGCGAGTTGAAGATATCCGCGTGATCAAACTCAATGTTGTTCACGATGACGACTTCCGGCAGGTAGCGCAGGAACTTTGACCGTTTGTCAAAGAAGGCGGTGTCATACTCATCCCCTTCGATGACAAAGAAGTCGGAATCGGTGATGCGGCCGCCGACCGTGAAGTTTTCCGGCACGCCACCGATGAGGTAGCCCGGGTTCTTCAGGTTGTGCTCCAGCAGCCATGCCAGGATGGATGACGTGGTGGTTTTGCCATGCGTGCCGGTAACTACGAAGTTCCGTTTTCCCTGCAAGGCTTCCCACTGAAGCAACTCCGGCATGGATGTGTAAGGAAGCTTCCGCTCCAGCACGGCTTCCACCTCGGGATTCCCCCGGGAGATGGCGTTTCCAACGATATACAAATCGGCATTATCGGGGAGATTCTCGGGCTTGTACCCTTCATAAATCTTGATTCCCTGCGATTCGAGCAAAGTGGACATGGGGGGATAGACGGCGCTGTCTGAGCCCGTCACGTCATGCCCCAATGCCCGGAAGGCGGCTGCGACAGACCCCATGGCCGTGCCGCAGATCCCTATGAAATGAAACTTTTTCAGTCGGATCATATCTCGTCCACGCCTCAGCGTGAACCGAGTCCATAGCCGCCACGGGAAGGGGACGCAAGTTTTGGTTTCTTCCCTTTGGGACGAGCCTTGGCGTGCGACGACTTATGATGTTTTGAAGACCGAAGATCACAACATTTTTTCCGCTTGGCGGTCTAAGCCTGCTCTCTGTTACTATTCACCGTTATCAACTCTTACCTCTCATGAGAACCAATCCATTCACTGCTAGCTCATTCCTCCTGGCCGCCCTTTGCCTGAGCCTTCCCTTCGCTTCCCTGAAAGCTGCGGAAAACCATGAAATCGACCCGATGCACTCGACCGTGCTGCTGAAGGTGAAGCATTTGGGAGCCTCCACCGCGTGGGGACGGATCAATACGCTCTCCGGGTATGTGCAGTTGGATCCCGCGGACGCGGCGAAAAGCAAAGTCAGTCTGACGGCCTATGTGAACAGCCTCGATACGAACAATCAGAAGCGGGACGCTCACCTGAAGGGCCCCGACTTCTTCAACGCGCAGCAGTTTCCTGAAGTGACATTCAATAGCACGGCCGTTACCAAGAAGGATGACACGCACTATGAAGTGACGGGTAACTTTACGGTGCTGGGTGTGACCAAGCCGGTCACGACGACTGTGGAAGTGGTCGGCTCCGGCAAGAATCGCCAAGGCGAAACGGTGACGGGTTTTGATACGAGCTTCACCATCAAGCGGAGTGACTTCGGCATGAACTTCATGGTCGGGCCTTTGGGCGACGACGTCACGATCATGGTCAGTCTGGAGACGGTGAAGCGCGGCTAAGCGGCAAGTTCCGCCGCTCGGAATTATGGATCCGGTGTTTCAGTCGCTCGCTGTGAGTATCGGCTTGCCGGTGCTGACGGCGGGAATCGTTTTGGTTCTGGCGGCGGTCGTCTGTGGCAGGCAGGCGACTTTCCGGACGACTGCGGGAATCAATGTGAATGGGGCCGTTGCGATGGGGTGCGGCCTGGGATTTGTGCTGGCGTTTTATTACGCGAATGGCTGGAAGGGGTGGCCGCCTAAAGATACCCTGCAGTGGCTCAGCGTGGCGGTTTTCCCGGCGATCCTGCTCGGGATCGTGGAAGGGCACACGCGGTTTGGTGTGTCGAAGTGGCGATGGCTTTTGCGCGTGCTGTTGTTAGGTGGACTGCTAGTAACACAGTTGCTGCCGCGGTATCGATATCAGTGGAAGGAGGAGGCCGATGCGGTGCTTTACACGGTGGTTCTGCTGGCGCTTTGGATGGTGTTTTACGCAAGTCTGGAAGGCTGGCTGGAACGGCTGAAGGCTGGCTGGGCTGCGTTTGCGCTGATGGTGCTGGCCTCGGCTGTGAGCGTGACACTGGCGCTGAGTTCGAGCGCGTCTTTGGGGCAGACGACGGGCATGGCTGCTGCCGCTGCTGGGGCAGTGTGGTTTGTGACTTTGATCTGGAGACGAAGTTTGGCATGGAAGCGCGGGGCGCTGGCGATCTTTGGTATGCTGTTGCCTGCGCTGATGCTGAACGGGCGGTTTTATTCTGAGCTTAAGACGGACTGCGCGCTTTTGTTGTTGGCCAGTCCGGTCGTGGGTTGGCTGATCGGTGTGGGATTGCAGCGGTGGTTTCCGGGGCGGAGGTGGATTGGAGCGGCTCCGTTAGCGGGATTGCTGACGGCCATTGCGGCTGTGATTCTGGCTTGGTCACGCTACGAGAGCCCGACTGAGTACGAGTGGTAGATCACTCGCGCTCGACCGGAGAAGGTCAGCGTTGTCGTCGAGCCAATTTTCTATTTCGCCGCGTCGACTTGTTGAAGATGAGTCTCCAGATCTTTGACGACATTGAGCTTGCCCCACATGATGGCGAAGTGACCGGGGAAAGTGCAGACGTATTCGTGCTGGCCGGGTTCTGCGGGAGCGCGCAGTTGCAGGCGTTCGGTCTGGCCGGGCTCCAACATGTGGGTGAAGCCTTTCTTCCAGATGACTGGCATGTCCGGGATGTAGAGGTAGCCCCGGCGATCGGGCGTGGCGGTCATGGTCATGGCCTTGGTGCCGACGTCCATGTGCGAGGGGCCATCAATAAAGACGAGGTTGTGCGGCATGATATCGTTGTTTTCGAAGATGATCTCGAATGGCTTCCCTGCTTCCACGGTGAGGTCGATGGTGTCGTAGCGCATCTGTTCGCGCACGGTTTTGATGACAAACACACTGACGCCGAGGTCGCGGAGGCCTTTGCGAATCGCGGCACCTGCTTCACCGGGAACCAGCTTGCCGAGCTCCAGACCGAGCTGGGAAACTTCCACGTAGGCTTGTTTGGCACGCTGATTGGCGGGAACGGTCTTGGCAAAAGCGAGAATGCTATCTGCCAGCGGCAAAGCTTGCGCCTTGTCCCATGAGGAGGGCGGCAATTGCATGATGGCACGAGCGACAAGATCACGATATTGACCGGCGAGGAGTAGTTTGGAGAGGAGCTTGAAATTGGTGGTCGCGTGATCAAGGCCGGTCAGGGCCGCGGCGGCGATGACGGGTTTCATGACGATGGGTGGCAAATTACCCGTCAAGCCTTCCTCGACAAGCGGTTGGAACTTGGCGCGTAGTGCCGGGTCAGGGATCAAGGCGACGCTTTCCATGAGCACGCTGAGAGTTTCATGATTGTCCTTCCGTCCTTCCCAAGTCGGCTTGGGGTCACCACTCATGCGGACGAAAGCAGCCATACCGGCGATACGAGCGTCGCGCACGCCGTGATCTTTGGTGGCGATGCGTGTGACGCGATCCTGTGCGGCTTTCAAGGCCTTCGGATCGGAGCCGGCCAGCAATTTGCCGAGATCGGCATAGACTGGGGTTTGCACTTGCTGGTCATCCAGGCGGATGAGGGCTGCGACGAGTTCGGCTTCACGAGAGGTTTTGCGAAGCTTGGCGAGATCCGTGGCGGCGCTGTCTTTGGTGGCGGAATCCAGGCCTTTACGCTCGATCTGAGCGGCTAACACGGCTTCCTCGCGAGGAGCCAATTTCAGTTCGTCGTTGGTCATTTTATCCAACACATAAGCCAAGGCGGCGGGATTCGACTTGATGTCGATCTCCTGCGGCGCGGGCTTCAGAGCGCGCATGGTTTCCCCAAGCGTGTAGTTGAGGTAGTAATCCATGGGGTGTTTCAGCACCTCCAGGGCGGCTTCCGCAGCGGCAACGCGATCTGACTTCACAAGCTCTGCGATCGCGGGCAGTGTGCCGTCCATGGAAGCGAAGAAGCTGCAAGCGCGCACGGCTTCAAGGCGCACGAGCGGGCTTTCGTCATTGGCGGCTTTCTTCAGAAGGCTCAGAGCTTCCGGGATTCGGTCGCGCCAGTAGCAGAGCACGCGCACACCGGCGGCACGAGCCTCTGGTGTTTGGGCAGTCAACTGCTCCTTCAGCCACGCGGGATTGACGAGGTTGAGATACTGCTGCAGCCAGAGAACCTCGGTGATGAAGTGTTCATTCTTGGCGACGTTGTCGCTGTCGTCGTAAGCTTTGGCGTCGAGGCTCTTGAGAATTTCTTCCGCAGAACGTTTGCTGAGTTCGAGCTTGGCACGTTCGCGGGTGCGGAATTCGGGAGCCTTGAGGAGACTGATGAGTTCGTGGACGGAGGCACCATCAATTTTAGCTGGCTTCACCAAGGGCTTCTCCGTATTCCAGACACGCCAGATGCGACCATACTTGTGGTCACGAAGGGGATCACGAATGCTGTACTGCATGTGGCCGATGAGGGCTTCCGCCCAGTCCACGAGGTAAAGCGAGCCATCGGGAGCAAATTCCATGTCCACAGGACGGAAGTTCGGATCGCTGCTCAGCACTAGAGGTTCGATCTCCTTGGCCTCGTAGCCGGAACCGACGGCTTTCACCCTGTGATTCAGGGTGCCCTGGACACCGATGCAATTGTTTAGCAGGAAGTTTCCCTGCATGTCATCCGGGAAGTTGCGGCTGCTGACGAATTCGCAGCCGCTTGTTGGGCGGACACGCTTCGTGAGAAAGGTCTGCATCGCGCTGTGTTTTTCCGGAAAGGGCAGATAACCGCTAAAGGCTGTCGCGAAGTAATTGCTGCCGCCGGAGGCATCCGCGATGAAGGTCTGCCCCCATTGGTCGAAGGCGATGCCATGTGGATTTGCGTAGTTGTAGCTGACGAAGACGCTTAGTTTGTTGCTGAGAGGTTCGTAACGATAGGTGCCGGCATTAACACAGCGAACGGGACCATAAGGCGTCTCGACCTGGGTATTGTGGAAGGTGCCTTCCTGGAAATAGAGGTCACCGCCAGGGCCTTTAGTAAAGGCATTGATGACGTGATGGCTGTCCGCGCTATCGAAGCCGCTCAGCACGACTTCCCTGTCATCCGCTTTGTCATCACTGTTCGTATCCCGCAGCCAGACCAGATCCCGCTGGCTGCTGACCAGAATGCCGTCCTTGTAGAACTCAAAGGAGATGGGCAGGTGCAGGTTGTCAGCGAAGGTCTTGCAGGTGTTCGCCTTGCCGTCGTTGTCGGTGTCTTCGAGGATGATGATCTTGTCCTCGAATTCATCTCCGGGGCGCCACTGAGGATAACTGGGCATGGTGCAGACCCACAGGCGTCCTTTAGTATCGAACGCCATGGATGTGGCATTGGCGAGTTCCGGAAACTGTTCTTCGCTGGCGAAACACTCGACCTTGAAACCCTTGGCCGTGGTGAGCGATTTCAGCGTGTCGGCGACACTGGGAATCAACGCGGAGCCGCCCTCCGAGTTCTTGCTGGACTGACCGCGTTGCCCGTCATCGGTTTTGCGCTGATTCACGCCGAACGAAGTCTTCACTTCGAGGAAAGGGGGCACATCGGAGTCATCAATTTTGTCGGGGACTGTCTCGCCTTGAGCCAATTTCCAGATGCGCGCATCGCGATTGGCCGTCATGACATCGAGCACTTCGCGCTCGCGCTGCATGACGTCGCGATTGGTTTGATCGCCATCGGCGAACTTCAGACCGCTGCGGCCACCATAGACATAGTAGCTGTCCACGATGCGGTAGCGATTATACCACTTCTGGTTCTTCGACTCGATCTCGGTGCGGAGTTGTTGCTCGTTCAGTGCACCCAATTGTTTGACACTCTCCTCCGCCTTCCAGCCGAAAAGCGCTGCTTCTAAAAGCTGTGCGACTGCTTGGTCCCCCTTTGCGGTGACATGGATGCCATTAAAGGTGTAGCTCTTGAAATCGCGGTCTGCCCCTTCGTTGGTGAAGAGCTTTCGGGTCGGGTGGTAGATATCTGCGAACGCGACGCCATGCTCTTCCGCCACTTCTTTCATGGCTGCCGTGTAAAGCACGAGGCGCTCATTGATAGCTTTACCGTCCGGCAGATTAGGATCACCGAGGTTCTCGGCAGCGATGGGAGAGACCAGCGCGATGCGGGGAGCGCCTTTGCCGCTGTAGTCCTGCTCCTTGGTGTGCTTGATCCACTCGGTAAGGTCGGCTTTGAACTTCTCCACACCCTGCGGCCCCTGGAAGGACTCGTTGAAGCCAAAAAAGGCGATCACCACGTCCGCTTTGCTGAAGGTCAGGTGCTCGTCCGGCGTGCCGAAGCCTTCCGCACGGGGGCGCAAGGCGACTTCGTCTGCGGACCATGAAAGATTGCGCACGACCAAATTGTGTTTGGGAAACCGCTGATACAGGAGTGTTTCCCAGTGGTTATGCCTCTCGAACTGCATGCGCTCGGCCAGTGTGTTTCCGATGAGACAGATGTGGTCGCCGGGACGAATTTCCAAGGGTGCGGCCGGGAGCCGGACTAGGGCGAGGCCGAGAAACAGAAAAGGAAGCAGGCGTTTCATGTGGAGAGACTACCGTACGGGGCAGTCCCGGACGTACGTTCAGCAAATAATTCCCAGTCCCCTCCCCTCTGGCGAAGGTTCGCATATCAAAATGCTCCTTTCCACCCTGCCCATCTGTGCTATGCTGCCCACCCTCTTATGACGAAAGTAGGACTTGTTAGCCTTGGTTGCGCCAAAAACCTGATCGATTCCGAGATCATGGTCGGTCATTTGCAGCAGGCTGGCATGATCATGACACCCGAGCCGGAACTGGCTGACGTGCTCATCATCAACACCTGCTCGTTCATCGACATGGCGAAGAAAGAGAGCATCTCGAGCGTGCACGATGCCGTTGATGGCCGCGCAGGCTCCAAAAAGCGGGCTAGGCAAAAGATCATTGTCGCGGGTTGCATGGCCCAGCGGTTTGCTCAGGAACTGCCTGGGTTGATGCCGGAAGTGGACGCTTTTATTGGGCTGGATCAACTCACGAAGGTCGCCCCCATTATTGAAGGCCTAATGGGCCACAAGCGCGGGGTTGATGAAGAGCCAGAGAATCACGTCACGGAAAAGCCCAAGTACATTCCGGACTACGACACTCCGCGCTTCCGGCTGACGCCGAACCATTACGCCTATATCAAGATCGCGGAAGGCTGCAATCACCCCTGTAGCTTCTGCATCATCCCGAAAATTCGTGGGATGCACCGCTCACGCACGCAGGAAAGCGTGGTGCGCGAAGCCCGCGCGCTGGTCGCCAGCGGCGTAAAGGAGATCAATCTCATCTCCCAAGACACGACCTATTTCGGCATGGACAAGTGGGAGGGATCCCGCCCGACGCCCCGCAGTGGTGTGGACAGCAGCCGTGGAGAAAGCCTTTCCACACTGATCCGCGCTCTACAGGAGATCGAGGGAGATTTCTGGATTCGTCTGCTTTACACCCACCCTGCCCACTGGAGCGATGAACTCATCCAGACGGTGGCAGAGTGCTCCAAGGTGGCCCGGTATGTGGACATCCCGCTCCAGCACGTGAGTGACAACATGCTCGGCCTGATGAAGCGGGAAACGAACGGCGCCTACATCCGGGATCTGATCAAGCGCATGCGCGCGGGCATTCCTGATCTGGCCATCCGCACGACGTTTATCGTAGGTTTCCCCGGTGAAACCGAGGCTGATTTCCAAGAACTGCTCCAGTTCATGGATGAGACGAGATTCGAACGCGCCGGCGTGTTTAACTACTCCCGTGAGGAAGGCACGCGTGCCCACAAGATGGAGGGCCACATCCACCACGCCACCCGCCAGCGTCGTTGGAACCAAGCCATGCGTACATTGCAGATGCGGGCGGAAGAGTTCAATGCCTCCCAAGTGGGCCGCACCATGCGTGTGCTCGTGGAGCAGCCGGGGCAAGCCCGCAGTCACATGGATGCCCCGGAAATCGACGGCACTGTCTTCGTGGACGAGAGCCTGCCCGTCGGATCATTCGTGGAGGTCACGGTGAAGGATTGGCGCGGATATGATCTCGTCGCCACGGCTGAGAGCACCGATACGTTTCCCGTTCGTGAAGCAGCATTTCTACACTGATCCCAAGTGATCGTGCTAGGCTTGACCGTTAGCCACGACGGCAGTTGCGATCGTTGAGACAGATTGCAGCACCTCCCGCGCGGTTTGCGCGTCCGGAATTTTGAGGCCGAACCGCTTTTCGAGGGCCACGGTCAGTTGCAGGGCATCCACACTATCCAATGCCAGACCGGTCGGACTGAAAAGGGCGGTATCGTCGCCGATTTCATCCGCTCCCTGGGGTAACATGAGCTCTTCCACCAGAGCCTGTTTCACCTGTTGTTTGATCGTTTCCAATTCAGCCATTATCTATAAATCGTTCCAACTTATACGATTGGCGCTCAAAGGATGCCACCATCTATCTTAAGTATGGCTCCAGTGATATAGGACGCCTCCGGTGAAGCAAGGAAAAGCGCTGCTGCCGCCACTTCTTCCGGCTTCCCCAGCCTCCGCATGGGGATCCGCATGGCGGCCTCGCGGAGTTGGCCCGCATCCATTTCGTTCAGTGCATCCGTGGCGATATATCCGGGGCAGAGGGCATTGACAGTGATGCCGGCTCTGGCCGTTTCCTTGGCGAAACTCTGGGTGAGCGCGACGAGCCCTGCCTTTGCCGCAGCGTAATTTGTCTGTCCGGCTGGGGCCAGCAGGGCGCTGAGAGACGCCACATTCAAGATGCGGCCGAAGCGCTGACCCATCATGACTTTCACCACGGCACGGCAGCCGAGGAACGCTCCGGTCAGATTGCTTTGCAGCACCTCATGCCAAGCGACGTCACTCATGGTCGCGAGGAGCGAGTCATCATGGTGGCCGGCGTTGTTGATAAGCACGTCCAGTCTTCCGCTTGCCGCGACGATGCACTGCACCGCGTCCTGCCACTGGGCATCCGAAGTGACATCGAGCTCGACGACATGACATCTTCCTGAAAACTCGAGAGCAAGCTCATCAGCCCGAGTGCGGCCCTTCCTCACACCCAGCCAGACGTGCGCTTCCAAGTCTGCCTTTAGAAAACGGCGGCCAAAAGCAATACCGAGACCGCCGTTCCCGCCGGTGATGAGGATGCTACGCATGAGTTTTTTTCAGCCAGGAAGGGTGGCCGCGCCAGAAAGAATTGCCCGCCTCACAGTACGCGCGAAAAGACAGCGCCGAGCGCCTGCTGAGCCAGACCTATGGCGCTAACGTGAGCATTCTGAAGTCCGCTATTCCGCATCAGGGCTTCACAGGCCAGCACCGTCTTCCAGCCTGCGGAGACACCAAAGCCCTCTCCGAGGACAGAATGCAGCCCGAGCCGACTGCCGGGCCAACCGGTCCAGGCAGCGCTCTCCGCGGCATCCAGACGTGGGGAACCCCGCAGCCCATGGCACAATAGCGATCGCTCTGACTCCCATCCGGTGAGGTCGTGGTGCACGCGTTGGGCCGCTTCAGCCCGGCTGATACGATTTGTGTAAGCGTAAGGACCGGCAATGCGGTTCAAGCGGATGCCCGGGGCAGGTTCCCCTTTCTCCAAAAGCAACGCGGCTGCGCCTTCCCCGGCAACGCTGTTTTTCTGGAAGAGCATCATCGCCTCTTCTGTCATCCAGTCTGATTCTTCAGCTGCGATAACGAGGCACGCGGGCACGATGCCGTCTATGAGCCATTGCATGGCCAAGTCCAAACCGCTGAGGAACTGTGAGTCGTCTCCCACCAAAGTCGCATTTACACCAGTGGAGCCGAGTTGCGCAGAGACATGGCTGGAGGGGGCATTGTATACGGTCTCGGGAAATAGAATAGGACTGGCGAGAGCTGGATCCGTAAGCACCTCTGCGAAGAAGCGGGTGCTGAATTGTACGCAACCACTCATGGCGCAAAAGATGACGCCCAAGTTCCACGAGCCGCCCCGGCTCGCCGCGAGCCGCTCTTCTCCCAGTGCGGTTGCAGCCGCATGGATGGAAAACCGCGATGCGGCTGAGGCACGTCTCAGCCTTGGATGTTTCATCCAGGCAGGAGCAGGGCCTTCCCACGCCGGCACATGCCGCAACTTTCGCCTGGGCGCATAATCTCCCCGGCTTGCTTCGGTGATGGGCAAGGGAGAGCCATCCTGGACGGCATCCCATAAGCCCGCCACGCTCCAGCCCGCAGGCGAAACCGCTCCCCACCCGGAAATTTTCAGAATCTGCTTCATGATCCTCTTTTCAAACGGCTCGCATCACCAACGTGGCATTCGAACCGCCGAAGCCAAATGAGTTGGTCAGCACGCAATCGAGTTTCCTTGCGCGAGGCTCACGCACAAAGTCGAAGGTGCAGACTGAGTCCGGCATTTCCACCATGGGCGTGGGCGGCACAAATCCCCCGTTCATGGCGAGCAAACAGATGACAGCCTCCACGGCTCCCGCACCACCCAGGAGGTGACCAATCGCTCCTTTCGTGCTGCTCACCATGATGTCCGGCGTGTGAAGGCCTGCCCATTCCTGAATGGCTCTTCCCTCAGCGATGTCATTCAGCGGCGTGCCGGTGCCGTGGGAGTTAATATACTGAACTGCATCCGGCGTGATCTTCGCCTCTGCGCAAGCTTCTTGCATGCTTCTCAGTGCAGCTTTACCTTCAGGGTGGGGCTGAGTGAGATGATGCAGATCTGTGCTGGCGCCGTATCCCGTGACTTCAGCAAGAATTTCAGCACCGCGAGCTATGGCATCGTCTAGGCGTTCAAGCATGACAATCCCAGCGCCCTCACCCAAAGCCAAACCATCGCGGTTTGCATCGAACGGACGTGGACGATTGCTCAAGGCCTGGAGCGAGTCGAACCCCGCATAAACCATATGGGCGAGGGCATCATATCCACCAGCGATAGCCCGCCGAGCGCGGCCAGATTTGATCTGACGGAAAGCTTCGCCGATAGCATTCGCCCCGCTGGCGCAGGCATTTGTGATGATGGTTACCGGGCCATCCACTCCAAGTGCATCCGCAAGAAATCGGGCTTGGCTCGGCGGTTGGTAGGCGATGACTCTAGCGGCCAAGCCTGACTGCTTTCCCGGCGTGGCGACCTTTCGGCCGTAATACTCCTCGCCCAGGCTCATGCCCCCGGCACTGGTGCCAAGGAAGATGGGTATGCTTGCCTGTTCCAGCGTAGCGGGATTCCACCCGCACTGCTCCATGGCCTCCAGGCCAGCGTAGAGAAGTAAGCGGGAGGGCCGGTCGAGACGGGACAGTTGCCGTTTGGTAAGGAGGTGCGTGGGGAGCGGCTGGTCGAAGACAACTTCCCCACCTCGTTGCACGCGCTGCCGGGACGCATCGAAGACAGTGATGTCTCGCAAAGCGATGCGGCCCTCCCGAAACCCCGCGGCATTAGCGGCGCGGCCAATCCCCATGGACGTAATGATCCCGGCGCCCGTCACCGCCACGCGATGAGGGCCAGCACTGTCTGTGGGGTTGGGGTAGCCCATGGCCACGAATAGAGGATCAATGCCCTACCCTCAAGCGAAAGCCGGTGGGGCGCTATGCGGCAGACATATTTGAATGTATCATTGCGTCCTCCCGTCAGAAGAGATACCTCCCTTTGCCATGCTTTTCCGTCAGTGGTGTCAGATCCTACGAAGTCATCAAGCTCATGAGGCCGTGTATGATGCGGCCACTGGCGAGAGGGTGACTTTTGCTGATTTACAGAACGACCTGGACCGAGAACCGGGTCTCTCTGCTGGCGCCGTTCTGGCCCTGCCAATCTCGGTGGGAGCACGCGCTTTTCTAGTGCAAACGCTCCGGAGCTGGCGGGACGGCGCCGTGCTCTGCCCGGTGGAGGATGAAGTGCCCATGGAGCTTCCCGAAACAGGAGAGCTGCCCCCGGAAGTCTGTCACCTGAAATACACTTCCGGTACGACGGGTGAACCACGGTGGGTTATGTTCAACGAACATCAGCTCGCGGCAGATGCGCGGCAGATTCGGCACACGATGGGGCTGGATCGCGCATGCCCGAATCTTGCTGTGATCTCGCTGGCTCACAGCTACGGATTTTCGAATCTGGTTCTGCAATTGCTGCTGCACGGTCATCCCATGGTCACGATGGCCGATGCTCTGCCAGGAACCCTGCGTATGGCTTTCACGCGGGATCATCGCTATACCCTCCCCGCTGTGCCGGCGATGTGGCGAGCCTGGCATCAGGTCGGCCTGCTCAAAGATGCGCCTATCGCATGCGCCATCACGGCAGGGGCGCCCATGCTCCTGGAATTGGAAATGCAGATTTTCCAGATGGATGGGCTCAAGGTGCACACCTTTTACGGGGCGAGCGAATGTGGCGGCATTGCCTATGACAGCTCGGACACGCCGCGTCAGGATGCCCATGTGATCGGGACGCCAGTGGAGCATGTCACTCTTTCACTGCATCGAAATGGTTGCGTGATAGTGGAGAGTCCCGCCGTGGCGCTTGGTTATTGGCCTGCGGCTTCTCTCGAGCAGGACACGCTGAGTGTTGGGCGTTACCTGACGAGCGACCTTGGGCAGTTGCGGAGTGGCAAGATCAGTCTGCATGGACGCGCTTCCGATGCGATCAACATCGCGGGGCGCAAGCTGAATCCCAACGATGTGGAGTCGGCGCTGCTGACCTGCCCGGGAGTGCACCACTGTGTCGTCTTCGGCGCGCCCAGTCTGGATTCAGCACGTCACGAAGACACGATTGCCTGTGTCAATGTCGCACCTGGGATCAAGACGAGTGACCTGAACCGGTGGCTCGGCGATCGCCTGCCTGCCTGGCAGCGGCCGCGTCACTACTGGCTCAATGAAGAACTACAGACCAACACTCGAGGCAAGACCCCTCGAAGCCATTGGCGGGCTCAATGGCTGCAGTTCTCCAAGGCTGCTCTCATGGCCAACGAACTTCTATAGCAGCGGCGGCGGCGAGTTGCCGCTTACGCTGGTTGTGCTCCACGTCGCAGAATGGACTTAGCGGCGGCTTGATTTGCGCGATGGATGGCTTCCGCCAGCGGGACATTCTTTGCGATGGCAGCGGCGAATACGCCGGCAAATGTGTCGCCCGCGCCTACGGTGTCGACGGGATTCACGGGTTGGGTTGCCACGGTTAGCATCGTGGGTTTATGGCCTTCGGCTTGCTTAGACAGGCAATGGACTGAGGCTGATCCGCGTGTGACGATCAGCGTGCCGATAGCCAGTTGCTTCATTCGTTTCCACCAAGGGGTGGGGTGCACGGCCAGAGTGGCTACACGATACCGGAAGATCGCCGCGGCTTCGCTTTCGTTGACCACCAGATAATCGACCCAGACTTCACCCCATTTGAATTCGGATGATATGGGAGACGGGTTCATCACCACGGCAACGCCTGCACGATTGGCCAACTGAAGCGCGGCCATCACACACGTCATGGGGGTCTCCCACTGGAGGAGCAAGACATCGGCGGACTCTATCAAGCGCCGATGCCGACGGACCCAAGCCGCGGTGAGTTTGCCGTTTGCCTCAGGGGCCACGATGATCTGATTCTCTCCAGAAGCTGCGACGCCGATGAGGGCGGTGCCTGTGAGGGCCTTGGGTGCAGTCATGATGCCGGAGTCATCGATGGCGAACTTTGTGAGGCGTGTGCGGTAGGCCGCGCCGTCGGCGTCAGCGCCGAGACATCCGATCATGCGAACTGTGGCACCAGCCCGGCTTGCGGCGATGGCCTGATTTGCCCCCTTCCCGCCAAATGCTTTGCGCAGTCTATGAGCTCGGACGGTCTCACCCGGCGAGGGAAGGTGTTTCGTCTCCCCCACCATGTCGATATTCAGGGAGCCTACTACAGCGATGGAGGGTTTCACGGTGAGAGATGTAGTTCGTTTACACAGATTGTTTGGCCTGCATCCAAAGCCACACGAGGCCAGTGCCTCTGTGTTCTTCCGTGGCGAGCTTCAGTTCATCCTTCGAGATGGGTTCTTTTGAGTGGAGCGTATTGTTGGCTATCCACGTGTCACGGCTGAGCGCATCGATTCGCTCAATGTGATGAGTGGATTCAAATCGAGCTTTAAGGAGGTTTTCTACTTCGGTAGATGTGGGAGGTGCTTCGTGAACCTCGACGAGTATGTCGTTGCGAATCAATGAAGGCGCCGCCTTTGGATCCAACAACTGGGCTTCAAAGCCTTCGATATCGCAAACCACCAGGGTTTTTCTGCCTGAGAGTTTATCCAGATCTGAATGGCTGCAGAACGAATTGATGTGGAGCCGATCTTCCACATTGTTCAATGCCGCCAAGCGCCGAACCTGTGAACGTGAGATAAAGTCTGTGTCGAAGGCGAAGACGTTTGCACCGGGGATGGCGACCGCCAATCCAACTGCGTAATAACCTTCGGCGCAACCGACGTCGATTATCACGGAGTAAGCGCGTTGGACGATGTGATTTACCACCGGATGGAGCTCAGCTTCATAGGAGCCAAGCCACTTTGGCGTGATGGAACCCCAGACCGTTTCATTAATATAGCGGAGGTCTTTGAAAGGGCCTGACTGGACCTGAATGGCGTCATTGCTTCCGAAGAGCTTTGTGCGGAATGCTGACTGATAGTCAAAAAACATCCGGCGGAAGTGGCGCCGGTTCCGCATGGCTCGAACTGCGTCGAAGAGCGCGGGGAACCGCTGACTAAGGAAAGATTTTAGAAAGGCCTTCACGAGAGGTCGCACGAGCAAGTGTCACGCAGCGCTGCATTGAGCAGTTACTGACAGTGGAGTGTACCAGTATTGTTTGCGGTTAACTCTCATTTTCATCGCCTTGCTCCACCTGACTACGCACGGCTACGGGTTGGCTGCCGTCGGGGGCGCGTTCTACGGGTTGCACGCGGATCTCTACATCCACGGGAACGGCGCGAAGGCCTTCGATGATCTTTTGAAGCTGCGCCATGGTCGCATCCGTCAGTGTGGCCGGTTGTGCAAATGCGGTAAGCGAGTTCTGAATGCCTTCCAGGCCTGCGGTGAAGGCGCTCAAGTGGCCGGAGATTCGGCTGACGGGATCGTTCTCGCCCGCACCGCCAGTCAAGAGATTGCGTTTGAAGGTTCGTTTGATTTCATCCCAACGCGCGAGGTCTGCCGGAGAAGCAAAACCATTGATCTCTCGCCACTTCAGCAGGTTGGCCTCTGCGGCCTGACTGAGCGTCTGCGCTTCGCCGCGATAGTGGTCTTCGATCAAGCTTTTTACTTCATCGTCTGACATGAGCGGGAGGATCTTCTCCGCGATCTTGTTCATGTTCCGGTAGGAACCCTGGAGCTTGAAGGGTGGTTCGGTCCGGTAGGCATCTTCCATGGCGGCGCTGCGGATGTACTCCTGATTCACGCGCAACATCACCTGCCGCACGGTCAACAACTTTTCCATGACACGAACGCACTCCTCGATCTCCTCAGCGCTGTAATTGCCTTCGAACTCGATGTCCTCGCGATTTCCTGTAAGCGCGATCTTAAGGATGGCCAAGGCGTCGGCATGACTACGGGCGGCCACGCGAGCCAGGGTAGTATTGCTGGTCAATGCATTCTCGATGTAGCTGTCTTTAAAGGCGGCCTCATGATTCCCCAGGATGTCCCCAAGATTATAGGTGTCCGCGCGGTTCGCGAGCATATCCGGCACCTGAAACTTTCCGCCGACCTCCGTATATGGATTGCCTGCCATGACCACGGCCACCTTCCGGCCGCGCAGGTCATACGTTTGGGCTTTCCCACGGAACACGCCCTCGATTTTGCGTGAGCCGTCGCACAGCGAAATGAATTTCTGAAGAAACTCCGGGTTGGTATGCTGGATGTCATCCACGTAGATCATGACATTGTCGCCCATGGCAAATGCCAAGTTCAGCCGCTCCACTTCTTCCCGGGCACTGGCGTTAGATGCTTCCGCTGGATCGAGGGAAGTAACCTTGTGACCAAGCGCCGGACCGTTGATTTTTACTAAAGTAATCCCGAGGCGGTTCGCGACGTATTCCATCAGGGTGGTTTTGCCGTAGCCGGGCGGAGAGATGAGCAACAGCATGCCCATCCGGTCCGTGCGGGTAGCGCTGCCTGCCGCACCGATTTGCTTGGCGAGATTCGCGCCGATGAGCGGCAGATAGACTTGATCGAGCAAGCGGTTCCGAACGAAGGAACTCAGCACGTTGGCCTTGAAAGTATCCAGCCGCAGGGTTTCGCGACGCGTTTGGATGAGTTCGTGTTTGCGGCGCTGGAATTCCGCAAAGGCAGGCGCTGTCTCCGTGCAATAGCGCGTGAGGCGCGAGGAGAATTCATGGTAGTCGACTGACATCACCCCGCCCTGTTCAATATGCGGGTGTGATCCTGTCAGTCCGGTAATCTGAACTTTTGCGGTGGGCTCCGGAGGCAATGCCTGCGGGGGCTCGTCTTTGATCATTAGTAAGGCTGCGGCCTCCCATTTAACGAAGGTGTTCGCTTCCGGACAAAGAGCCGAAAGCCACTCCAAGGTTAACTCCCAATGCGTGTTGGGCTGATCACGCAAGGAATCCAGCATCTCTGCAAAGGCGGTTCCTGCACGTTTCGCAGTCAGCAGTTTCCGGAAGGTGTGCACCAAATCCACAGCAGCATTGGAACGGGTAAGCGGCAGTTGGGGGTGTTTGGTGGTGAGGGCTTTCAGTTCGTCCACCAAGCAGGCTGCAGCCGCCGGGATGTCTGTTCCTAATGGCATACCGTGCTCCGTCATGTGCTTGGTGAGCACTGAGAGCGCGTCCACATCGGATGTCTTTCCACCCACGTGCTCTTCCATGCGTCCGCGGGCCTTCATTCGGCTGGCGAAGGCGTCTTTGTCCTGACCTCCGGGCCATGCATGCCAGAACCAGAGGGCGGCGCCACGGGCTTGAGGGCCATGCCTCAGCAATCCGAGGTCGCGCTGCATTTCCAGCAGGGGTGTGAGGATCAAAGTGGCATCGTGATCATGGACGCCCTTCGTGTAGCCTTCGTGATAACGCTGACTCATGAAGGCCTGCACCTGGGCTAATCTCTCCTCAGGTGACGCTTTGAGATAAGCGCTAACGCCCGTGCCGGATTGGGAATGGAGCGCCATCATCATTTGCCAGGCCAAGTATTCACCGCGGTAAACTTCTTCATTCTCCGCGATGACACTTTGTTCCCAGACTGCCCGCAATGAGGTCAGCGTGGGATCCTCAACTGACTCGAAGTACTGAGTGCCGGTGAGATGATAGCAAAGCCCGCCCTCCCTTAGGAGGATCGTAAGTTCCAGCGGGAGCCGGTTCACGGTGAAGCGGTGCTTTCCGAGCTGGATAAGATCGCCCTCTACGAAAAGTTCGGATTTGTCCCGAATCTGCTTGAGCGAATCCTGCTGTAGCGTCTTCAGCTTCGTGGCGAGGTCGTCCGCCTGCACTTGGCCGCCGATCGCGCGCAATTGTTCAATGAGATCCCGCAGCTTTGCGACCATGACATCGCTGGCGATCCAGGAATGCACTTCCTCCGGTTTGGCGAAGCTCGCCAACCGGCTGCGCACGCTTGTCAGGATACGCTCTGCGGATTGCGTCAGACTTTGCGCGCGCCGGTTCCTCGCATCGACCAAGGATTGCCGCCGTGCCTCGAAGGCGCTTTGCACTTCTTCCCGCTTACTGGTGAGTTCCTCTGCGTATTCGTCGAAGTCAGCAAAGCGGCCTTCGAGTTCTTCGATTTGAACCAGCACTCGTGTCAGCGACTCCTCACACTTCTCAGGCGTGGTCGCGATCTCGAGGTAATTCAGCACGGATTGGCTGAGAAGGCTGAGTTGCGCCTGAAACTGCGCTGCGCCTTCCGTGCGGGCCAACTCCTGACGGCGATTGCGCAAAACGGAGCGCACCTGATTGAGCTGTGCAAACAGGCCTGAGATGCTTTCAACGATCCGAGTCGTTTCAGTGGCATCCTTGATTTTCAAGCCGCTCACGATTGAGATGAGCATCTCGAGTTCTGCGCTGGCTTTCGCGAGAGATTCTTCCACTTCCTCGGCTTCGGTCACTTTTGACAGAGAAGGAACACGAGTTTTTTGCTCTTCGATTTGCTGCCGATAAGGATCGAGTGCTTCAGGCCGAAGAAGGAACGCGACGCACTTCTCCGAAAACTTTTCGACCCCCTCAGCGGCCCGCTTATCCATGTCCGCTGTTTCCGCGAGGTCGACATAGCGCACATCGCGCAGAGCGATGATCTGCCCTCGAAGCTCCCGCAGACTGGCGAGCAAATGCACATAGGCGAGGATGTTATCCGGCTCCGTGTTCGCCGCAGTGGTGATGGTCTTCGTGACCCTCTCCTGCAATGCCGCCGTTTGCTCGGCGGCCGACTTGCGCATGCGGCGCACTTTCTCAAATTCTGCGAGAGCCGCCTCCGCGCTGGTTTTGATATCGAGGAGCGTTACCTTCAGCGAATGCGCTTCAGGCTTGTCCACCCAGAAATAGCCGTCTGCAACGTCGCCGGTCGCGCGAGCCAATTCCACGTAGAGCCCGGAAAAGGAATCGTCCTTACCCAACAAGGTCAAGACGCCACGGCATTCTGCCATACACCGCACGATTTCGGCATTGCCGATTTTAGCCAGGAACGATTTGCCATCACCATGAGCAGCCGTTTCATGGGCCGCATAGGGTGTGCGCCAGGTCTGGACCACATGATGTTTGCGCGGTTCAAAGTCACTTTGAAACACCAACAACTCGCCATTAGGGAAAAGGCTGAAACCATGGCAGGCAATGGGGGTAACCAATGACTGCGTGATCAGATTGTAGGAGAGCAATAGATAGGAACCATCCGTCAGATTGCTGAAGACAAACAGGGTATCCTCCCCATTGATGGCCGCAATGCGGCGCTCAAAGCGCATCGCCGCCAGGCCTGTGTCGAACTCCTTGATCTCGCCCGTTTGCAGAGCAATCCCACGTGTCGTGATGACGCCGTGCCCGTCTGGCAAAAGGACACAGGACTCCGCGATGGCGTCCATGCGACGGGCCTCCTGACTCCGGTCATTATAAACGATGTAGCGCCAGACTTTTTCCTGGTAGGGCAACACCTTCAGGAGGATTAAGTTCCCAACCGTGGCATAATGGATCTCCGCGTCATCGAGTGTCTGATCCTTGTTGTCCACAGGCTCGCTGTAGATGCCCGCGCCAGTGCTGGTGTTGTTCTCCACCTTGATGGTGAGATCACCGCCGATGGTTTCGACGAAGACGCGATCCTCAATACTGATGTGCGGATGCAATCCGGAACGGTGCATATCGCGATGCGCCCGCTTCCATTCAAACTCCTGCTGTGGCGGGAAGACAAACTCGTGATCAAAGCGGTTCCCGAGATAGCTGATGGTTCCCGCTTCATCGTTCACCAGCCATTTGAAGGTTTTCACCTCGGTGGCGCCTCTGCCGCCCACGCTCATGCCCATGTAGAGGTGCGGTCCGACGCGGTGAAACTTCAGGAAGGACGCATGCTTGTAATAGCGGTAAAGATAATTGAAGTCCTCCTGGAATGCGGCGTCTCCCAGCAGATCATCTTTGTTCGCCGCAAAAGTGTGATCTTTCGAATTATAGTCATAAATGGCGAAGACATCCGCCACATGCATTTGCGAACGCAAACCGAGTTGCACATTGTAGCCGAAGAGGAAATGGCTGGGGCCAATGCCCGTCATATCCTGCGGGACACAATTGTTCTCTGTGGTGAGACGCGCCGTTTCCACCAGCGCAATTTCCACACCGCCGAAGATCGCTTTTCGATCGTCGTTCAGCAGATCCAGCCGCCGCTGGAGTTCCGCTCCATGCTTCTCCAACCGCTGCCGGATCACCTCGTACGCGCCGGCCTCGAGCTTCGTTTCGGAAGCAGGAGCAGAGGGGGTAGGGGTCGGTTCAGCCATATCGGCAAAAAAATTGGATGGCTTTTCTTAAGAGAAGCTAGTCGAGCAATCTTTTCCGCAGCACTTCAGGGTCTTGTCGCAAGTCGAGAACAGCCGTGACGATGATTCGTTGCCCTTGCAGCTTGTAAAAGATGCCATAGGGAAAATCTCGAATGAGCATCCGACGGTAGCCTTTCGCCACTTGTCCGGCGATTTCTGGATATAAACGAATGAGGGTAAAAGCAGCATCAAGCCGACTGACGAAAACTTCGCCTCTGCCGCTTTGGTAATCTTCGTAGCGTGCATATGCGGATTGAACATCAACCTCCGCCTTCAGCAGCAAAATGAGCTCGTTCATGCATCGCGCCCGAGGATGCGCTGTTTGGCAGCTTCCCAAGTCGTGAACCGGTCAGGATGGCGGCGAAAATCCTCCATTCGTCCATCCAAGGTCTCGAGAATTTCAGGAGAAACAGGGATATCGGAAGGATGACTTTCGAGCTCATTCCAGAGTTCCGAAACAAAGACCAGCTTTTCCGATGGCGTAAGCTTCTGAATTTCAGGGAATCTTTCCAGAATCATGATGTAAGGTGCATGCGATGACGACCAATGCAAGGCGGGGTCTTATCACTTCTTTTTACCACCCCCTAAAATTGTGGAGGCATTTTCCTCCGTCAGTCCGAACCGCCCCGCAGCACCGATGAGACCAGTGAGTTTGTTCACGGTGGCACCATCCGGTTGCAGGCCCATCATCTTCATGAACAGCGCAGAGAGGGTCAGGTTCTTCGTGTCCTCGGCCGTGAGGCCGAATTGATCAATCAATGTCTTCAATTGGCTTTTGAAATACTCTGGGTCGCCGTTGAAGAAGGTTTCCTTCACATCGGTCAGGGTGCGGCTGCCTTCCACCAACCGATCCACTGCACGCGCGTTGCCGATGGCATTGGTAATCTTGTCAAAGAACTGGCTTTCGCCGCCCACGATTTCGATCTTGGCACTCTTCATGGCTTCCCCCAGCACCACAGCTTGTTGTGCTGCGATTTCGCCCTGAATGTTGATCTGAGCCAACTCCACGGCCTTGTCCTTTTCGAGGTTGAGTTTGAACTCTTCGTGCTGACGACCGGCGTCCTCCAGTAGTTTCATGGCTTGAGCTTTCTTGGTGATGCCGTCCGCTTCTGCCGCCAGCTTGAGCTGCGCTACTTCCGCGTCCACTTGACCTACTTTCTGCGCCGCATCGGCCTTGGCCATCTGCACCTGCGCCTCGCCCAAGCCAGGCGCTGCCTCTCTGGCAGTAGTCGCTTCCGCCAGCAGTTTTTCCGCTTTGGCTTCCATCGCGGCGGATTCCTGTCGGGCCTCCGCCAGCGTGAGTATTTCCTGAGCTTTCATCTGCGCTGCTTCGCGTGAAGCTTCGGCCGCTTTCACTGCCTGGAACGCGTCTTGCTCCGCTTTCAATTGTGAGGCCTGTTTCACGCCCTCGGCTTCCTTAATCTTCTGGATCAAGAGCTCCTGCGCCGACTTTTCGGCCAGCGTCATTGCGACTGACTTCTGACGTTCCGCGCCAGCGAAGGCTTCGGTGTCCTTGATCTTCTCCTGCTCGATGACCACAGTCTTCTCCACCATGACGCGATCCTTGATCACGTCCTGGATGGCTTTCTTCTCGATTTCCACGGCCTTTTCTTTCTCGATCGACTTGAGCGTGGTGATGCGCTCCCGCTCGATGATCTCGAGTTCCTTGTCCCGAGTCACACGCTCCACTTCCACGGCGTCCGTGCGCTCCTTGTTCCTTTGCGCCACCAGCACCTGCCGATCCTTGTTCTCTGTGGCGATCGCGATTTCTTCGTCAGCGGCGATGCGGGCGCGCTCTGCCTTGAGGCGCTCTTCTTCCTGCACCTTCATGGTCTCGGCTTCTTCGCGAGCTTTGACGCTTTCGATGTCGCGCCTTTGCTTCGCTTCTGTCTCAGCAAGCTGGCGCTCCAATTCCAGGATGGCTTCACGTGCCTGCACGTCCTGTTGCTTGATAACCTTTTCCTTGTCGCGCTGGATGTTGTTGGCCAGTTTCGCCTGAGTGGCGGTCAATTCAGTGATCTTCTTGATGCCTTCCGCATCAAGGATGTTGTCCGGATCAAGGTTCTCCAGTTGCGTCTGTTCGAGGTAATCGATGGCGCAGTCATCCAAAACGAATCCGTTCAGATCGGTGCCGATCACCTGCAGGATCTCATCTTTGAAATGGTCACGCTCGTTGTAGAGATCCACGAACTGAAAGCGCTTACCCACCGTCTTCAAAGCTTCGGAGAACTTCGCATCGAAAAGCACGCGGATCATGTCTGTGCTGGAGGCTCGTTCGCAGCCGATGGACTGAGCGACACGCAGCACATCCTGGTCGGATTTGTTTACGCGCACGAAGAACGCCACCTTGATATCAGCGCGCATGTTGTCCTTGCAGATCAGACCTTCATTTCCCTGCCGCGCGATTTCAATCCGCTTCACAGAGATGTCCATGTATTCAATCTGCTGCACCACCGGCAGTACCAGGATGCCATTAAAGGATACTCGCGTGCCGCCTACGCCATTGCGGACGACAGCTTGGCCTTGGTGCACTTTCCGGTAAAACCGGGATACAAGCACCAATATCCCCAACAGGATAATGATCCCAACCGTCATGCCGACGAAGATGGTTGGGGCAACAATGTCTAACAGCATCGGATTCATCTTAGGCGTCAATCTTGGGAATGGGTGGGTTGTTCTGAAAGGGTCAAGGGCTCAACAAAATGGAAAGGGGCGTCAGGCGATCCTGAGATGATCTTCACCTTAGCGCCACGATGCAGGGTAGGCTCGCCACTCTTGACGCGCACGTTCACCAGCACAGGCGCCGCTTTCGTAGCAATCTCCGCCTGACCGTAGTGCTCCGTCACTCCCGCTGAGATTACGGTAGCTTCGCGTCCGACGACTTCCTCGCTCTCGGTAGCTGTCCGCTGCATTGCGGAAAACAGCTTATCAAAAGGAATGATCAAGATCCGGGTGAGGATCAGACTCAAGATCACATTGGGAATCAGAAGCAACAATGCCACGGTGTAAGACCGATTTCCCGGCGTGCCATTTAGGTAGTAGTTGGAGATCATTGAGATCATCCACATGAAGATCGCGAGGAAGGTCCCCACGATGTTCAGCGGCACATCACCAAAGCTGAAGAGACGGCTTTTCATCTCTGGCATTGGCCCACCACCGCCGGCAGAGGAAGAATGGCTTGTGTGCAAGGGAGCAGGCGAGTCATTTCCCCCATCGCCGAATCCTTCTCCCGCGTCCGCTTCGATGTCAGCGTCGAGCACGCCCAGGATCACGAGAAGCCAATACAATACCACCATGCCCAGCAGCGCTGTGCATGGGAGGTTATGAATGGATATGAATTCGCGGATAAACTCGAACACAGCGGGAGCGTGGTAAAACCGCGCTCATTAAAGCAAACCCTACCTCCCACGCCAGCGAGATCGGTAGAAATCGTAACCAAAAGCTTAGGATTTCCTTATAGTCCCTTGTTTGCGCGAGGAGGGCGCTCCGCTGAGGAATCCACCACTTACCTGATTCCAAGTCTATTGGCCGGTGCCCACCGCCGTGTTTTTGCGCATGTAGGGGTCATTTCCAATCACCAAGGCTTCACGGGGAGTGACCGCGATCTGATTCACATCTCCAGTAGGTTGAACTTTCTTCGCTTCTTGAGGGGCGGCGTCGCTCATCACAACCTCCTTATCAGGCACGACGGCCACGAGGCTATCAGACGGACGCAGGCCATCGACCGCGTGGCGCGTGCACACATTAGGGAAAGCATCCTTAGCACGGGCTGAGAGCGCCACCAACAATCTTCCCTGCGACTGACACGCCTGAGTGGCTACGCATCCGCTTTCGAGGCAAAGTCTGGGCTCATTCGCTTTCTGCGGCCAACCTAGCGCGCTGTCTCCCAGCGCCGTGGCCATGACTTCGGCCCATAGAGGGAAGGCGGCATCTCTTGCCCAGGCTCCATCAGCCATCTTCTTTGTCTGATCGTATCCGATCCAGACCGCACAGGTCACATTGTGATCCGATCCGATAAACCACGCGTCGCTGAAGCCATAAGACATGCCGCCCCACCCTGCCAAGCCTTTGCCGGACAGACCATGATTTTGCAGCGCTTCCTTGAAAGATCCTTTCTCGAGAGAAGCTGCCATCACGGCCCGGACCTGATCCGATGCGGCTTCATGGAATACTCGCACCAAATGGGAGCCTCCATCTGTGCGGCGCTCCTCGGATTGATACGTCTTTGCCGAGGCCACGATGGGAAGGTCTGGAGGAAGCTCTCCTCCGTTGGCCAAGGCGGCGAAAGCTCGAGCCAGATCCTTCATTTTCATCGCGCTGTTTCCGAGCAGCACCGATGCATATTCCGACAAGTCCGAGGTGAATCCGCATTTCACCAGGTTAGCTCTCGTCGACTCGAAGCCGGCTTCATAAGCCAGCCGGCCGGCAGCCCCCGTTTTGCCTTTGGCCAATGCATAGAGCGCGGGAACGTATCCCTCATATCCGGGCTGTCCGCCCTCAGTTCCCCATTCCCCCAATATGCCATTTTCACCGCCGATCATGATACGGCGATTGTCCATCGGTGCATCTAGCACCATGGCGCTCATAAGCTCAGGTTTCACTGAGAAGATGGCTGCGTAGCTCAGCGGCAACAGAGCACTGCCGACTGGTCTCTCACCTTGCATGGCTCGGTCAAATGGACTGCTTTGGAAATGCCGTCCGCCACAGGTGGCGAGAATGGCGCCGCTGCGATTGTCGATCACGATGGCGGCGCCTTGCAGCTTGTCGGCGTCCTTCGCTTTGGCCTTGTCCGCATCAGTAGCCGCACCTTGCAATGCTTCCTCCACCCGCGCGACATGGCTTGCCACAATGGTCTCCATTTGCCCCTGTAGTTGGGAGTTAACCGTGACCGCAACTGACTTCCAGGGGCCGGTGATGCCTCGCTTCGACAATTCATTCAAATCCCGCTCCACGGCAGCCAGGAGATAACTCGGTTGTCCAAAGCGGGAGCCTTCGGGAACAACTCCCAAAGGTGAAGCCAGCGCCAGTTCACATCGCGATGCATCCAGCTTACCCGTTACTTTCATGCGGCGGAAGGTGTGATCCCGCACTTTTTTGGCCGCTTCAGGATTCTTGAATGGCGAAAAGCTGACGGGGGCTTTGATGATCCCTACCAGCAGGGCGCATTCTTCCAGCTTCAACTCATGTATATCTTTGCCAAAGTAGCCACGCGCGGCCGGTCCCATGCCGTAGAAACCGCTGCCCAAGTAGATTTGATTGAGGTAAGCCTCCAGAATTTCCTCTTTGGTATATTGATCCTCCAGCCTCGATGCCACGAATGACTCCAGCAGCTTCCGGTGCAGCGTGCGGCCCTTTAGCTTGAACGACTGCCTGGCCAATTGTTGCGTCAGAGTGCTCCCACCTTGCTTCACACCACCACCCTTAACATTGCTGATGAAGGCGCGCAGGATGCCTTTGTAATCAACGCCGTGGTGCTCATAAAAGCGGGTATCCTCTGTGGCAATGAGCGCGTCGATCATGTCTTTCGGAACATCAGCCAGAGTGACCAGCTTGCCGTTGTTGCCAAAGAGTGCCCCGAGCGGCCGCCCTGTCCCATCAAGCACTTGCGTGCCTTCTTTGAAATCCTTCAGCAAGCCGATATCGATTTTCGATGCCTCGGTAGAATACCGGTGCCATAGCCATGCCCCCGTGGCGATACCAATGATTGTGCAGCCAATGGCTGAGAAGACCAGGATCTTTTTTAGCTTGGGACTGATGCGCGGAAACCACTTCCGCTTCGGAGTTGAAGTCTGTAATGCCATGGGAATTTATGTCACAGTGGGAGCTGGTGAGGGAATCAGGAGCCTGCTGTTATTGTCGGATTGGGCGGTCCTTAGTTGTCGTCTTCGTCTTTGCCAAAGAGACGGAACTTTTTCGGCTTCGGTGGCGGCGGCGCTTCTTCCACAGGCTGAGCGACGACCGGTTGTGCGGCAGATGGCGTGTCGGCTGCCACTGCTTTCGGAATGGCAGCTTTGCCTGGGCTTTGATCTGCTACTACGGGGGTTGGAGCGACTGGTATTTTTTCGGGGACCAGCGCGGCAGGCTTTGTTCGTTTTCCTTTAGACTTTACCGGGGGCTCTGCAATCGTCGGCGTTGCTGGCGCCGGCTCCACTGCCTCTGCTTTGGGCGGCGCTGATTTCGGCGACCTTTGCGTATTGTTCGCAGTACTATCCGGTGAAGCGACGCTAACCGCGACTGGTGTCTCTGTTGACATGGCGACGGGTGTCGGTCCCGATGCGGGATTGGCGACTGGAGCCGGGGGTATCGACTCCTCGACAGCGACGGCTTTAGGAGGCGCTGGTTTTTTCTTAAACAAGCTGAATCCTCGCTTGGGCTGCGGGGGCGCTTCGTTCACGGCTACGGCAGGTGGAGCTTCTGAGACCACAGGCGTTTGCTCAGGCTGGCCTAGCTGAGGGGCATTTGACATCGCTACTGGTGGCTCTTCCAGCACAAGGGTGGTGCCCGGAGGAACCTGTCGAGGCATCGCGGGTTGTTGTTGTGGACCTGGAGGTGCAGTAGATAGCGTGACGGCAGGTGTGGCCGCTGCGGGTTGGACGCGAACGGTGTTAGGGGCGACCTGTGTCTGCAAGGCTGCGACAGGAGGCTGATTGGCCAATACGGGCATGGCTGCGGGTGGAGGCGCGACACCATACGGGTCGACTGGCGCCGGCGCCGTTGGGATGCCAGGGTCATTTGCAAGAACTGGGAGTGCCTGAGGCGCCTTCAACAAAGGATCTTTGAGATAAGGGGCCGGCGCATTTTGATTTTGAATACCGTGCTTTGCGGGATCCCCGAAAATATCTGCCAAGACACGCCCCATCACGGGCGCAGCCGTCATGCCTCCCGAAATATCATCTCCTTCCTCCCCTTCCAAGACCGCGGCAAAAGCGATGGGTGGGGAACTGTCTGCCACGAAGCCGCCGAACCAGACCACATTGGCCATTGTGCCTTTGTTGGACCACTGGGCTGTCCCTGTCTTGCCAAAGACTCTCGTCTCCTTAAGCCGGGCCTTGGTCGCAGTGCCTTGTTCGTGATTCACGACTGCGTACATGCCTTCCCGGACAAGCTGGAGGTGTTCTTCGGAAAAATTGAGCGCATGAACCGGGCCTGTTCCGGCTGACCAGACCACTTCCTGCTGCTGATTCTGCAACTGTGATACTACGGTTGCATTGGGCCGCTGACGGCCATGGGCAAGGCCCGCCATCGCTGCTGTCACTTGCAGAGGCGATGCGAGAACTTCGCCCTGACCAATGGACAGATTGGCGAGCGCTCGCCGATTTGCCGCCTTCTTCGGAATTGTGCCAGTGGCTCGATCCTTCAACGCAAAATCAAAAGTCTCTCCAAAGCCAAATTCTCTGGCCGTGTCCAACATGGCCCGGTCGCCTGTGCCGATGGCCACCTGATAAAAATACGTGTTACATGATCTGACCAACGCGGCCCGGAGGTCAAACCAGCCCTCGTCAGTCTTCGACCAGTTGCGGAAGGTTCGACCATCAATGTCCAGCTTTGGGCCGCACAGCAAAATGGTGTTTGGCATGACGGTACCGGCACGCAAAAAGCCGAGCGCCATGAATGGTTTAAACACAGAGCCAGGGGGATATTGAGAGACGGCAGCTCGATCTACAAGAGGATCGCCCTTCTGCTTCGCAAAGCGGTCGAACTCTTCCTGACTCATCCCTGCCGCGAATGACATGGGATCAAAGGTAGGATAGGAAGCCATGGCAATGACCGCTCCAGTCAGGGCATTCATGACCACGACGGCTCCCGGCCGTTTCGACTCTGCGAGCAACTTTTCCGCAGAACCTTGGGTCGCCATGTTCAGCGTGGTGACGACGTCTTCTCCTGGAGTAGGCGGGATGAGTACGCGCTCTTCCAGTTCCTGTGTTTTGAGATCGCAGGTGACCAGCATCAAGCCGGGTTTGCCTGCCAACTGCTTGTTGAGGGAACTCTCTAATCCATCGCGACCAACGGTTTCCCGCCAGAGCGATTCGAAATCATGCAAAGGGCCATTCGCAATCGGTCCCTCAGGCGAAACATAACCCACCACGTGAGCTGCCGAGGCACCATGGGGATATTCACGCTGGTATTCAGCCCGCCAACGACCAATGCCTTGCGGGTCTTTGGCATGCTCCTGTGCGTAGGCCTCAGGAAATGTGCCCGACATGGGGAATGGAAGCATCCGACGGTGCTTAAAATGGCTCTCCAGGCTTTCCAATGAAGGCTTGGCGATCCCAGGGTAGGACTTCGATAGTTCATCCCAGCGTTCATCAAACCATCTCGCATAGGAGTGCACCGTCTCCTCCGGGAGCGGCGGCACCCTCAGCATGAGTCTCATCACCAGCTTTGTGCGAGCGAGTGCTCCGCCTTGGGCATCCAATATTTGTCCCCGAGGCGCGGGTATCTTGAAATACATGGGTGCACGCGTTGGGTCAGTGCTGGTTGAGGCTGGCATCAGGGGCGCAGCGCCTAACACATGGACGGTCGCAACCAAGACTCCAAGAGAAAGTGTGATGGACCGCAATAGTCCGTCACTTCGTTCTTTGCATAAGGACGAGCCGATGCCCCGGCAGGCCTGATCTCTGCCTATCCTATCCCCTCCGGGACCGCTCTTGACCTTGTGGCTTTCCATCATGCTTCTGTTCCGAGTAATCACGTTTACGCAGCGCGTGTGTAAGAATTTGCCTGCGCTTGCATCCAGTTTGATTCGCGGGCTTTGGTAGCGATGGCCGTTTCAACCTAGCGCATCGCTTACATTCATGCATGCACCGTGACGCAGCCAACCCCATGCAAGCGGTGATAGAGGGCATGCCATTGATGGCTCCTAATTACAAAAACGCCCGAGAGCAGCGGCGCTGCCATCGGGCGATCTCTACTTGTTAAGCCAATCGTGCTGAAAGCTATTCACGCTTGTTCTTGCGCTCACCACCTTCACCAGGCTTGGGGCGCTCGCTACCAGCCCCAGGAGACGATTTTTCTGGACTGGCTTCCGCACCTTTGCCGCCCTCGCTTTTTTCGCGGCTGGAAGAACCGGCCTCACCGGATTTCTTTGGCGAATCACTCGCGCCGCGACCGCTCTCTGTCTCCGATTTTGAAGCAGAAGACGCTGTCTTTGCTTCTCCAGCACCGGAGGAAGACGATGATGACGAAGAGGGACGATCTGCTTTTTCTTTCTCGCTATTGCCACCAGAGCCAGGGCTCTTGCTGCTGCTGCTGCTTTCGGCGCTGCCGTTTCGACCTGACGGTGAGGAAGATTCTTCACGATTCATGCGTGCGCCTGAACCATCATTGGAAGACTTTGTTTTTGAGCTGGAACTTTCGTTTCCACTCTGATTAGGGCGCGCACTGCTACCTTCACTTCCGCTTTTGCTGCTAGAAGGACGTCCGCCAGCTGCTCCATTGCTGCTGCCATCTGAGGAAGGTGGCGATGACTGACTAGCCCCGGAGGAACCAGGACGAGCCTCTGATTCGCTCCCGCCAGGTGTTTGACTACCGCTGGGGCGTTGGGAGGCCTCATTGGAGGATGAAGGACTTTTGCTGTTACCGGTTGCTGAAGGACCCTGCCGGCCTTCCTGCCCTTGCCCTTGCTTTTGTGAGGTGGAACCTGACCGACTGCTATCACTACTGCGGGATCCGTTTTGCTCTCCACCCGCCGAGTTGCCTGTGCTAGTGCTTGCAGGCTTTTGTTGGCTATTATCGCCGGACTTTGATTGCATATCGCGGCTTGCCCCTTGTTGGCTTGGGTTACTGCTGGTGCGATTGCCGTCGGGTGTGTCGGAACCGGTGTCAGGGCGGCGGCTGCCTTCGCTCTCGGAAGATTGTTCTCCTACGCGACGGTCACCTTGCGCGGTTCCGGTTTGGCCCTGCATGGGCTGGCCTTCACGGCCTTGTCCCTGGGGCTGGCCTGCCCCGGAAGGGCTCGTACCAGTGGGTGGTGTGTTCCCAGCCTGACCTTGTTCTGAAGCCGGTCTTTGTGATTGTTGGCCAGAGGGGTCATTACGGCCGCTTTGACCTTGGGAAGAAGTCTGCATGCTCGTGCGATCCCTCCATGAGGTGGTCACACCGAAGTGCTGAAATGACCGGTCAACGATCGCAGGCTCGAATTGCGTGATATTCGTGATTTGAGTGCGCTCGATGATGGGTGCACGCTCGAGCCGTTCACGATTGATTTCGGTCAATGTCACTTCCTTCTGGCCAAACCGGACTGAGGCGATGGGCACCGGCACCATACGCTCGGCAAGGAATCCCCCGGTAACCACGGCCGAGACAACCTGACCGTTGGAGGGTTCCATGATGAAGTAGGATATGTGGCCGGCATCGGCTCCGTCCGAAGTGCGCAGGGTCAGGTCATCCTGGCATACTCGAATGACGCTAAGAGTGCTTGTAGTGGATGAAGTCGCTGTCGCTGTCTGCGCTGGCGAAGGTATACACCACAGTAAACTGAGGGCAGAAGCCGTGGCTCCGGCAGTGAAGAATCGAATAGGTTTCATGATAGGTGAGGGCACAATTTTCTTGCAGTTTTGCGCGCCACCGTCGGAAGACGGCTGGTAGTGTCACCAAAGAACGTTTAGGCACTCTGGGGCGTCGCGGGCTGTCTACAACATCGAGAGTCACCGCGCTCCAGGCTCTCCACCGTTTCCCCTAGGGATTCGTAAGGGGCAGAGACATGTTTTTCTGCGTCACTTGGCTTATTTATCCCTTTTTTCTGGTATTTATTGATCACTTCAGGTATCTGTTCACCGCGTAAATTCTGAGTTAGTTCTAACCCCCTACTCTTTTATTGAGCCCTCCTCCTGGTTTGATGAAAAGCGAACTCCTTATCCTCATCGGCGAAGCCATAGCCGTCTATTTCCTCGTCCTCTGGGCTCACTCGCTCAGAAACCGCCTCGGTCTTGCTCACTTTTACGCCCTCATTGGTAGCCTTACCGCTGTCATGGTCTGGACGACCGACGCCGGGGTAACTGTAAATCTACCGGGGGTGACCTTGATGGTTGGGTCTACGGTGTTTTTCACCGCCCTCCTGCTGGCCGTCTTTGTGATTTACGTCTTCGATGGGCCCCGAGCCACGCGGATTGCCATCTCAACGATCATCGGCGTTTCCGTCATGGTGCCCCTCATCACGATGGCTTTGCATTGGCAGATCAAGATCACGGGGCAGACCTCGGCAGGCTACTTTCCGCCTCAGGAGTTGCGCATTTATGCAGCCTCTATCTTCGCTGCCTTCGCAGATCTGATCTTCCTTGCCATGGCGTGGGAGTTCTTCGGCAAGCCCCGTTTTAATGTCAGCCTCTGGATGCGTGCTTTTGCGACGCTTCTGGGCGTCATGTGGCTGGATGTGGTGCTTTTCGCGACTGGCGCCTTCTTTGGCACGCCCGGCTACATCGAGATCATGACGGGCACCTTCGCCAGCCGTCTCCTTATCAGCGTTTTTGCCTTCCCCTTCCTGTATTTTTACATCATTTGGCAGAATCGCATCAATGGGATGCAGATTGAGAATCGGCCCATTCTTGCCATCCTGAAAGAGGTTACTGAAGTCCGGCTCGAACTTAATCTAGCCCAACAGGAGATTGAGCGCCGGAAGCAGGTCGAGCGGGAAAAGGAAGCCCTCATCCGCTCGCTGCAACTAGCCCTACAGGAAGTGAAAACCCTTCGTGGTATCCTACCCACTTGCGCCTACTGCAAGGACATCCGTGATGACGATGGGCATTGGCATCCTCTGGAGGTCTACATCCAGCGCCACACGGAAACGCAGTTTACCCACGGCATCTGCGAAGACTGCCTCCATGAACATTTCCCGGAACTGAATCTCGAACTCGATCCGAAGCGCTAGCACGCAACTGCAATCCCCCCATGTCCGAGTTCGCCAATGTTGCCGAATCGCGCATACAGGAAGCCCTCGAGGCAGGGCAGTTTGAAAATCTTCAGGGACACGGACAGCCCCTGGATCTCTCGGCCTACTTTGCGGCGCCCTCGTCGCTTCGGGCTGGCTTTAGTCTTCTGAAGAGCGCCTCCATCGTCCCGCCGGAAGTACTCGCCATGCAAGACATTGCCCGGCTGCGGGAGATCCTTGCCACCATAGCGGAGCAAAAAGGGGATGCCCATGATCGTGAGACGGCAGCTCTTCGTGCCGAGCTCCGACTACGGGAAACTGAGCTCGCCATGGCCTTGGAGCGCATGAAGCTCAGTTTGAAGGCTGACGCTACTTCCTAGCCATAGCGAGAGGGCCACCGCAGTGCGGTGGCGAGGCTGCAGTTCTGCCAAACCATTCCTCCTTGCAATTTCGTGCAATCCCCGCAAACTACCGCCCCCTTTCCTTTCGGATCCTTCACACGCACAGACCAGCCATGCCAAGCACACCCGTCATAAACCTTCGCAAAGGACATGCCGTCCGTTACAACAACGACGTTTGCGTCGTCTCCGACACTGAGCTCAAGACGCCTCCGCGCATGGCCTCCTACGTGCAGATGTCCATCAAGAGCATCACCTCCGGAAAGGTCCACAACCTCCGTATGACGTCGAATGAGTCGCTGGACTCCGTAGTGTTGAACAAGGACGCCCACGAATACAGCTATAAGGATGGGGACGGCTACCACTTCATGCATCCTGAAACTTTTGACGACGTGGTCCTCAACGAAGACCTTGTCAAAGGTGTGAAGCTCTATCTCATCGAAGGTCAGAAATACCTCATCGTCTTCACGGATGACTCCGTTGCCGGTATCGAGCTTCCTCCGAGCATGGTGATGACCATCACGGAGGCTCCTGAAGGTGTGAAGGGCGACTCCGCCAACAACGTGTATAAAGCCGCGATCACCGAGACCGGCCTGACGGTCCAAGTGCCTCTTTTTATCGGGCCTGGCCAAAAGATCAGCGTGAAGACCGAAGACGGTTCTTACCTCGGCAAGGCGTAAGCGGAACAACTCCGTTTCGCCCCCTAACAGAAGTGGCGTGTCGCCGCTTCTGTCTTCCCTCTCGAAGTCCGCCACCCCGGCGGACTTTCTTTTTACACGGCAACAAGTCTCACTTCGCCGCGCCCGTCTGCGGTGCACTAAAACGCCAGAACTTGTCGAAGAACCCGGCATCGACCACCTTGCCCGCCTTCTCCGCATCTGCCGCAGTCGTGATATCCACTACCGCCCAATCAGGAAGCTTCGGGTTCTGCAGGGAGTTGGTCTTGTCATGCGCTTCACGGAAGGTGAGTCCGGAATTCAATACCACATATGGACGGCCAGGCTTGTACGGCTGATCAGGATAGATGATGATGGGGACATGCTTGGTCGCGTCGAAGACCAAACCGTTGTTGAGGAGGAGATTGTTATTGCTGTCCCAGCGCACAGGGAGTTCGGCGGAGCGGGCCGCAATGCATTCGTTCGACTTGTCGTCTCCCCAAAGGATGAGATGCTCATCTTCGGCCCGAGCTGCGCCTACGTCGGAAGCCTTGGCCACGATTGGATCACCCCGCATAAGGCGGCGCCAGCGTTGGATGAAATGTTCGCTTTCTGCTTTCACCCATGCGTCCGTCTGCGGGCTGCGTCCCGGCTTGTCTGGCAGGACAACGACAAAGCGCTTCAAGAATGCGTCGTCGATGCAGGTCCCACCGGCTTTGCGCGCGCTATCCAGCTTGCGGTCATCATTCCCGGAAATGGTCCAAACGCCTGTTTCTGAGCGGGCACCAAAATAACGGAGGGTGTTGCCCAAGCCAGGGCTGAACTTGCGTGTGTCTTTGGCGGTGAACATCTGCCCATCCACCACCATGGTCCGCTCCGCTGCCGCCTTTGGCCAAGGCACATCCACTGCGAACACATCGACATTCTTGGTGACCAAGCGCAGGATACCTGTACTGGCGTCCAAATCTGCATCCAGACGCGTGTCTTCCCAAGGTTTCGCCACTTCCAGAACCCGCACCCAATGCTTGCGGGCATAGCGCGCGGACTTTGTCTGCAACCAGACTTTGTTCGGAAAAGGATTGCGGCCTCGTTCCACGTGTTTTTCCATCAACTGGGAAACTTCGTCGCGGACGGCGGGATCGTATTTATGCCCAATTTTCGGGCCAATGAGATGCCTCAGCGCGATGCCCTCCTTGGCGAGGACTTCAGTCATATACTCCGCGGAGTCACGCTGCTTGTCCTCCTCACCGCTGTAGGAAATCAGCGGCACATTAAAGAAGTTTCGCGCGTAGTCCGGCACATCGTAGAGACCCCACAACGTTTGCTCGTACCACACCGGCATGCGATCCGGCGTCAGCTTTTGGTAGCGCTTCACATCCACAAATCCCGCGCCGGTGTGCACCGCTGCCCACTGGTCAGCATAATGCGCCCCCATGTGCCAGGCGCCCGCGCCACCCATGCTGAATCCCAACAGGGCAATGCGATTTACATCCACGCCAAAGCGCTGGGTGGCATCCGCTCCACATTCGAGCACATCGGTCTCGCCAGCGGATTTGTAACCATTGCAATAGCGGCCAAAGGGATGCACCACGATGGTGGACTTCGGTTTGAATTCACCTCCTTTGCTCTTCATGCGGCTGGCGATGAAGTGCAGATCCGTAGCGGTATCTCCCCTGCCATGCAGCCAGATCCACATGGGCACCGGCTTTTTGCCGGGTCCCCATTCGAGGCCTTCCGGAATTTCCACGCCATAAGGCTGGGGCGAGTCGTCGATCCGCGAATAAAAGCCGAGCACTTTTGACCCCGCGCCTTCCATCCATGGCGTAAGGCCCTCTTTGAGAGCCGCAGTCCGGCGTCCGGCTTCAGCCAGCAAGTCACGAGCTTTTTTCACGCCATCTTCCGGCGTCTTGTCATACCACTCATGGAAGTCCAAGGCATAACGCACGGCCTTAAGGAATATCTCCACATCTGCCGCGCGAGGATGCCCTTTAACGGGCAGAAAAGCTTCCCTGGCGGCGGCCAGTTCCTTCTCCAGTTCCGCTTGCTGACCGGCAGAGATGTCAGACTTGGCTTGCGGAGGCAGGCTGCCCAGCCAGGATGCTGTCGCGCCACTTGGATCAAGTTGGGCAAACGTCGCGGTGACCGGTAAAGCTGCAAACGCAACCAAGGCGGACCAGATGGTAACTTTCGAGAATTTCATGACGAGAAAGCGGAACGAAGGAAACGAGCATAGCTTGGTGGACGAGCAGCAAGCCCTTTCAGTTTAGCGAAGTCGTGGCTGGGAAGGAAAGACAATCCTCCCTCTCTCCTGCCGTAGAGCCGACAGGGCGAAGTAACCCATCGCATAGCGCGGTCCGCTAGGAATTGCTGATGAAGTAAAGACGATCCTGCGCGCGAATGTACAGACCGCCGTTCGCGGCGACAATGCAGGCCCGGCAAATGTTGTCCTTGTTCACACTTGTCGCGCCTTCCAAGCCAAATACGGTCTGATGGATGATCTCAAAGCTTTCTCCGCCAGCCTTGACCACGAACACCCCGCCGAGCTGATCGATGGCGTAAATTTTTCCATCCGCTCCGGTAGGCGAAGCTTCGATCTTATTCCGTGTGGGAAACTCCCCGCGCCAGATGACCCTGCCGGATTTCGCATCCACACAGGCCAACGCCTTGCGATCACTGTCCAGGACATAAAATTTTCCCTGGTAAAAGAGCGGCGTGCTGACATCACTGGAAACCTCCTTGCTGTCGGAGGTCCAAAGGGGCTGGACCTTGCCGGAAGCGTTTAATCGGACAGCGAACACCGGCTCCTTCTTTGGGGCACAGCCAAGAGCAATGCCATCACCAGCGACGGGTGAAACCACCATCCGCCAATGGCCAATTTTCGCATGATTCCATGACTCGAGACGCCACAGTTCCTTGCCCGTGTCTGCCAAATGGCCAGACATGGTGTCCCCACCAGTGACCAACATGAGGCGCTTCCCTTCAAAGGTAGTAAAGACTGGGGTTGAAAAACTCTCCAAAGACTCCTCTAAGGCGTCACTGGGACGGACATGCCGCCAGATTTCTTTCCCTGTGGCCGGTTCGAGTGCCAGGACGTAGCTCTCGTTCTTGCCATTAGGGTCCCCTTTTTGCACGCCGTGATAGACAAAGGCGTGATTCCTCTGGAGCACCTGAATGTACAGTTTCCCTCCATCAATTGCAGGGCTGCTTGAATAAGTCCACTGGGTGCCGAAGGAACCATAGTCTTTGCCCAGGTCACGCTTCCACACTTCCTTGCCGTCGAAATCAAATGCGGCCAGCACACTGGACCCGTAGAAGAAAAAAACGTGCTGCCCGTCTGTGCAGGGCGATGGGGATGCCAGATTGCTGCGCTCGTCATGCTGATAGCCATCCGTGACATCTTTCTGCCACTTCACTTCACCCGTTTTGGCGCTTAGGCATATCGCTACAAGTTTTTGGCGGGCCGGATCTGAGGAGCTAACGAAAACGTGGTCACCCCATACCGCGGGGACTGATGCTGCGGGACCGGGCATCACCGCCGTCCACTTGACCTTTTCGGTTTTGGAGAATGTCTCGGGCAGGTTGGTTTCGGGCGAAGAACCATCCTGATTCGGTCCGCGGAACTGGGGCCAGTTCGCCGCGTGAGCCAAGCTGGAAGCTAGTAAAAGAGAACAGGTGAGCACGAAGCGAGAACGGATATTCATCATGAGATAAGTCAGTGGCGGGCTGGTGGTATTCAAAACGACGCATGGCAGATCTGCCATGTAAAAGCCGCACGAAAAACAAGCACAGAACAAACGCGGCGGCACGCCCAACCATTTCAGGATCAGACCAAATGTTGTCTGCATTCGCATAAACACGAGTGGTGCTCACCTCCCCAAAAGCGCCATCAAGTTAGCTCGCCTCTCGTCTGGAAGAATTTCAGCTTCCTTCCCCATCCACACCGTCCTGCTGGAAATGAAGAAGCGGCTCCGTCGGATCTACTCTAGGAAAAAAACCCCCAAAACCTAGAACAGACTGGCCGACGGAGCCGCTTTAGGCGAGATTATGCACGCAGGTCGACACTGTAAAGAGATTTGTGGAGCGATGATGGCTTTCTCAAAACATTTTTCGATGATGAAATGCCATTGTAACTACTACGTCAATTTTCTGAAAAATATCGGTGTGGCAGCCGTACTTGCGCTTTCCGGAGGGGCCGCCAAGGCGCAGATTCCAGACGATTGCCGCCAAGTGATTGTTAGCAAAACCGATGGCTGGAGCAGCTTCCGGGCGACCATGCAATGCTACGAACGGGAGAATGCCAAGAGCCCCTGGATACCAGTTTTCCAGAACGAGTGGCCGGCACTTTTGGGAAGGAAGGGCTCTGCTTGGGGCCGGGGCGTTTCTCTACCAGTTCATGATAAAGTTTCCTGGAAAGTGGAAAAGGACGGCAAAGCGCCAGCCGGTGTTTTCGCACTAGGAAAACTTTACGGCTACGCTGCCCGTCCACCCGAAGGTTCCGTGTGGCCCTACCTGCAAGTGGGCCCCTGGGATGCCTGGGTGGACGACCCAAAACTCCCAGAATACAACAAGCACGTTCGGGTGGATCCTAGCGCTGTGCCGGCATGGTTCGAGTCGCAGCGCATGCGATTAGGCGACAACGCCTACAAATGGCTGCTGGAGATCAGGCACAACAGTAATCCCCCTACGGCGGGCTATGGCAGCGCCATCTTCTTCCATGTGAGGCGTGGACCAGACAAGCCCACGGCAGGATGCACCACCATGACACAGTCCGATCTGGAAAAAATGATCCGGTGGCTGCGGCCAGATCGCAAACCGTATTATGTGCTCCTGCCGGTCGCGGAGTATGGTCAGGTCCGCAAGGAATGGAAACTGCCCTGACTAGGGATGTCAGTCAGCTATTCAGCTTTTTTTGAATTTCATTTCTCATGACTGTCACGGTTTATTGCCCAGCCTGTTTTGAAGCATTCGACGTGCCTGCCCCTCATCTCTCAGAGGTACCCTGCACAGTGGACTACGATTGCGAGGTTTGCTGCCGCCCCATGACGATCGACTTCTGGGAGGAAGATGATGAGGTGGCGGGCGAAGCCGCAGGTTTGGCCGATTGAAAGCTTATCTTGATCCCCTCCGTACCCTTTTTCTGTCATCAATGCCTTCCCCAGGCTGACCGGACGCTGAAGCCTGCCAGCGGAATCTATTGTCTCGGGAGCGGATTGTTGCTACCTGTGCGTCATGCGTTTGATCTTTTTCCTAACGCTCAGTTGTGCTCTCACGGGCGTGGCGTGGTCAGCCGACCCGCCCAAGGAAGAACCGGCGTCAAAATCCGGCGCTTCGCACGGTGTGCCGGAACTCATGGATGCCGTGCGTGAATCCATTGTCACGGTCATGCAAATCGGACGGGGCGGCGGCCAGGATGCCCTGGGCACGGGATTCGTGGTCAGCCAGGATGGTCTGATCGCCACAAATCAGCACGTCATCGGAAATGCCCGGCGCATTCAGGTGCGCTTCAGCGACGGCAAAACGGAGGATGTCAAAGAGGTGCATGCCACCGATCCGAAATTTGATCTGGCTCTCATCAAAGTGAGCCGTAAAGGTCTCACCCCACTGCCGCTGGGAAATTCGGACAAGGTGAAGCAGGGACAGCCGGTGGTCGCGATCGGTCATCCGCAAGGGCTGGAATATAGTGTGGTGGAAGGCGTCATCTCCGCGACCCGCGAGGTCGAGAATGCGAAGATGCTGCAACTGGCCATCCCCATTGAAGAAGGCAACAGCGGTGGGCCTCTGCTTGATCTGCAAGGCAACGTGCAAGGCATCCTGACGCTGAAATCCGCCATCACCCATAATCTTGGCTTTGCCCATACGGTGAATGATTTGAAGCTGCTCATCGAAAAGCCAAATCCCATCTCAATGAGCCGGTGGCTGACCATTGGCCGGCTGGATGCGCAACGCTGGGAGCCTGTCATGGGCGGGCACTGGACTCAGCATGTAGGCATCATTCAGGTTGAAGGCATGGGTCAGGGATTTGGTGGTCGTACCATTTGCCTGAATAAAGATGGCGCTCCCGGGCTTCCCTTCGAAGTCAGCGTAAAAGTAAAACTCGATAGCGAGGACGGAGCAGCCGGCCTGATCTTTTGCGCGGATGGCAGGGACCGACACTATGGCTTTTACCCCAGTGGCGGACAGTTGCGTCTGACCCGGTTTGAAGGCCCGGACTTGTTCTCATGGAAGGTGCTTAGCGAAGTCCCCTCTCCCGCCTACCTTTCCGGCGAGTGGAATACGCTCCGGGTGCATGTGGATGAAGATCGCATCCGCTGCTTCGTGAATGACCAACAAGTCATTGAGTTGGAAGATGCTGAATTGCGTGGCGGTAAAGTCGGCCTCTGCAAATTCCGCCAGACCAACGCGAGCTTCAAATCCTTCCGGACAGGCGTTTCTCTTCAGGATAAGCAGGTGCCCGAGACACTGGCGGCGTCTCTACAGGAAGAATTGGATCTCTACCTGCAAAAACCGGCGAAAGACAAAACCGCGCCTGAAAAGCTGCTCGCTGAGCCTGCCGCTGTGCGCAGGCTTCTGGAAGACCGGACCAAGGCACTGGAACTGCAAGTCGAGAAGCTGCGCAGTCTGGAGAAGGCTGTTCACCGGCAGGCCATTGCTCGCGAAATGGTGCGATTGCTGCAACGGCCTGCGGATCAAACAGAACTTTTGCATGCCGCCCTTCTGGTAGCGAAACATGACAATCCAGATGTGGATGTAGATGGATATCTGCAAATGATGGAGCGCATGCAGTCCGATCTGCACGCAGACCCGGAGATCAAAAAAGGATCTCTAGCCGCAGCGAAGCGGCTCGCAGCTTACCTGTTCGAAGAATCCGGTTTCCATGGCACACGCGGCGAGAGCATTGATGACTTCTCCAACAGCTATATGAACGAGGTGCTGGATGACCGGGAAGGCATCCCCATCAGTCTTTCTATCGTTTACCTGGAACTGGCCAGACGGCTTGGTCTGAATGAAATCCAAGGAGCCGGATTGCCCGGCAGGTTCATGGTTTCAGTGGCTCCGCCCGCGCCGCAAGAACCGGCGTCTCCGGACGCGAACACAGGGAAGGGCATCACCTACATTGATGTGTTCAACGGAGGCAAGTTCCTCAGCCAGTCGGAAGCCGAACAGTTCATCTTCCAGACGACCGGCCAGACAGTGGAGGATGAGCAAAGAGTGGCAGCGACGCCGCGCGCGATGATCTTGCGCCTGCTCTTCAATCTGACCAGCTTCGCCAAGCAGCCGGAGCAGGCGCTGCCCTATCTGGACCTCATCCTGGCGATTGATCCAGACGCTTACACCGAGAGACTAAACCGGGCGCTGCTCCGCATCCGGGCAAGAGATCATCAGGGGGCGAAAGAGGATTTGCAGGCGCTGTTGGAAGCCGCGCCTGCGGAGCTCGATCTTCAGAAGATCGATACGCTCTATCACTCACTCTGACTCGGGAGCTACCAGAGGCCCTTTCTTTTCCTCTCTGTGCAAACCGGGGATGGGCGTGGCGGTAAGACGATCAATCCACGCCAACGCCAAAGCTGACAACAGGAACAGGCCGTGGATGATGACCTGCCACATCAAGGCCTTGTCCTCCATCTTCTCGGAATTGATGAAACTCTTGAGCAGGTGAATGGATGAGATGCCGATGAGCGCCATGGCCAGCTTCACCTTCAGGATGCCAGCATTCACATGGGAGAGCCATTCCGGCTGGTCAGGGTGACCGTCGATTTCCAGCCGTGAAACGAAAGTCTCGTATCCGCCGATGATGACCATGATCAGGAGGTTCGCGATCATCACCACATCGATCAGCCCCAGTACGGTAAGCATGATCTCTGTCTCCTCAAGTCCCCGCGTGTGGGAGATGAGATGAATCAGCTCGGCGATGAAGTGGTACACATACACACCCTGAGCCAATATGAGGCCCAGATACAATGGGGCCTGGAGCCAGCGGCTCAGGAAGATCAGCGTGGCCAGGGTGCGGCGAAAGGAGTTTTGCGGGGGAGACAGGGGCATGCCTGAAACTGCTTCCCGAATCTGCGGCCTTCGTCAACCCGGAGCGGACAGTTTCAATGCGGCAAAGCGACGAAAGCATGAAGGAACCCATTGATGCTCAGTAAAATTCCGCGCAAAACGGGACCGTCATATCAACGGCCCGCCTACTTCAAAGATGGATGCTATGGAGCTTACCGATGCCCGCCACGAGGTGGCCTCGCTCCGCCTCGGTAACCTCCGCCACCTGCGGGGCGATGATAATTCCGCACGCCGTGATCAATGCGGTGATTGATCCGGTCGCTGCGGGCATCGATGCGGTGGTCGCGAGTTTCATTGCGCTCATGAATGCCATAGGCTCTGGCACCCGCCCACATGGCGTTCGAAGCGACTCGCCCGGTGGCTCCATATCCACCGTAGTATCCGCCGCCATAGTAGGGCGTCCCATAGGCTGGACGATAAGCGGCGACGGGGGCCACAATCGGCCCGGGCCCCGGCGCCAGGATAGGCTCGGGAACAGGAGCTACGACACATTGACTCAGAGTCATGGAAAGCAGAAGCACCGCAGCCAGACGAAGAAGAGACGTTTTCATGGGAATGGAAAGGGTAAAGGTTAAAACGGCTCCTATTGTTTTTTAAGTCCGGCCCGGATTTTGGCGGCATAAGCCTCCGCTTCCGGAAGGGTTACGTAGCCGTCGCGATCGGCATCAATGCCGGGGAAATCCTGAGAGAAGCTTTTGTGCTTCTTGGTGGTGGCAAGAGCTTCGTCGAGAGTCACTTTCCCATCCTTATTCGGGTCATGCGAGGTGAAGTGGGAATTGGCATCGTTGCCCTCCAGATTCTGCCATTCCGCGAGAGTCACCGAGCCATCTTCATTCTCGTCAAAAGCGATGAAGACGATGCGCGTGGCCACTTCGGCATACTCCTGCGGGGAGATTTTGCCGTCGTCATTAAGATCGTAGCTCGCAAACTTTTGCTGCACGGTCGTTTCACCTTTCTGCGTAATCGCACAAGAGGAAAGACTTAACGTCAGAGCGAATGCCGCCAAAGGGGCGATCAAAATTTTCATAGTAATGGCAGAATGGGTTGATAGAACGAAATTTGGCAGGGCATCTGCGATGCCCGGTGCAGCAGCATTAACAATACTCCAATAATTTACCCAAACTTTTTCGGGGATGGAATCCTAAAATTCCGCAGCCATATCACCAAACGATCGAGACATCTGGCCGCGCTGCTTTGAAGGCGGCCACGCCTGCATCGGTGACTTGAGTCTTTTGCATTTGGAGGCTCTTAAGTGAGGTCATCTTCTGGAGAAGATTGAGGCCATTGTCAGTGATTGCATTGCCATACAAATTCAGTGATTTCAGAGTCTTGCTTCTGAGGAACGGCGTCAAGCTCTCGTCCCTGATGCCAGTTTCGCTAATGGCAAGTTCCGTCAGCGCGGGAAGGTCCGCGAAATAACGAAAATCATCCTGCGAGAGCCCTTTCCTCCACCAGAAAACGGACTTGAGTTTGGGTAGTTTGGCTAACTCTTTGATACTGGCTGCTGTGCAGGTGGCACCAAGAGAGATCGAGATCAGTTCCAGATTGGGGAAATTCGCTACGATGTCGCGGACGCCTTCATCACTCACGGTGGCGCCGTATTGCATTTGCAGTTCGCGTAGAGAATTCCCTAAAGCTTTCAAATAACCAAAGCCCGTGTTGTCTATCTTGGAATTGGTAAGCTCCAGCTTCTCAAGCCGATTCAGGGCTGCCAGCTGCATGAAGCCCTCCTTGGAGACGACACCCGCGGTGAGCGCCAAGCTCTTGAGATTCTTCATGTCGGCGATGTGACGGAGGAGTCCTTGATTGGTATCGTCAAGTCCCCGATCAAGCTGGAGCGTTACAAGGTTATCCAGACGCATGAGAGCCAGTGCACCTTGCTCATTCACTTTGCAGCCCCTGAGAGACAAACTATTCAAGCTTTTAAGCCCGGACAAATGCGCGCACCCCGCTCCTGCCTCGCCCTTAAGACGGACGGTCAGAGAAGTAAGCTTCTGTAACTGCGTCAGATGGCGCAATTCATCGTCAAGGATGCTACCGCCACCTCCCAATTCAATCGTTTCAAGTTGTGTGAGCCCGGCCAGTGCTTCCAGAGAGGTGATTTCATCAGGCAGGAAAACTATGCGCAGAGTCGACAGTGCGCTCGCCAACGACAGGAGAGAGAAATCCGCGGCTTTAATCTTCTTGAAATTTGTCATGTCCAAGTAGTTGATGCGCGTCAAAACGACCGGCCCCGAAGGAAGTTGTGCCTTCTCCCTGATTTCGATCTCCCGGGCACGATCACGGACGGTGACAATGCCGCCCAGCGATAAAATCCATTCCGCTGTGTCTCGAGCAGTCTTGGTAGACGCTGGTTGAGGATATCCCCACCCCAACGCCTTCAGTGGATCCGCCACGCCGTCCAGTTTCACGTACTCGAAATCCTTGAACTGCTTCCATGTGAATCCCAGCGTGTTCCATCCCGTCCGCCGGACCATGGGCGCCTTGAAATGCCCCACCTGCCCATTGACCCGAACCCAGAATTCATCGCCCACGCCCAGAATGGCAAACTCCGTTTCCTCCCCCGGCTCAAAGGCACGGGCGAATTTCATTTCATACAGGGTGTTCTTCTCATTGGGCTGCGCCCAATCATTGAGCGCTACCAGCTTGTCCTTCCAGCAGAAACAAACGACACCCGCGCCCGGGTTTGACTGGAGCGTGTCCTGCCGGGCTGCGATGAGGAATGGCTCCTCCATCTCCTTTCCACCCCACAGCAGGCGCACCCTGAAAGCACCGTCTTTCATCCTTAGAAACTCTCCCGGCCGCTCAGCCGTGTTCAACCACGGAGTATCCGCGCCTGTCTCCAGCCAGCCCTTCCCGTCCCGAATGATGGGTTCGGGGCGGTCCAAATCGCTCTTGATATAGGCTTTCTGCCAGGCCAGCCCCGGTATCGTCAGAGCCTCTCCTTGCCGGGTGCCGGGGGGGCTGTCAGCCCAATGACGGTACTCTGCCTGTTCGATCAGAGCGCCCTTCCCGCCAAGGAGACCGAGCCGTCCGCCTGTCCGTGGGGCGGCTTGGTTATCCTGAAAGCCGATCTTCCGCACACCATCTAGGTAGACAAGCACATCCCTGCCTTCCGTGCGCAGTTGCAGCGTATGGCTCGCGCCGGGATCAAAGCTCTTGTCGCCATTGGCCTTTTCGAGTGTGGTGGGACTGGGAGCCTGGCGACGCAGGGTCACCATGCCGGAGCCCCACAATTCCGCGATGTACCCCTCGCCTTTTTCATTCATATGGGAGCAAACCCCCCAGGAGGAGGCATTCCCAAATTGGCCCGTGGCTCGCACGATGAGGTTTTGCTTATGGCTTATGCTGAGAGAAAGGCCATCGCCCTGCGTGATCCGCCACGCATCGCCTTCTTGGGCCACTGGGAGCGCCTTGCTGGTGAGGCCTTCCGGAGAGGTTCGCCACTCGGCCAGGATATCCCGCCACCATTCGCCTGCCGCGCCCCCAACAAGGGCTTGCAGCGGATCAGCCTCGCCCTCCAGTACTGTCATCTTCGGATACCTGATAAAGACGGGGCCTTCAGTTCCCCCGTTGTCCACGGTGATCGACCCCGGCTCGGTAGCCGTGAGGCCCGGCAAACTCAGTGATACTCCGTTTATCCATGCGTAAGCCACGTCCTTGATCACAGCAAAGCTCACCACTGACCCGTCTCCAGACTTGAGCCGAGGCATTTGGGTCACGCGGCGTTTCCCGGGCAGCACCTTCCCATCTTTCAATTCAGCCAATTCCACCCGTCCGCTGCCGGAGAGGGCAAGACGCACCTGGCTCTGACCCTGCTCCCGGACACTCAAGGTGAGTGCCCCCTTTTCCCCCCACACCGGGGCCAGACTGATGGCTCCATCCCTGAATCCCTTCAAGACGTGCTTCTCGGGCACAGGGTGGGCGAAACCATCTTCCGGCTTTACTCTCTTGGAGCCAATGGAGAGCGGCTGCCAGAGCAACTGCGCAGGGAGAGCGACCCGGGCCGGCGCAGTAGCGTTGCCATCGCCACGACTGGTCGTGCCCTCTTCCCACCCCAACGCCTTCAGTGGATCCGCCACGCCCACCAGGCTCACATATTCCACATCCCTAACCGAGGCAGGAGTTTCCATATATCCATTCCCGATCACACACATGCCTGAATTCGAGTTGGAAAGCGCCAAAGGAGAAAGGCTCTGACCATTGCGGCGGGCGTAGGCACGCTGACCGATGACTGCGAACTCCAGGATGCCCTCATGCGGCGCGAGATCGGGACCGAGTTCCAGCTTCGACTTTGGACGCTGAGCTTCTGTCTGGGCTTGCTTTTCCCAGTTGTCGATCTCCAGTTTCCCTGAGCCATTCAAGGTCACCCGCGCTGAATAGTCTTTCGTGTCGCGCAAGCTGATCGAGAGTAGGGATCCCTTCACCCACCGGTAACGCAGGCGCAAGGCGCAATCGGCAAACTCCGGTTTGTTCAGCATCCCCAGGTACCATCGGGAAAGCGTGACCCAGCCATGGTTGGTGGCAGCCTGTTCCGCCACGTCCGGCTGCATTGTCACAGATTTCCACGTCAACCCACCCTCGTCTGGTTTTTTGGCACTTGCAGTCACAGGAATCTCCCACCCCAACGCCTTCAGCGGATCCGTCACGCCGTCCAGTTTCACGTACTCGGGAGCCTTGAACCGCTTCCACCAGCCGCCCATCATGCTCCATCCCATGGGCCGCATATGCGGAGCCTTGAAGTGCCCCACCTGGCCGTTCACACGCACCCAGAAATCGTTGCCAATGCCTGCGATGCCCAATTCCGTTTCCTCACCCGCCTCGAAGGCGCGAGGGAGTTTCATCTCCAATAGAGTATTGGTCTCATCAGGCTCTCCCCATCCGGTAATGACAAACAGCCGATCTCTGCGAAGACTGCAACTGAATGAATCTCCGGAATTCGCACTGTTTGTGTCATAACGGAAGTGGAAGCCGAATGGATCCTCGAGGCTATTATCCTCCCACAACACTCGCGTCCTGAACGCCCCATCCTTTAACATAAGATATGATCCCGGTTTTTCGGCCGTGGCCACTCGGAGGTAACCCGAGCCAGTTTCCAGCCATCCGTCCCGATCTCTGTTGATGGGTTCCGGGCGGGCAGTGTCCTCAAAAATGAGGGCTTTAGTCCACTTTAACCCAGGGACGGCCAATGCCTCGCCCTGCGGAGGGTTTGGCGGGTATTCGGCCCACTGGCGATACTCCACCTGTTCCATGAGCGCGCCCTTCGCCCCCACCAGCCCGATGCCCCCGCCGTTAGTATTGACGGGTTTGTCCTCCCGGTAGGCAAGCATTCGCTTGCCATCCAGATGTACCACCACATCCTGCCCTTCCGTGCGCAACTGAAGCGTATGGCTGGCGTTTGCATCGAAAGGCGGGCCACCACTAAACTGCACCGCGGTGGGACTGGATGCCAGGCGTCGGAGCGTCACCCTGCCGGAGGTCCACAGCTCCGCAATAAAGCCTTCGCCCTTGGCATTCATTTGCGAGTAAACTCCCCATGAAGGAGCAGTCCCGAATCTCCCCGTGGCTCGCACCATCAGATTCTGGTCAGATGCGCGGCTGAGCGAAGGACCGGTGGTCTGTGATAGCCTCCATGCATCGCCTTCCTGAACAAGAATGGGATTGTCAGCGGCGCGGCCTTCCGGAGACGCCCGCCATTCTGCCAAAAAGTCTTTCCACCATGCACCTCGCACACTCCACGAGAGAGCTTTAAGCGGATCGAGCACGCCGTCCAGAACCATGAGTTTCGGATACCTGATGTTATTTACCGCGTTCTCCGGCCCGCCATTATTCGCCGAGATGGAGCCTGCCTCACCAGCCTTGATTCCCGGCAGGATCAACGATACCCCGTTTACCCAGGCATAGGCCACATCTTTGATCACGGCAAAGTCCACACTCCATGCTTCTTCAGGCGCGGGCGGATTGACCTTCACGAAGCGGCGCATTCCCGGCAGCAACTTGCCATCCTGTAACTCGGCGAGTTCAATAAGCCCGTTGTGGGACAGTACCAACTGCACTCCATCCTGACCCTGCTGACGAACCTTCAAGGTGAGCGATCCCTTCTTTGACCAGCGCACCGTCAGATTGATCGCACCATCTTTGAAACCAGGCAGGATGCGGTTTTCGGCCACGGTTCGGATGGATCCATCGGGCAGCTTTTCTTCTTTGGACGCGATAGGAAGCGGTTGCCAGACAGGTTGCGGGTCCTGGGCGGCTACCGATGCTTCAGCAGGGTTATCGTCACTCGCAGGTTGCGCCGCACCGCTCTGATTGCCCCTGCGCTCGATTCCGTCTTTTAGACGAATGAGAAACGGTACTGCCAGCCCCAGAACAACAAGCACAATGCACGCAAGCGCCAGCCCTACCAACTTTCGCAACAAGGAGATTCCTTCTCCCCGCTGCTTTTGCGGTGCCGGCCCACTTTCATCGGCGCCTCTATCGACAGGCACCTTCGCTTTTACGCCCGCATTGGCTTTTCCTTTCTTCAAGCGGATCGGCGTCGTCCGAATGACCTCGACATCTGTTTTAAGCTCGCTCGCTTGTTGGTAGCGGCGCTCTGGGTCTTCCTGAAGCGCGCGGATGATCACCTGATCCAGGCGAATGTCCACCTGCACCTTTTGGCTGGGCGGCATCCAGCTTCCCCGGGGCGGACGCCCGGTGAGCATCTCATAGAGCATCACTCCCAAGGAGTATAAATCCGCCCGATGGTCAGGCGTGCCGTACATCTGCTCCGGGGCGATGTAGTCCGGCGTCCCCATCACAATGTCGCTGCGCGTCATTGCGCCACTGTCTTCCTCCACGGGACGGGCCAGACCAAAGTCCGCCAGCTTGGCACGGCCATCTAATGTCAGCAGCACATTGGCGGGCTTGATGTCCCGGTGCATGACTCCGCGACCGTGCGCGTATTGCAGCGCATCACAGACCTGCGTGACAATCTCCAGCGACTGCGCCGCATTCAAGCCCGGCCCACGAATTAGTTTATGCAAGTCCGTGCCATTCACGAACTCCATGATGAAATACAAATGACCCTCGCTGGTTTGGCCGAAGTCATGGACTGCCACGATGCCCGGATGCTGGAGCCGCGCCAGGGTCTTGGCTTCGCGCTTGAACCGCGCCACGAACGACTCGTCCGCGGCGACTTCGGAAGGCAGCAGTTTGACGGCCACTTCACGTTCCAGCGCCACCTGACTGCCTTTGTAAACAGCTCCCATGCCGCCTCTGCCCAGCAGACACTCAATATGATACTGAGGCAGCAGCTTCCCCAGGTCTTCTGGACTCGGTGGCTCCCAGTTCCCTGGGTCACCCGTAACAGGTCGCGACTGGAGGCCGCGGCGTAACAATTCGGCAGCATCGACTTCCGGATCTCCGCTCCCTGGAAAGGTTGGGTTATCGTCCTGGTTCATGGCTCAGCGGAACGGGTAAGGCGGCAGCACCGCCAGCTTGTTACAAAGAAAAGGGGTGATTGACAGAAAAACTTCCAGCAGGAGCTGGTGAAAATTAATTCGGCAGTATTAAGCATTCACGGCCTGTGGCCGGCTAAACACATCCAATGAGTTCGGCGAGTTCAGCCTTGATGTTGTCCGAGGTGGGATCATCCAAGGTGCATGCCACTTGTTGGAGGAGCAGTTCCCGCCAATTCTCCCGCAGCCGGTGAATGTGAGACTTTAGCGTATTCACCTTCACGTTCATCCGCGCCGCTACGGTCTCGTACGCCTCTTCACGGCTCTGGCTGAAACCAAGGAAAGGCCGCAGTTCCTGGAACTGCTCTTGCTTGCCTTCTGCGGACATCTGCTGCTCCAACAAGGTCATGGTTTGATCGACTATGGTCAGAGCCCAGCGACGCTGATACAGCCTGTCTGGCGTCAGATGGTCTACGGGTTCCTTTGCGTAGCGATCTTCCGCCCAATCGCCATCCAGGGAAGTCAATACCTTTGCCCCACGCTTGATGGCCATGGCGCGTGCGTGCTCATTGGCCAAATGGTGACGCACACATGTCAGGAGAAAGGAACGCAGATTTCCTTTCTCACGATCCGCAACAGCCAGCGTCTCACGCCGTAGCAACTGCGCGAAGAATCCCTGCGTCAGATCCTCAGCATCGTGAGGGCCTCGGCCCGTGCGGCGGATATAGGCGTAGATCGGATACCAATAGTTCCCGCACAGCATAGTGAGCGCCGACATCGCCTCCACATCTCCCCCATCGACGGCCTTTCTGACGATACTCCAGCGTGTCGTCTGAAAAGAATGCGGTCCCTGCTGGTGTGACATGATGGGTTAGAATGGGTGTCTGCCAGGAAATTACGGAATGCCGGAGAGGAGTTGCAAAAAAGTCTAAACTTTCGCTACAGCACCTCAATCCGTCTTTTAAGGCGATCGCTGAGAAGCACCGGACCTCGACTCCAGGATCGTGAAAGATCATCAGATTCAATGAGTAATCCAAACGGTTCAGAGACACGCGATCCTCCGTTTGACGACCTATGCCCGGATGTCCGGGGCGTTGGCCGCTGGGCGCAGCATTGCCCGAAGCCCATCACGTCACGCCATGTCATCTTCATCGCACGATCAGCTCTCTTCCCGCCGGGAACTTCTCCAACTCACGGGACTAACTGCCGCGGGATTGGCGCTGGGTGATCCATGGCTTCTGACCGCGGCCGCTGCGGAGACGAAAATTGCAGCAGCCCCTTCGCTGCCGACTTTCAATCGCTTCCCCCGCATGGCGCAGGAGTATTTCGTCAGACGACTGCGCGACATAGAAGCCGGTGCGGAGAAACGGAGAAACGCACTCTCCACAAAAGCTGATGCGGAGAACTACATCCGTGAAGTGCGACAGAAGATCCAAGAATGCTTTGGTCCCTGGCCTGAGAAGACGCCGTTGAATGCGCGCATCACCGGAGTCGTCGAGAGAGACCCTTACACGATTGAGAAGGTGATCTTTGAGAGCCGCCCCAATTTTCTGGTGACGGCCAATCTCTACCTGCCGAAGAACCGACCAGCGCCAGCGCCCGGTGTGGTGGGCTCTTGCGGGCACTCTGCGAATGGCAAGGCCGCTGAGGCGTATCAGTCCTTTGCCCAAGGTTTGGCGCGGCAGGGTTATGTGTGCCTCATCTTTGATCCCATCGGGCAGGGTGAGCGGCTCCAGTATGTGAGCGACGATCTCAAGCCACGCCACGGCACGGGTGTGAGCGAGCATCTGTATGGGGGCAATCAGCAGTTCCTCGTGGGTGAATTCTTCGGAGCCTGGCGTGCATGGGATGGCATACGCGCGCTCGACTACCTGCTTACGCGGCCTGAGGTGGATCCTAAGCATGTCGGCATTACCGGAAACTCCGGGGGTGGCACGATGACGACGTGGCTGTGCGGTGTGGAAACACGATGGACCATGGCTGCGGCGAGTTGTTTTGTGACCACGTTCCTCCGCAATCTGGAGAACGAACTTCCTGCAGACACGGAACAATGCCCGCCGCGTGCTCTGGCACTCGGGCTCGATCACTCCGATTTCATCGCTGCGATGGCGCCAAAGCCAGTCGTGCTGTTGGGCCAGGAGAAGGACTTCTTCGATGTTCGTGGACTTGAGCAAGCGCACGCTCGTCTCAGCAAACTGTATGCGCTACTGGGAGCTGAAAAGAACATCGGCCTCTTCGTTGGGCCTACTTATCATGGCTACTCACCGGAGAATCGTGAGGCCATGTATCGCTGGTTCAACAGTGTGACCAAGGTCTCGGACGCGAAGGCCGAACCTGCACTGGTCATTGAGAAGGATGAAACTCTCTGGTGCACACCACACGGACAGATTGGCGAATTGAAATCGCGTCCGCTCTTTTCCTTCACAAAGGAGCGGTCCCAAGCTCTTCAACGGCAGCGCGGCGAGATCGGTGCAGAGGCACTGAAGCAACGCCTCACCGATATTTTGCGGTTGCCGAAACGTGAGGGCCAGAGTCCGAGTGCCGTCAGCTATCGCATTCTACGAGGCTCAGGGAAACGGCAGTATCCCAAGAAGTTCTCAGCCACTTATGCCGTAGAGACGGAGGAAGACATCTTCGCCCTGGTTGTCCGGCTTGATGATGCGGAGTTGATCTCCCGTCCACCACGCGGCGCCAAACGCGCCATCCTTTATATCTCCCACCAATCGGCCGATGCCGAACTGCGGGAGGAACCGCTGATTACGGAACTCATCAAGTCCGAACCGGAGTCAGCCTTCTTCGCGTGTGACGTACGCGGTATTGGCGAGTCTCAGCCAGATACCTGCGGCCAAAAGTCATTCTTGAGCCCATATGGTTCTGACTACTTCTACGCCATCCACTCGATCATGCTGGATCATCCGTATGCCGGACAGAAAACGCATGATGTGCTGCGAGTGCTGGACTGGCTACGGGCGCAAGGTCACGAGGAAATCCATCTTATTGGAAAAGGCTGGGGAGCAATCCCAGCCACCTTTGCTGCCCTGCTGTCCGACGACGTGAAGCAGGTCACCCTCAAGAACGCCCTGACAAGCTACAGCGAGATCGCTGAGTCTGAAGACTATCAATGGCCGCTTTCATCTTTTGTTCCAGGGGTGCTGGCGCAATTTGATTTGCCCGACTGCTACCGGGCTCTTGCGGCCAAACAGCTTCGTCAGATTGAACCTTGGGGCGCTCTCGCCGCGAATGCCTGATGTCATGCGACTACTCTTTTTGTTTGTGATCGCATTTGCGCTCGAGGCCTCCGCCGAGACTCGATATGAATTGGTGCGGGGGTGGCCCGTTCTCCCGGCAGAGCATTCACTTGGACTGTGTGCCAGAGTCGGCGTGGACTCGCACAACCACGTTTTTGTCTACCACCGGAACGCTCGTGTTTGGAGCAAGCCATTCCCCGATGAACCGATCGCCGAACCGACGGTGAGCATCATCGATGGTCAGACGGGGAAACTGCTTTCGTCATGGGGAGGGGGCGAATTCATTATGCCTCATGGACTCACGATTGATCACGAAGACCATGTCTGGCTCACTGATGTGGGACGGCATCAGGTCTTTAAATACACGAAGGATGGACGTCTTCTCATGACCTTGGGTGAGCGGGGCAAGCCGGGAGATGATCACACCCATTTCAATTTACCGACGGATGTTGCTGTTTTACCAGACGGCTCGTTTTACGTGAGCGACGGTTACCGCAACACCCGGGTAGTGAAATTCACCGCCGCCGGGCAATACGAGTTTGAGTGGGGAGGCAAAGGCAGTGAGCCCGGGAAGCTTCACCTGCCTCACGGCATCGCGGTGGATAAGGGACGATGCGTGTACGTGTGTGACCGCAGCAATGCGCGTCTTCAGGTATTTGATTCTCGCGGCGCCTTCATTGCTCAATGGGCCGGCCCGGAGATTGGTCGCCCGTATGGCGTGAGTGCTGCCAGCGATGGCCATATTTTTCTGATCGATGGCGGGGATGCGTCCGCGACCCGTCCCATGCCCTCAAAGGCGGTGGAGTTGGATGCCAATGGGCAAGTGTTAAGCACCTTCGGCTTTGCTGGAGAAGCAGCTACACGACTCAAACTCGGCCACGATGTCTGCGTGGGTTCCGATGGTTCCGTTTATGTCGCCGACGCGAAGGGCCGGCGTGTGCAGAAATTTATCAGGAAAATTCAATGAAGAAACTAGCGACAATCACTCTCACCATTTCTCTAATCCTGAGCACGTCGTTAGCACACGCAGAGCTCCGCGCTGGGGCGGCGACAAGCAACATCACTCCAGAGTTGGGAGCGGAAATCATTGGAGGATTTGTCCCCTTTCCCGCCACGGGAGTTCATGACGAACTGCACGCACGCTGCCTGGTCCTGGATGACGGCAAGACAAAGCTCGCACTGGTGGTCTGCGATCTTCTTGGCTTGCACCGGAGCGTGAGCATTGAAGCGCGGCGGCTCATTGAAGAAGCCACCGGCATCAAGCCTTCGCACGTGGCTATCTCCGGCACGCATACCCACTCTGCGGCGAGCGCTTTGGGTGAGCGGGGTTACAAGTCCGAGCAGCCGCTCAATGACTATCAGCGTTTCGTCGCCAAGCGGATTGCGGATGGTGTGCGTCGTGCCGTGAACAACCTCCGTCCGGCGCAGGTTGCCTTCGGCACTGCGGAAGCTCCAGAGCATGTCTTCAATCGCCGGTGGTTAATGCGCGAAGGTACCGCGCCGCCCAATCCCTTTGGCAAAGTGGACAAGGTGAAGATGAATCCGCCAAGTGGAAGCCCCAATCTCGTTGAGCCCGCAGGCACTACTGATCCTACCGTTTCCTTCATCGCCTTGCGTGAACCCAGTGGTCGCCTGATTTCGGTCTATAGCGCCTACTCGCTGCATTATGTGGGTGGCGTCGGTAACGGCGAGATCTCTGCGGATTATTATGGGATGTTCTGCGCCGCACTGTCAAAGCTGCAGAACGCAACGGAACAGGAGCCACCCTTTGTAGCGATGATGGCCAACGGCACCAGCGGGGACATTAACAACATCAACTTCCGTACACCGCGCGCTTCATCTCCCCCCTACTCGCAGATGCGCAAAGTCGCCGAGGATGTAGCGAGCAAGGTAAGTACGGCACTCGCAAAGGTGGAGTGGAAGGATGAAGCGGAATTAGACGCGCGATATCGCGAGCTGGAACTCTCCTGGCGTAAAATCGATCCTGATCTCCTGGCATGGGCTAAGGAAAAGCAGGCCAGTCCGAGTGAGAAAGTCATCAAGGCGGATCTGCCAACCATCTACGCCGGGCGTGTGCTCAAACTTGCGGAGGCCGAGAATCCAGCGCTCATTCCTCTGCAAATCATGCGCATTGGGGACATCTGCATCGGTAGTTTCCCCTGTGAAACCTTTGTGGAAAGCGGGCTCGAATTCAAGAAGCGCAGTCCTTTGCCGCACTCCTTCATGGTAGAGCTGAATCATGGTTACTTTGGCTATTTGCCAACACCTCGGCACTTCGAATTGGGCGGTTATGAGACCTGGCCGGGAACCAATTCCCTGGAGCCCCAAGCTGCGGTGAAGATGCTCGACGCATTGCTCGAGATGGCCGGTGAAGTCGCGCCGAAAGCAAAGTGAAATGCACCTTCCGTCATCAACAACGACCACATCCATTTTATGAACGCGCCTACCGCCACCTCTCACTCCCGCCGACGTTTCCTTCAAACCACCGCCGCCGCTGTGACGGCCTTCAACATTGTGCCGCGGCATGTGCTGGGCGGGCCACGCTATGTGCCTCCGAGTGAGAAGGTGAATGTAGCGATCATTGGCGTGGGTGGCCAGGGACGCTCCAACGTCCGGGCGCTTCTGCAACTCGACGATGTGCAGATTATCGCTGTGGCAGATCCGGCGGAGTCCTTCAGCCTGGAGAACTTTTATTACAAAGGCATGGGCGGCCGCCTCCCGGTCAAAGCAGAAATTGAAAAGCACTATGCTGAGAAGACGCCCAACTTTCGCTGTGCGGATTACGTGGACTTCCGGGACATGTTGGAGAAGGAAAAATCCATCGATGCCGTGCTCATCGCCACGCCGGATCATCTCCACGCGTATGCATCGGTCATCGCCATGCGAGCCGGAAAGCATGTGTATTGCGAGAAGCCACTGACTCATAATATTTGGGAGGCGCGCCATGTAGCCAAGGTCGCTGCCGAAACCGGAGTCGCCACCCAGTTGGGTAGCCAGGGGCATTCATCACTCGGCACGCGCGAGACTATTGAATACATACAGGACGGCGCCATTGGCGCAGTGCGCGAAATTCATGTCTGGGTAGATGCGAGAAGATGGAACCCTACGCTGCTTAGCAAACCGACGGATACTCCTCCAGTGCCCGCGGGGTTGAATTGGGATCTGTGGCTGGGTCCCCGTCAGGCGAGGCCCTTCCATCCCGCCTACTTCCCTGTCGCCTGGCGCGATTTCTGGGATTTCGGCGCGGCGGGGTTGGGCGATTTCGGCTGCCATGATATGAACACCGCGGTGCGTGCCTTCGACCTGCCACTGCCTTCACGCATCGAAGCGAAGCCAGCCGGGATCACTGACAGCGAGATCGCGCCTCATGGTTCGCTCGTTCACTACAATTTTCCGGGCAAGGATAATCGCCCACCCATCCATATGACATGGTATGACGGAGGATTGATGCCACCAGCGCCTGAGGCCATGGGTAATGTTCCATTGCCGAAGCGCGGTTCTTTGTTCATCGGCGAGAAAGGATTCATTCAATGCGATGGCAACGGCGGACAACCGCGCCTCTACCCTTCCGCTCGCCGCGCGGAATACACCGCCCCTGCACCGAGATTGAAACGCTCCAACGGTCATCATCGTGACTGGGTCGATGCCTGCAAAGGCGGAGAACCTGCCACCAGTCCTTTCGCTTATGCCGCGCATCTAACAGAGATCGTGCTGCTGGGTGTGCTGTCGCTCCGCACGCAAAAGTCCATCACGTGGGATGGGCCCGCGATGAAAGCGACGGGATTTCCCGCCGCTGACCCGTTCATTCATGAGTCCGTCCGGCAGGGCTGGGAGATTGTCTGAGTTAACTCAAGTGGATTCCGAGATCGACATTCAAGCCAACGCCTTATCAAACAAGTTCCGCGTCATCCGTTGCACGCGATCATCAGGACCGTGCGGGCGTGACCAGTGCGACCAGGGCAGCATGTGTCCTGGCGGATGGCTGAGGCCCTGACTCCAGAAGATGGTCGAAGCGTTGAAGACAAAATTATTCTTTGGACCCGGATAGATCGTCGCTGTCCATTGCTGTGGCACGTTGCCACCATGCCAGGCAGTGCCGGTGGCCACTACTTCCAGATTTGGAATCTCTGGAGGATCGCCATGGAACTCCCATCCTATCAAACCGGGAATCGCTTCGCCTTTCTTCATCCCAGTGCCCGCGAACATCCAGTGATCCGGCTTGTCGCACACCCAGTCTCCGCCGCCGTTGACTGGACTGATGTTTCGTGACCCCATCAGGTAGCCTTCGTCCGGCCCGCGCTCCGGAAATGGGCCATGAAGCTTCTCGCGCTCTTCGGCCCAACGATGATTGGCGCCATACGGTCCGCCGCGGAACATAATGCGACTGCTGCGGCCGTCGAAACCCGGCCTAAGGGGCGACACCCAACAGACGGAATTGCCCGAGAAAAATAGGAGGCTCACACCCGCATCGCGCAAGGCAGTGACACTCTCGTATTGGCGGATGTCCCAATACTCGTCATGCCCTACGCTGAGGAACGCCCTGCACTTCAGCGCGCGATCCGGGCTCAGCAGGTCAACGTTAGAGCAGTAGGTGACATCATAGCCTTGTTGCTCCATCCAATACGCCATGGGGAACTCGAAGCACAGCCATTCGCCGGACCCGAGGGACTGCGGATTGTCATAGATCTGCGCGTATTTTGCGTAAGGACGATCAAAGCTAGCATCTGCCCATGGTCCCTGGTTTCCTTTTGGATGGGTGTAGATGGAGTAATTGTCCGGCCAACGGTTGTAGGCCTGCCAAGTATTGTCACTGCACTGGAAAAGGAAATCTGCCGAGCGGTCATCCTTCACGATGAATACAATGTAGCTCTGCCAGTAGGGATCGCTCGGTTGGTCCTGGATTGTTGTCAGCCTTCCCAGATAAACGCCGCTCACCCAATCCTCTGGAATCGTGAGCGTATGACTCGGTTCCCAGCGGCATTCACGCAGATGCTTCTCTCCGATGGGCGGCACTTCCTGCACCTTGCCAGACACGGGCCCGATGGTCGTCATCAAACGTGCGCCGAGTCCGCCGTAATAGCCTGTCCGGAAGACCTCAATCCTGAACTGCTTTGCTTTCGTGCTGACAAAGATGTCGAGCGATTCGCCTGCCTTGACGGATTGTTTGGAACAATAGCCCTCGATGTCTGGCGCACGAAACCCATCAGTCTTATCCAGTCGCACGCGCGTTAGTTGCCAGTCCCTTGTCCCCGGTTTCGCATTCTCTTCGATAATGAGATTCTTGCGCGCGGTCACGGTTTCCGCCTGAGCTTTGCCAGACTCGGGCGCGAGCAAACCAACCCCTGCCGCCGTGGCGGACGCCGCTGAAGTTTTAAGGAATCGGCGCCGTGTAAGTTCAGGATCGTTGTTGGCCGGTTGGGAAGAGTTCATGGCAGCGTGATGATCTCCCATACGGTCATCACGCATCGCAGTTATCACCTTCGACCTATTTCCGTGTGCCGTTTCGCTATTGGAGATTTTCGCGAATGGGCATTCCGTTTGGCTGCGTATAAACGCCATGCTTCGCCATCGGTTCGTGCTGCTTCTCCTGCCACTGGCGATCCATGCCGCTGACCTGCCTCCTGATCCGACTGAAACCATCCCGGAGTCTGCCAAACGTCCCGTCGTGGTCGATCTGCAGAAGACTGATTTCCGGGCGCCAAAACACACCCTGCCGGAAGGTTTTGTTTTGAAAAACGCGGCGGCTGCACCGCTGGTTACTCATCCGATCATGGGTTGTGTGGATGATCGCGGTCGATTGTTCGTCGGCGATGCCGTAGGCGTAAACTGGAAAAAGGCTCAACTCGAAGCCAACCCTCCCAATCGTATTCTGATGCTGGAAGACACCGATAGCGATGGTGTCTACAATCGAAGTACGGTCTTCGCGGACAAGTTGACTTTCCCCCAGGGTGCCTGCTGGCACGCTGGCAGTCTGTATGTGGCCAGTCCGCCGGGCATCTGGAAGCTCACGGATAAAGACAATGACGGCTTGGCAGATGTCCGCGAGATGATTGTCGGCGGCTTCGACTACACTGGCAATGCCGCCGACGTGCACGGTCCAAAGCTGCACCCTAATGGCCGCCTTTATTGGTGCCATGGCCGCAAAGGCCATAAGGTGACTCAGAAAGACGGCACATTGGTTCATGAAGGCATGGCCAGCGGCATTTGGTCCTGCCTTCCTGATGGCACGGATGTGCAATGGCATTCACTTGGCTGCGCGGACAATCCGACCGGACTTGGAATCACACCGGAAGGCGACCTCATCGGCACCTGCAATCTCTACTACAACAGCCCTCGTGGAGATACACTGATGCACTGGCTCTATGGCGGTGTGTATGAGCGTGCGGACCAGATGCAGGCCATTGCAGGTCTTCCTCGCACGTTGGAGCAGATGCCAGTGGTGCATAACTTCGGCCATGTGGCAGTGAGTGGCTGCTCGTTCTGGAGTTCCCAACCTGGCTCTCCTCTCTACGTCACCCATTTCAACACGCAGCGACTTGTGCGTATGGATTTGGCCAAACAAGGCGCGAGTTTTCGGGCCACCGAGAGTGAGTTCCTGAAAATCCATGATCCCGACGTGCACCTGACAGATGTGGTGGAAGACCGCGACGGCAGCCTCCTGGTAATCGACACCGGCGGGTGGTTCCGCATCGGTTGCCCCAGCGGATTGATGGCCAAGCCTGATGTTCTGGGCGCCATCTATCGCATCTCTCCGAACAAGCCTTTCCGACCGGTTCCTGCCGCTACAAAGAGCCACACTATTCAGGCGAGCCTGCAATCTACGGATCCGCATGAACAACGCCGCGCACTGCAACACATTGCTCAGAATGCTTCCGCGTTGAATCAGGGGGATGATAAAGCCGCGTTGCTTCAAATGATGCACGAGCCGCTTGATGCGGCCTTGGAGCATGCCCTGCTACTTGCAGTGCAACGACACACCCTTATCGGGCTTGAGCACTTGCAAAAAGAGTCGAATCCCACCGCCTTGCGTCGCATGCTCGCTTGCTTTGTGCCGAACGATGCAGCGGCCATGAATTTCAGCAAGGAGGTGGCGAGCAAGCACCTGGATTCGAAGGATCCAGACCTCGCTCGAGTCGCCATCGGCGTAGTCATCCGTCATCAGGATGCTGCCGCAGGAGTGGTGCCGAACCTTCAGGCATGGTTGGATGGGAAAATCTCAGCCGAGCGACTGAGCGCCCTGGAAAGGATTTGCGGCGCTCTCATCACAACCCGGGAGACTCATGAACTGATTGGACTCATGTTGAGTAACCCGCATCTGGAAACCCGCAGGGCAGCGTTGAGTGTGATCGCTGGTCATTCTCTGAAAGCAACGCCAGAAGGTTGGATCAAGCCAATCCAGAGCATGTTGGATCAGCCGCAGCAAACCGGACTTCCCCTTTTGCTCGACGCCATCAAACGGCTTCCGGGTCATCCGTTCGATCAAGGGCTGCAACTCGTGGCGGATGACGCAAACGCGGCATTGCCCGTGCGCTTGAAAGCTCTGGACGCCATGAAAAAATTCGAACTCACCGGCAGCACCCTGACGATGGTACGGGATACGGTCGCCAATGCATCCGCCTCCCCCGCAGCACGCATCCAGGCAGCCTCCATGCTTGCGGCGGCGCCTCTTGATCCGGCCCAACAGTTGAACCTGGCGCCACTCTTTGCGGTGGCAGGGCCTGTGGAATTGGAAAAGCTGCTTCCACTCATATCAAAAGCCAAACAGGTCGATATTGTGCGCAGCCATGCGGAAGCATTGTCTCAGAATCCCTCCATCGCCAGTCAGCAGGAAAGCGCCTACCGCACCGCCTTCAGCAATCATCCCCCACAGATATTTGAGACCATTGTCCTGCCCGCTTTGAATCGGGCCAGCGAGGCGCATGAAATCAAGAAACGCACCTTACCTTCATTAGCTGAACAAGCGTCGCGACGCGGACGCATCAGTGAAGGAAAGGCCGTTTATGAGTCAGGCAAAGGTACCTGCATTGCCTGTCACCGCATTGGCAGTTTGGGGCGCGCCATAGGGCCGGATCTATCGAAAATCGGCGCGATTCGCACCGAACGCGACCTGCTTGAAAGCATTCTGTTTCCCAGCTCAACACTGTCACGCGATCACGAGACGCATCTCATCGAGACCAGTGACGGCCAATCCATCCTGGGCATCATCAAAAGCCACACGGCCGAAGGTCTTCTGGTGATGGATGTAGCGGGCCAGGAGCGAAGCGTCTCCCACGCTGCTATCATTTCGAATACCCAGCTTCCCACCAGCCTGATGCCGATGGGGCTGGACCAGACCATGACACAACAGGATCTCCTCAATCTGGTCGTCTGGCTTCGAAGCTTGCAGTAGCGGGACCTAGCGAAGGACCCTCACAGGGTCTCCGCATCGTTGAGCTTGTGCTCCCACCGTGAATCTGGCTTCCTAATCTCTCACTGACATGCTTATGATTCGCCCATTTTGCTATACCACTTTGGTTGCAATGCTTCTGACTGCAGCCTCACCTCTTCAGGCAGAAGATGGCCGGCTTCCGAACACCGGCGCCTTCCCTTGGAGTGAGGAGGATATTTCCACGCATCTTATGGATGGCGCTCACCGGTTCGTGGAACACAAAATCGCCGAAGCGATTCAAAAGCGTGAAGAGAAAGGCTCCGGTGAAGCTGCCACAGAATCTCTCGCGGCCTTGCGCAAAAGACTTCAGCACCTCATAGGCTTGGGCGATGCGCGCATCGACTCTTCCGCCTTCGAGAAATTCGGAACGGGCGCACAACCAGGCTTGGTGGCAGAGACTCAGGATTTCCGTGTCTGGCAAATTCGCTGGCCTGTTCTGCCTTCCTACTGGGCGGAAGGACTGCTCGTCGAACCCACAAAAGTGAATCACGATGCTGCCTGGATAGCTTTGCCAGACGCAGACGAAACCCCGGAGCAAGTGTTGGGAATCGGAGCCCCATCTCCAGCCCACCATCAGCACGTCATGCAACTTGCCCGAGCAGGCGTCACCATCATCGTGCCAGCGTTGATCAATCGGCAAGAGTATGTCGTTGCGCAGGCCGGGCAGCCGCCAAAGCCGATCGGTCAGAGCCATCGCGAATGGCTGCATCGCCAGTCCTTCCATATGGGCCGCCATCTTCTCGGCTTCGAAGCTCAAGCGGTGCTGGCCGCCACCGACATCCTGCTGAAATCGGCTCCGAATCAAAAAGTGTTTTGTAGCGGCTACGGTGAAGGCGGGCTCGTCGCAGCGCTCGCTTCAGCGGCTGATGAACGCCTTCGCGGCACACTTGTCTCCGGCTATTTCGGCCAGGAGATCCCGAGCTGGGAACAGCCGCTCTTCCGCAACATCCACTCGTTTGAACGCGATCTCGGCGTGCCCGGTTTGATCCGTCTGCAGCAAGGCCCTCCGCTACTCATTCACGCCGTGGACGGGCCGGCATATGCCGACACCAAAGGCAGGCTCGCCGCCAAAACGAACCGCGAGGCGCTTAACAAGCTTGTGCAGTCATTACCGACCGCAACACGCGCATCGTGCTCCATCATCGACAGCCCACAAGTCAGCACCAAAAACCTTGCTCCCCTCATCAACTCTCCTCCAGAAACCGCCTCAGAGATCCTCCAGGATCAGCGGATCGCGTTCAACAACACCGAACGCCACCAGCGGATTTTCAAAGGCATTGAAAGCCACGTCCAACAACTGATCCGCGACGCCGACCTTCTTCGCGACGAAAACTACGCCTACAAAGTGGAACCCGGCTTGCGACGCGGTGCCTGGTCCACCAAGCGCAGCCATCCGACTCTGGATCCTGCCCACTTTATTGAAGCCTCCAAAACCTATCGTGTCGTTTATTCGCGCGAAGCGATGGGAGAATTTGATGCGGCGCTCCTTCCGCTCAACCCACGCTCACGCAAAATCATTGAGAACGAAAAATGGACCGCTTGGGATGTGGTGCTGGATGTCTACCCCGACTTTACCGCATGGGGCATTCTTGTGCTTCCTAAAGACATCAAGCCCGGGGAGAAGCGCCCAGTAGTCGTAGTGCAGCACGGCCGCAATGGTTTGCCGCGAGATTGGATCAATCCAGAGAAAACGGCCTACTCGAATGCCGGCGGGGAATTTGCGGAACGCGGTTTCATTGTCTTCTCCCCGCACAACATCTACCGCGGGGAAGACCGCTATCGCATGTTGAACCGCAAGGCCAATGCCGTAGGCGCCTCCCTGTTCTCTTTCATCATCCCCAGTCATCGTCAGATCCTGAACTGGCTCAAGACTCTGCCTCAAGTGGATGCCAGACGCATCGCCTTCTACGGACTCAGCTATGGCGGCGAATCGGCCATGCGGATACCATCCGTGTTGCAGGACTATTCCGCCGTGATCTGCTCCGGCGACTTCAATCAATGGACCCGCAAAGTCGCAGCCACCGACTACCCCAACAGCTTCATGTATTCCATTGAGTGGGAGATGCCCTACTGGAACCTCGGTCAAACCTTCGACTATGCTGAGATGGCCTACCTCATCTTCCCCCGTCCCTTCATGGTCGAGCGAGGTCATCATGATCTCGTCGCTCCAGACTCATGGGTCGCCCATGAATACGCCAAGGTGCGCTATCTCTACGATCAGTTCGGCATGGGCGACCGCACCGAGATCGAGTTCTTCCAGGGTGGACACTCCATCAATGACCAAAACACCTTTCGCTTCCTCCATCGCCACCTGCACTGGCCCGATTCCAAGTGATCGGGTCCAAACGCTCTTTTCCAGGCATGTTACGCAAAAATCTCTTTCACGACATGCCCCTCCACATCAGTGAGGCGGAAGTCTCTTCCCGCATACTTGTAGGTCAGCTTCTCATGATTGATCCCGAGGAGGGCCAGGATGGTGGCGTGTAGATCATGGATGTGCACCTTATCCTGCTGGGCGTAATAACCGTAGTCATCTGTGGCGCCATGGGCGATGCCACGTTTCACTCCTCCGCCCGCGAGCCACATGGTAAAGCCGTGCGGATTATGGTCACGTCCGTCGGCGCCCTGTGCAGTGGGAGTTCTTCCAAACTCGCCGCCCCATACGACCAGCGTATCGTCCAGCAGGCCACGCGATCTCAGGTCCTTTAGCAACCCTGCGATCGGCTTGTCCACCTCGGCGGCATTTTTGCTGTGACCCTTGTAGAGATTGCCATGCTGGTCCCATTGCACCTCGCTGTCGCTGTGGGTCACCTGCACAAAACGGACACCGCGCTCCAGGAAACGGCGAGCCATGAGGCACTGCCTGCCGAAGTTGGCGGTCACGGGATTCTCCAAGCCATAGAGCTTTTTGGTTGCCTCCGTCTCGCTCTCCACATCCTGCGCCTCCGGCATAGCCATCTGCATGCGGAAGGCGAGTTCGAACGAATTGATGCGCCCTTCCAGAGCTTGGTTCGGACCGGTGAGAGCCATGTGTTCCCGGTTCATTTGCGCCAGCAGATTCAGTTGCGTGCGCTGGGTCTCCATCCCGAGTTGGGCGTTGCGGATGTGCTTCACCATGGCCTGGCTGGGAGGCACGGCGGCATTGCCAATAGGCGTGCCCTGACAATACGCCGGCAGGAAAGCGGCGCCCCAGTTGTTCACTCCACCATGGGCGAGGGTAGGACAGATCGTGATAAATGCCGGCAGGTTTTCATTCTCCGTGCCCAGGCCGTACGTCACCCATGAGCCGAGACTGGGCCGCACCAGAGTATCACTCCCGGTATGGAGTTTCAGCGCCGCACCGCCGTGGGCGGGGTTGGTGCCGTGCAGGGAGCGGATAACGCAAAGTTCGTCCGCGCACTGCCCGACGTGCGGGAAAAGCTCACTCACCGGCAATCCACTTTGCCCATACTGCTTGAACTTCCAGGGCGACTTCAGCAGCTTGCCGGTCTCAGCAAATTTAATGCGCGGCTCCGCGAAAGGATATTTACCGCCGTCATCGCGCTGCAACAGCGGCTTGGGATCGAAGGTGTCCACTTGGGAGGGGCCGCCCTTCATGAAGAGAAAGATGACCCGCTTGGCCCGTGCGGGGAAATGCGGCTGTTTCGCCGCCAGCGCGTTGGTCACTGCCGGGGCTCCCATGCTCTCCCGTGCCAACATGGCCGCGAGCGCGAGGTGGCCAAAGCCGGACGCGGTGCGCTGCAGCATAGTGCGACGAGAAAGGGGCTGAGCAAAAGGGGCGTTCATCGGAGGTAAATAAATTCATTCGCCGCCAACAGTGTGTGGCACAGGACCGCCCAAGCTTCCTTGCGGTCAGTCTGGCTATCTAGGAAGGAAAGAGCCCGTCTGGTCTCCTGTTCGCCGGGAGGACGGGAATACAGGGAAGCATAGGCGAGCTGTAGCGCGGATTCTTCTGTCTTGCCTTCCCGCAGTATCTTCGCGGCGAGCCTCTCCGCTGCCTGCCTGACCACGGGAGCGTTCAGCATGATGAGCGCCTGCGGCGCGACGATGGTGGAGTTACGGCTGCCCGTTGGCATCGTGGGATCCGGGTAATCAAACTGCTCCAACATGTCATAAAGATGATTCCGGATGATCGGCAGATACAGGGCGCGACGTGGCGTCTCATAGCGGGTGGCGTCCTTGGAGGTGTGGTTGAAGACAAATTCCCGGTTGCGTAGCGGGATGGTTTTACCCCCAATCTCGCGGCTGAGAGATTCACTCGCCGCGAGCATGGCGTCCCGGATCTGTTCTGCTTCCAGCCGTTGGATGTTGGCCCGCCATAGGAGCTTATTTTCAGGATCCACCATGGCCGGATCAGGCGACGACGAGGGCTGATCCGCAGCGGGGTGCACCGACGCCATCTGATAGGTGCTGGAGTTCATCATGAGGCGGTGCATCTCCTTGATGCTCCAGCCCTCTTCGATGAATCGCCGTGCCAGCCAGTCCAGCAACGCAGGATGGGATGGCTTGTCCCCCAGGATGCCGAAGTTATCCGTGCTCGCGACGATGCCAGCGCCAAAATGCCAACGCCACAGCCGGTTCACCGCTACCCGTGCGGTGAGCGGATGTTCGCTGCTCGCCATCCAGCGCGCCAGTTGCAGCCGTCCGCTTTGTTTCGCAGGCAGAACCGGTTGGGACAGTGAGACGCGCATCACTTCAGGAAAGCCGCGTTGGACCTCCTCTCCCAAAGTCAGATAGCTACCACGGATGTGGACCGGCAATGTCCGGACGATGGCGTCATCACGGACACTCATGATGGCAGGCGGCTCAGGCGTTCTGTCCTCCAGTGCCATGAGGTCATCGTTCATCGCCTTCACGGGATTCAGCATATCGTCATCGAAGGCGTCCGCCTGTTTGTCCGGGATGGTGAGGAAGCCCGCTACGTCATTCAGTGCATCGAAGGCTGCTGCGAGAACCGGATCAGAGGGCTTCACCACAGGAGCCTTTTCTGGGGCGGGCTTGTCCTTGACCAACTTCGCTTGAGCGGCTTGCGCTGCTGCTGCCACGGCTTCCTTTAAAGCGGCAGCAGTGTCCGCAAAAACCTTCTTGTAATGCGTTCGAATGCCCTCGGCATCTCTCGTCTGGGCGAGCCGGTGCCAGGGAGAGAACACCGGATGATCGGCGTTGCGCGCAAGGTAGAGGCGGCAGGTCAAAAGATTGCGAGCGCGCAGGCGATGCTGGGCGGCCACTTTTTCGACTTCCTTGAAGCTCGCGTCCTCCGGGAGTTCGACCGAGGCGGCCAGATAGTCCGCGGCGCGCTCCTGCAACTCAGCCTTCAGCTTGGCACGTAGATCGGCGGCAAACTTCGTCACCTTTGCTCTCTGCGCCGTGACTTGGGCCTCATGTTCCTTCTTTGCCGCCATCTGTTCAGGCGTCGCGAGCGGATGTTCATACCAGAACTTGATGGCACCCATCTTTTCGTCGCTCAGGCTTTTGGTGCTGCGGAAAATGGCGGCCAGCGCGTAATAGTCCGCCGTTGGTATCGGGTCGAATTTGTGATCATGGCAGCGGCAGCAGCCTAGAGTCATGCCCATGAAGGCCTTGCCCAAGGTGTCCAGCTGCTCGTCGATGATATCCATCTCCATTTTGCGCACATCAGGCTCCGCGAGCACTCGTGCACCGAGGGAAAGAAAACCGGTGGCTGTGAGCTGCTCAATCCGTTGTTCTTCAGCCGCGGCGGGCAGCAGGTCGCCTGCAAGCTGTTCCACGAGAAATTGGTCGTAAGGTTTGTCGTCATTGAAGGCGCGCACCACATAGTCGCGGTAACGCCAGGCATGCCCATAGGCGACGTTTTCATCAATGCCGTTGGAGTCGGCATAGCGTGCCACATCCAGCCAGTGACGGCCCCAGCGCTCTCCATACTGTGGTGAGGCGAGCAGACGTTCCACCACGCGGGGGAAGGCGGCCGTCGATCCATCGGCGAGAAAGGCCTCCACCTCGGCTGGCGTGGGTGGCAGCCCGGTTAGGTCGAAGGTCGCCCGCCGGATAAGGGTGCGTTTGTCAGCAGGCGGCGCCGGATGCAGGGCAGCTTTCTCCAGCGCCTCAAGGACAAAGGTATCCACCGGCGATTTCACCCAAGCCGTGTTACCCACGGTGGGGAGTTCAGGGCTGGAAAGCGGCTGGAAGGACCAGAATTTCCGGCCCTCTTCGATGTTGATGCCAACCTTCGCTGTGGCAGCGACCGGTTTTGCGTCGCGCGGGTCAGGTGCACCCATTTTAACCCACGTTTCCAGATCCCGGATCTGCTGTTCCGTCAGGGCATTCTTGGGCGGCATCTGCAGGTCGCGGTTTTTATAACGCACCGCTTCGATGAGCTTGCTCTTATCCGGGTCACCTGGAACCAAGGAAGGTCCGGAGTCGCCGCCTAGAAGCGTGGCTTCACGCGTGTCGAGAGCCAGCCCGCCCTTGATCTTTTCCGCCTCGCTATGGCATTTGTAACACTGCTCTGCCAGAACTGGCCGGATGCGCTTCTCAAAGAACTCCACCGACTCCGGGGCCAGGGCCGACGCAGACTTTGCGGTTCCTGCACAAAATAGCGCAGAAAACAGCAAGCACAGTGTGCGGGCTCGGGTCGTCATAAAAACTGAACACGGGGGTTGTGTAAAACCAATACGGGGGCGAAAACGCATTTTTGTCACTTGCTAACAAATCAGAGAACAGCAGCCCGAGATGAAAGAATCGTGCCCATCCGCCAGCCAAACGCTTTTCTGCACAAACTACGGCAGAGCCTGCGTTTGAGAACTCTCCCCAAAAGAGATGCCTGACGCCACCACACCCGCACCCTCTCGGCCTTCCCTAGCCACTCTCTTTTCCCTCTCCGGAAAAACGGCTGTCATCACGGGCGCGGGCTCCGGGATTGGCAAGGCGATCGCCCTACTCTTTGCGCAGCAGGGAGCCCATGTAGAGATCCTTGAGGTCAGCGCGGCAAACGCCCAGGCTGTGGCGGACGAAATCATTGCTCGCGGAGGTTCCGCTGCCTGGCAGTTGTGTGATGTAGGGAATCGTGCTGAGGTCACGGCTGCGTTCGCTGCGATGATCCCCCGAGCGGCCAACGGCATCAACATCCTCGTCAACAACGCAGGCATCGCCCACATTGGCACTGTCTTGAGCACCACGGAGGAAGATTTGGACCGCCTGTATCACGTTAACATCAAAGGCGTTTACAACTGCATGGCTGTCGCTGTGGCAGGCATGGTAGAGCGTGGCGGGGGGGTCGTTTTAAACATGTCCTCCATTGCCTCCCGCATGGGACTGCAGGATCGATTTGCATACTCCATGACGAAGGGCGCCGTTGAGGTGATGACCTTCTCGGTGGCGAAAGATTTCATCAAACAAGGGGTGCGCTGCAACTGCATCTGCCCGGCCCGTGTACACACGCCGTTTGTGGATGGCTACCTGGCAAAAACTTATCCCGGCCGCGAGGCTGAGATGTTTGCCCAGTTAAGCCAAGCTCAGCCCATTGGGCGCATGGCACAGCCGGAGGACATTGCGGCACTGGCCCTCTACCTCTGTAGCGACGAGGCCTCCTTTGTGACGGGCTGCGCTTATCCGATCGATGGGGGGGCGGTAAATTTGCGATAATGAACCAGATTGATCTCAACAAACGAAGGGCCGTGGTCACAGGTGGTGCACGCGGCATTGGTTACGCCATTGCCACGCGGCTTTTGCAATCTGGAGCTTCCGTGAGCCTCTGGGATCTCGATGTGGATACCATGGCGGAGTCCGCGCTTGAGCTTTCAAAGATCGGGCCAGTGCATGTGGCGCAGGTGGATGTGACCGACGAACATGCCGTGGAAGCTGCCGCAGCCAGGACAGCCGAAGCACTCGGCAGCATCGACATTCTCGTCAACAACGCCGGTATCGCTGGATCGACCGCCAAAACCTGGCTGCTTCCCGTGGACGAATGGCGGCGCGTGTTGGAGATCGACCTCATAGGCCCTTATCTCTGCTGCCGCTCAGTCATCCCTAAAATGCTGGAGGGCGGATATGGGCGCATTGTGAACATCGCCTCCATCGCTGGCAAGGAAGGCAACCCCAACGCCTCGCACTATAGTGCCGCCAAGGCTGGGGTCGTGGCCCTTACAAAATCGCTGGGCAAGGAACTGGCCACCTCAAATATCGTGGTGAACTGCATCACGCCGGCCGTGGTGGAAACTGACATCCTGAAACAAGTCGGGCAGCAGCACATCGCTTACATGCTTTCGAAGATCCCCATGGGCCGCTTCGGGAAGACGGAGGAAGCCGCCGCTCTGGTGGCCTGGCTGTGCTCGGATGATTGCTCTTTCACAACCGGCGCTGTTTTTGACTTGTCCGGCGGCAGGGCCACCTATTGAGTTGGGGCTTATAATCGACACTCTCACCATCCATCATCATGCGCCTCATCCGTTATCAAGACTCCTCCGGCAACATCCTTCATGGCCAGCAGCAGCCGGACGGCACCACGCTCGCCATCAACGGCGACATCTTTGGCACTCACGAGGTCACGAGGGAGGTGGCGGATGTGCAGAAGATTCTGGCCCCCGTTCAGCCCACCGCCATCCTCTGCATTGGTTTGAACTACCGGAAACATGCGGAGGAGAGCAACATGGACATACCCACCTATCCGGTGTTGTTCATGAAGAACCCGGCCGCAGTGCAGAATCCCGGCGACCCCATCATGCTGCCCACCACGCTTAAAAGCGACTCCGTAGACTATGAGTGCGAGCTGGCCGTGGTGATCGGCAAGGCGGCGCGGAACGTCAGCAAGGCAGACGCGCTCGACTATGTCCTGGGCTACACCTGCGCCAACGATGTGAGCGCGCGCGACTGGCAGAAAAATGGCGGCGGGCAGTGGTGTCGCGGAAAGACCTTCGACACCTTCTGTCCTCTCGGACCTGTTCTGGTGACTGCCGATGAGCTTACCGAGCCCAACGCCCTTGCCATCAAGACCATTGTGAATGGAGAGACGGTGCAGGACTGGAGTACCAACGACATGATCTTCGATGTTCCGGCATTGATTGAATTCCTCAGTGCGGACACCACTTTGCTGCCCGGAACAGTGATCATCACGGGCACGCCGCAAGGGGTCGGCATGGCACGGAAACCGCCTCTTTGGTTGAAGTCAGGCGACACGGTCACCATCGAGATTGAGCAAATCGGAGCACTCACCAATCCGGTCGTTTGATCGCTGGCGAAGTGGTACACGCTTCCGCATGTCAGGCCCAACTGTCATCGACACGCTCGGCGAACTGGTGCGCATCAACAGCGTCAACCCCGCCTATGAAGGCGGCCCCGGTGAGGGGGAGATCGCGGCGTGGGTAAAAGGATTCTTCTCACAGCGTGGCATTGAGGTGTGGGAGCAAGAGGTCTTTCCGGGACGGCCCAACGTTATTGCCCGCCTGCCGGGACGCGATGCCTCACGTCGCGTTATTTTGGAGGCTCACACCGACACCGTGAGTGTGCGAGGCATGACGATCCCACCTTTCGAGCCCAGGGTGGAAGATGGCAAAATGAATGGCCGCGGAGCGTGCGACACCAAGGGCGGGCTCGCCGCCATGATGCATGCCATGGCTGCCTTGCATGCGGAGGGCGGGCCGTCCTGCGAGGTGTGGCTGGCTGCCGTTGTGGACGAGGAATACTCCTATCGCGGCGTGGTGAAGTTGTGCGAAGGACTGGAGGCCGATGCCGCCCTGGTGGCAGAGCCTACCGGTCTAAGAGCTGTGATCGCGAGCAAAGGCGTGCTGCGCTGGCGCATCCGGGTGGAGGGGAAAGCGGCCCACAGTGGCAAACCGCATTTGGGCGTCAACGCCATCAATCATATGGCGCGCGTGGTTCTCGCGCTTGAAGAAGATCATCAGCGCCTCACCGCACATGAGCATCCGCTTCTTGGACCGCCCACGTGTAACGTGGGTGTTATTCAGGGTGGTGTGCAGGTCAATTTTGTTCCGGCCGAATGCGTCATCGAGATCGACCGGCGGCTTCTGCCAGGAGAAACAACCGCCGCAGTGTTGGCGCACTACGAAGCGTTGTTGGAGGGGCTGATGAGGCGGCATCCGACTCTTAAAGCGGTGACGGAGCCGCCGCTGCTCACTGATGAAGCGCTGGAGACCCCCGCGGATTCTCCGCCTGCACGGCTCGCCAGCAGCGTTCTCGCTGAGATGGGTCTGGACGGCACCCTCTGTGGAGTGCCCTTCGGCAGCGATGCCAGCAAACTGTCCCGACAAGGCATTCCAAGTCTCGTCATTGGCCCCGGTAGCATCGACCGGGCTCATGCAGCGGTGGAATACGTGGAACTCGATCAGGTGAAACAAGCCGTGGAGTTCTATTGTAACTTCGTCCGTCGGTTCACCTGATCATCCAATTATGAAACTTCCGGTTACCACCTCACGTCGCGCCTTTCTTTGTTCCACTGCCTTAGCCGCTTTGGTGCGGAGCGGCGCGGCACCTGCAGCCGATCTCGGAAAAGGTTTGATCGACGCACACGTGCATGTTTGGACCCCGGATACCAAGCGCTATCCGCTGGCGGAAGGGTTCGAGGAAAAGGAAATGGTGCCTGCCAGCTTCACGCCGGAAGAACTCTTTAAGAACTGCCGTCCCGAGGGAGTTGACCGCGTTGTTCTCATTCAGATGAGCTTCTACAAGTTCGACAACCGGTATATGCTCGATGTCATGGAGCAGCATCCTGGCACGTTCAGCGGCGTCGCCATTGTGGATGAAACAAAGCCTGGCCTGAAGGACACGATGCGAGAGCTGGGCGCCAAGGGAGTCCGGGGTTTCCGCCTCTACGCCAATAAGAAAAACTGCGAGGCCTGGAAAGACTCCGCGGAAATGAAGGGCATGTGGTCGCATGCGGCCGACTCCGGCCAGGCCATCTGCCTCCTCGCGAATCCTGATGCGCTCCCAGCGATTGAGCATCTCTGTCGGGAATTTCCCAAAACGCGTGTCGTCATCGATCACTTTGCCCGCATCAGCTTGAAAAGCCCTATGAAGGATGCGGATCTGGACCACCTTTGTCGGCTTGCCGCGTATGAAAACGTGCATGTGAAGACCTCCGCGTTTTATGCCTTCAGCATCACAGGCGCACCCTACACAGACTTGGGACCCATGATCAAAAAAGTGCGTGACGCCTATGGAGCGCAACGCCTCATGTGGGCAACCGACTGCCCCTACCAAGTCGCGAAGGGGCACACGTACAAGTCCTCAGTCGCGCTCATCCGCGACAGACTGGATTTACTCTCTGCTGAGGACAAGGAGTGGATGCTGCATAAGACCGCTGAGAAGGTCTTCTTTGCCTGATCCAGCTTCAGCATGCTTTTGACAGGACGCTGAGAAGCCGGTCGACATCTTCTGCGGTGTTGTAGCCATGCACTGCGATGCGGATGCGCCCGGCGCTGTGCATCACGTGCACTTCCTCCTTCTCCAAGGCGGCATGAATTATTGCGCTCTTGTCATGCTTGAAGGCGATGATTCCAGATGGATTGTCCGGCTGCCACGGACAGAGTGGTGTGATCCCCAGAGCGGTGAGGCCCGCCTCCACACGTGCCATTAATGGGTCCGCATACGTGGCGATGTTGGCGATACCAACTTGTTCGAGGTACCGCAGGGAGGCATTGAGGGCATAAAGCGCAACGAAATTGGGCATTCCAACTGAGAAGCTGGCCGCGCCCGTTTTTGGCACCGCTCTTTCAAAGCGGTCTGCCTCGAAAGCATTCTCCAGATGAAGCCATCCGCCCGCGCGGGTGGTCAGCCGTTCTGCATTTGCCTGGGAAACGCCAATGATGCAGCCGCCATGGATGCCGAGGGTCCACTTGTGGGTGCTGGAGATGACGATGTCCGCGCCGACGGAGTCCAGTTCTATGCGGCCAAGTGCTTGGGTCACATCCACAGAGATAAGCGCGTGTGGCGCCAGCCTGCGCACCGTCTCATGAAACGGGCGCCAGGCGATGCGGTGACCGTTATAGAAGCTTACCAGGGAGACTTGCACGAGCCGGGTGTCTTCGTTGAGAAGCGCCTCAAGGTCCTGGCCATGCAGAACCCCTTCGCGGGCTTCCCACAATCGCGTGATGGGCGGATGCGCGGCACGCAGCCAAGGCGTTGCCCCCGCGGGAAAATCCAGATCCGTGATCACCACTTCTTCGTGGGAGCTAAGCTGGAGCGCTGAGGCCAGAAGATTATAGGCTTCTGAGCTGCAAGAGCAGAAGGATACCTCGCCGGTTTGCAGGCCCAGCATGCGGGCACTCACATCACGGCAAGCCTCCACCTGAGCGAAGTGACCGTCGCGGCCTCTCATGCCTCGTGACTTGTCCTGCCAGTAAAGTTCCAAAGCTTCACCTACGCATCGAGGCGGAATGCTTTCCGCTGCGGTGTTGAGGTAGGCGATATCCGAGAGCGTTGGGAAATCACGCAGACGTGTAAGTTCTGTAAGCATGGAGAGAGGTGGAGAGGTAGACGCTGCGTGTCAGATGCCAGTCGCGCTCGGGATGGGATCACGCCGCCAAAACAGCTTCATGGCGAGGACGCCGATCCAAGGCGAAAGCCCCGCAATGACGAGGCCGAGATCGTAGCTGTGAGTGCGGTCCACCAGCATGCCGAAGAAACTGTGGAGCGGCGAGGTAACCGCCCATACCCACATGCTCAGCAAGCCGGTGAGTCGCCCCACGTGGGAGGCGGATATCTCCTGGACAAAGCTGTAATAACACGGAAAAAGCGCGAGGGCGCCTGCGCCAATGAGCAGCAGCACCGCCATGAGCGCCCAGCCCTTCCCCAGCCAGGGGATGAAGACGCTGAGGGAGGTGAGGAAGCATGCCGCCGCATAGACCATACGCCGGGCATCATGCGGAGATGAACCTCGTCGCCGCACCAGCCACAGCGAAAGCAGTCCTGCGCCAAAACACCCAATGTCCGTGGATATGAAATAGAACGAGTTGAAGTTCAGCGCGGCCTCTTCGGTGAATCCGCGTCCGGTTTGCAGAAACTTCATCAGCCACACGCGGTAGATGTGCCACACCGTCTGGGCTCCCATGATGACGAGGGCCACGGCCAGGAACCGGCCACCGCGCAGAATGTCCCACAGCGGGACCGCGGGCTCTGAGTTGGGTTCCTTTACTGGGGGCTGGTCGAGATCACGAGACCGGATGCAGATAAACCAGACAGCGACCCAGAGGAATCCAATCGCGCCCACCGTGACAAAAACTGAGCGCCAGGAGCCTGGCTCGTCGGTCATCAGAAGCTTCATGATCTGTGGCGTGATCACTGCGCCAATGGAGGCACCGCTCTGAAGAATGCTGTTGCCCATGGTGCGATCCTTTTCCTCCAACAAGGCAAAGGTAGTTTTCAAAGCACAGGGCCAGTGACCTGCCTCAAAGAAACCCAACAAAGTTCGACATATCAACAGCCCTTCGTAGTTGGTGGTCCATCCCGTGACCATCCCCATCAACGACCACGCGGAAAGAACGGCTGGGTACAGGAGGTAGATGCGCCACCGGTCTGCGAGCAATCCGAAGATCAGTGAGCCAGCGGCAAAGGCCCACCCAAAGGCCAGTTCCAGGGTCCCGTACTGCGCCTCATTCAACCCAAACTCACCGGTCACCCGCACAGACGCGTTGGCCAGCGTCACGCGGTCCATGTAATTGATGGTGGTGGCCAGCAGCAGCAGTCCTGTGACCCACCATTTCCAGGAGGAGGCGCGCGTTTTCTGAACGGTCAGGTTTTCCACCGGGAGAAAACCGTCTCATGGAGGGCAATGTTTCGTTGATCTTCTTCCACCCTCCCCATCGCTTCCTTTGTTGGGCGCGAAGCATGAAGCTGCGGAATTATCCATAGGCCGTGAATGACGACAAGGAATCCCACCCGCGGAGCGTTCACTGAACTCATTTTCCAACCAGACACCCGTTTCATGCCGGAGCGTCCCACCTCAGTCCGCCATTGGGTCATCACAGCCACCACTCTGGCTGCCTTCCTGATGTACCTGGATCGCGCCTGCCTCGCGTGGATGCTGGACTCAAATTCTTTCAAAGCGGACATCGCCCTGAGCAAGGCGGAGGAAAACACGTTAAAGAGCGCCTTCTTTTGGGCTTACGCGCTGGCCCAGGTCCCGGCCGGCTGGCTCGCAGAGCGCTTTGGGAAACGCACCTTGATGACTACCTTGATCGTCTTGTGGAGCGCTTTCACGGCGCTCACCGGCTTTTCAAACGGCCTTTGGATGCTTCTCATCGCCCGCATCGGTTGTGGCCTTGCCGAGGCTGGCGCTTATCCCATCAGCGGCAGTTTGCTCAGCCGTTGGGCGCATCTCAGCCATCGAGGCTTCGCCAGCAGCATTGTTTCGCTAGGAGGTCGCCTCGGGTTTGTCCTTGCTCCCATCATCACGGTGAAGGTCATCTTGCTCAGCGGGGGCTGGCGTTGGGCTGGCTGGATGTATGGCCTGGCGGGATTGCTGGTCGCCTGGATCTTCTGGATCACGTTTCGGGAAACACCGGAGACGCATCCGGCCTGCAACGATGCGGAGCGGGCCCTTCTCAATGAAGGCCGCAACATTCCACAGGAGGCCGACACATCCGCGCGGCATCGGTTCCCTTGGGCCGCCGTGCTTACGGACAGGAGCCTGTGGCTCATGTGCGGTTATCAGATGCTGACGAACTTTGGATGGGCCTTCGTCATCAATTCCATGTCCGCCTACCTCAGAGACGTCCGGCATTTGAGCGAAGAGATGAACGGGTGGATCTCCACGCTGACCTTGTTCATTGGCCTCTTTGGTCTCCTCCTTGGAGGTCTGCTCACTGACATGTTGACCCGGCGTTTTGGGCTGAGACTGGGGCGTCTCCTACCGCTTTCCGTGACCAGGTTCATCTCGGCCGCCATGTGTCTGGCCTGCCTTTGGGTGGAAAGCCCATGGCTCCTGGCAGCCTGCCTCGGTATTATGGTGTTCTCCACGGACTGCGGCCTTCCCGCGGTGTGGGCATGGGCGCAGGACGTAGGGGGACGCAACGTCGCCCCGATCTTCGGCTGGGCCAACATGTGGGGTAACTTCGGAGCCGCCCTGCAGGCAAACGTGGCGGGCTGGCTCCTCGCCACCTTCGACACCAACGGCGATCAGAAGGAGCTTTTTGTGGCCTGTGCCGTCGCCTTCACCCTTGCTGGTGTGTTGTCCTTTGGCATCAACGCCACCAGGAAGGTCGGAGAGGGCCGACAGACACCAGCTTAAGCAGTCTTTTTCACCGCTACAGCTTCAAGCTCGTATTTCAAAGTCGGCGGCAGACAGTTGGTGATGGTCGTGCGTGTGGGGAAAGGTTCGGAAAACGTCTCCCGGTAGAGTTGATTGTAGAGGGGCAGATCATCAGGGTCGCGCACATAGTTGCGCGTCTGGATCACATCCGCCAGCGTGCAACCTGCTGCTGCCAGCACTTTGCGCAAATTCTTGATGGAACGGCGGAACTCACCTTCAAAGGTATCGCTCACGATCTGTCCGGTCTGATCCACAGATGCCTGACCAGAGGCGAAGACCATATCGCCAGCCACCACGACGGGGCTGTAGGGCAGATGAGAGGTAGGGGTATCAGGAAGACGGGGATAAGAGACGGAAGTCATGGAGGAAGAGATGTGGTTTAGAAATGAGATGTAGGTACGTGGACTGAACCTATAATTTTGAAATGCATTCGTCCAAGGGATAGACGGGGCGGGCCACTTTCTTATACGGCAGCTTGGTGAGATCGCTTCGGCATGGTCCGGGAGTGTCGACGGACAGCATTCGGGCCGCGATAGGTTCATAGGCATGGCGGTGTGCCACGGCTGCCTTCACTCCGATGACTCGGAGCTTCTCAGGCTCAATTCCCTGACTGCGCCATTGACCCAGGTCGAAGGGAGGGGTTTTCCGTGAGGTAAGCAGAATGGTCACGCCCTCGTGTTGGGCCACCGCGCAGGGTCCCATATCAAAAACCTCCCCGCACATGCTTGCCAAGTGACTCTGGCGATCCTCAAGATGAAACAGCCCGTCGCTGCGTGAAATCAAGGTGACTTCCAAAGGTAACGGTCCCTCATCAAGCTTGCTACCTCTGCCACCCAACGGCAGTACCTTGCGCTCGCCCAGGGAGAGAGTCTCCAACTCGTGCACTGCTGCGGGATCGTTGATGCACACTGCTGCAAGGTCGATGCGATGTGTCAGGAACGCCCGCAATAGCCCCGTGCCATCGCCCGGTGCACCGCCGCCGATGTTGTCAGATGGCTCCGCCACCACCACCAAACCGCGGGCCTCATGCGTCAGCTCACGCATAACATCTTCGAGAGAGTCGTCTGTGGCATTGCCTTCGTGCCGGAGGTCCCAAGCATGGCGGCACAGTTCCTCCAATGCGTTCTCGGCTTCCTGATTTTCCCCAGTGGTTGAGATGGCAAAACTCACCCCAGTGTCAGGCGTGTCAGCGAATGAAAAACCCGCGATGACATTCACCGCAAGAAAGCTTGGATGTGCCGCCTCAAATCTGCGCGCCAAGTCTTCCAACTGCCGCATGGGCGCGGAAGCGGTGCTTGTACCGGTCGGCGGCCAGATGATGTGCGCATGCTTCCAGTATTGTCGCGGCACTTTTTTAGTCCTCAGCGTTTGTTGGAGCAGGTCCGCGGCATGCTGTGCCATCGCGCAGCCGTCCGTGTGGGGGTTTTCCCGGTAAGCCACCATGCAGTTGGCATGGCAGGCCATACGCGCGGTGAAGGTGGCGTGCAGGTCGAACACACCGAACACAGGCAAGTCAGCCAGCCCCGGTAAACGGCGCAGGCGCTCCAGCAGTTCTCCCTCCACATCGTCGAAAGACTGCGAAACCATGGCGCCATGAAGCACAAGATAGATGGCATCAATGCCCCTGCCCTTGAGAGCCGCTCTTGTCCGCGCAGAAAATTCAATCCACCAAGCCTCAACGACCGCATCTTCCACCATGCCGCTAGGCGAGGCCCGCATGTCCACCGCTGGCACCACCTCCCATCCAAACTTTGCCGCCGCAGCCAGAAAGCCGCCCAAGGGTGAGCCGTCGCCCCGGCAATCGAGCAGTTCTTCGCCCTTCAGCGTCCGGAAGTCACTCAACCCCGTGATGTCTTCCACGAAGGTGTGCGTCTCATGGAAAAGGCCCGCCAGAAGCACCCGTGTCATGCTCAAAGAATGCCGTGTGTCCTGAATACTTCGCCCATCGGAACGCCCCGCTCAAGATCCATCCGGGACACGTTCTCCCCGCTGACTTTCTCGTTCGCCAGACGGATCACTTCAGTGACCAACTCGCTTGGGATTACCACCAGTCCATCTTCGTCGCCGAGCAAATAGTCGCCCTGTCTCAGGGTGACGCCATCGATCTGGATCGGTTGCCCCACTTCAATGATATCTGCACGTCCTTTGCTGTCCGCAGGATGGTAACCGATGCCAAACACCGGGAAGTCCATGCTGCGGATCTTCCACATATCCCGTGTGCATGCCGTCATCACCACTCCGCGCACACCTTTGTAGAGGCAGGCGGTGGTAAGCAGCTCGCCCCAGAAGCCGCAGCTTTGGTCGTCGCCAGCGTCCACCACCAGAACATCTCCTGCAGTCATAGCGTCCACGGCTCCGATTTCCAGCTTGTAAGGTTCAGCAGGGATTTCATGCACGGTGACCGCCTTTGCGGGAAAAACCCTGCCACATATTTTATTCGCCGGGGTAAGTGGGCGCAGCCTGGACGGCAGTGTCTGCGTGCGGCGGCCCAGCCCGTCGAGGACATCAGCCACCACGGCAGCGTAGAGAGGGGCGAGTTGGGACAGGATATCGGTGTCAGGCATAGCGCATGATTTCTGAACATTCTCAACGCTGCTGCAAACATGTTTCTTCAAACCTCGTTCGCTCTCAGCATCAATCGCCCTTTTCATTCTGCCCATGAGCCACTGGTTTGAAGTCACGAACATCACCGAAATCCCCTCACCCTCATTGCTTGTTTACCGCGATCGCCTTGAGGAAAACATCCGGCGCATGGTTGCCATGGTGCAGGGGGATACGACACGTTTGCGGCCTCACATGAAGACCCACAAGATGGGTGAAGTCATCAAGATGCACCTCGCGCATGGCATCACCAAGTTCAAGTGCGCCACTATTGCTGAGGCGGAGATGACCGCCGCTGCGGGAGCCGAGGATGTGTTGCTGGCTTATCCACCCGTGGGCCCGAACATCGCCCGCTTTATCGCGCTCATCGGCAAGTTCCCCTCTACAAAATTTTCAGCCGTCGCAGACAGCGAGACTGCGTTGCGTGCCCTCTCGGAGGCCGCCGGCAGGGAAACGCTTACCATTCCGACATATCTGGATTTGGACTGCGGCATGCATCGCACCGGCATCGCGCCGGATGCTGAGGCCGTGAAGCTCTACCAGCTTCTGTGTTCTCTGCCGGGCATTGAACCAGCGGGGTTGCATGCTTACGATGGTCACATTCACGACCATGATCCCGTCGCGCGTTCGCAGAAGGTTGAACAGGCTTTTGCTGCCGTGCAGACGCTGCGGGACAAGCTGGAGGCCATGAACCTCCCTGCGCCAAATTTGATCGCCAGTGGCACTCCTACTTTCCCTATGCATGCCACGCGAGGCAGCTACGAATGCAGCCCCGGCACCTGTGTGCTTTGGGACTGGGGATATGGGACAAATCATGCCGACATGGAGTTCCTGCATGCTGCCCTCGTGCTGACCCGCATCATCAGCAAGCCCGCCCCGAACCAGCTGACCTGTGACCTCGGGCACAAGGCTGTTGCCTCAGAGAATCCGCATCCCCGTGTCCATTTCCTCAACCTGCCGGACGCAAAAGCGGTCATGCATAGTGAGGAACACCTCGTCCTGGAAACGCCCCGCGCTGCGGAGTTCGAAATCGGCGACGTGCTCTACGGCGTGCCCTGGCACATCTGTCCCACCGTGGCCCTTCACGCCTACGCAAATGTAGTATCGGATGGGAAGGTCTCCACGCAATGGCGGGTGCAAGGCAAGGATCGCGTGCTCTCGATATAAATTCTTCCTGGCCAAGTACCATGACTCAGCCACCTTTCATCTTCGACGCCCATCTGGATCTTTCCATGAACGCCATGGAGTGGAACCGCGATTTGACTCGCCCGCTGCATGAAATCCAACGCCGGGAGCAGGGTCAGACCGACCGGAAGGACCGGGGCAATGGAGTGGTGTGCTTCCCGGAAATGCGGCGCGGGCGGATTGGCATCTGTGTTGCCACGCAGATCGCGCGCTATGTGAAGGAGACCAACCCTTTTCCAGGCTGGCACTCTCCCGAAATCGCCTGGGCCATGACGCAGGCGCAACTGGCCTGGTATCGTGCCATGGAAGAGCGGGGCGAACTCCGGCATATCCGCACCGTTGCCCAGCTCAATGCCATGGTCGACTTGTGGACGATCGGCACTCCGCCGCCGGATGCGCCCATCGGCTACATCCTCACGCTTGAGGGTGCCGACTCCATGATCACCCTGCGGCATCTGGAGCGATCCTATGCGGACGGACTCAGAGCCCTCGGCCCGGCGCATTATGGGAAGGGAACGTATTCGCCCGGCACGGAAGCGGAAGGCCGCCTCAGCGCCAAGGGGCGGGAACTGGTCCAGGAAATGGACCGCCTCCATCTGATCATGGATGTGACACACCTGACCGATGACGCTTTCTGGGAGGCCGTCGAGCTCTTCCAGGGACCTATCTGGGCCAGCCACCAGAACTGCCGTTCTCTTGTGCCGGGTCAGCGCCAATTTTCCGACGAGCAACTCAAGCATGTCATCGCCCGGGGCGGTGTCATCGGCGCGGCCCTGGACGCCTGGATGATGGTGCCGGGCTGGATCAAGTTTAAAACGAAGCCGCAGGACACCGGCGTCTCCCTAAAGCACATGGTGGATCACATCGACCATGTGTGCCAGCTTGCCGGAAACTCTCTGCATGCAGGCGTAGGCACCGATCTTGATGGAGGTTTCGGCAAGGAGCAGGCCCCTCTGGATCTGGAAAGCATCGCGGACCTTCAAAAGCTTCCTGCCATGCTCGCCGCCCGGGGATATTCCGCTGAAGATATCAACAACATCCTGCACGGAAACTTCCTGCGCTTTCTCCGGAAGCACCTGCCCGCGTAAAATCGCTCGCTCCCGCCGCGTTTCCAATTCCCTTCTTTGCGCGCCGCAGTGGTTTCGCGTTCGGGTTTGCGACAATTTGACAATTACAGAGCGCACCTGGAAGGGATCGAACCTTCGACCTACGGATTAGCTCCGTAGAGCGAGCCTGCCATTTGAGCATCACCGCATTGTCTTGCCGTTGAAGCCACACCTTCAAGACGAATGGCTCGCCGTGGCGGAGGCACAAGAGAAGCCAATGACTAAGCGGCACCTAACACCATGCGTTCGACATGGCAAGAGGTGCCGGCGCATGATGCTCGCCCAACCGTGAAGGAAAAGGGAGTATCCACTGCACCGCATCATTCGCGCGCTCTGGCCCGCGTCATGGAGCTAGCGAAGACTGAGGGGCAGATACTCAACATGCACTAGCAGTTAATGCCCGCACTCAAGGGGCGCGCCAAGCTCATGCGTAAGGCTTTAAGCTCTGGCTATGGAGAAGCGCTTAAAGTGATGATGCGCGACCTGCAAGAGTTGGGGAAGGGCTAGCCCCCAAGGTGCGAGGAGGGGCCGGGGCGACAAAGGAACGCCCACACCATGGCGAGCCTCGATTTCCGTTTCCACAGCTAAAAGTCGTTGAGTGTGATAAGTTTGTCGCCTATACGCAGGTAAATAGACTCAGAAAAGCGTTTGCGGGCCACTAGTTAGGAGACTTGCCGTGCATCATCCCATGACTCCTGAACATCAGAGCAGCAACATCGCTTCGTGGGAGGCTGTCGCCGCGAGCATAGAACGTTATCCTGACACGGAGCACTGGACACCGTGGAAGCTACTTGTTCGACGCGTTCTTGGCGCAGGCATCGCTGCTGGCTGGAATCGTTACTTTCGCGCAGGCACGTCCATGCACCACATTGTATTTTCCACTCTCGACCATCACGGCCTTCGAGACGAGCCGCGCGTCACTAGCGAGTTTCATCCCCCTTCGGAGCTTCGCATCGCATACGGCACCACCAACCTTTGGTTTCGCACGCCCGAGTTAGAGTATTCGCTTCCTTTTGACGATGCCATTGCGACCCTCCGCCGCTTCCTTCACCAGTTATGGACGGCTACAGTTCCCGAACCTATTCCAGAGGACATCCGCAGCCCAAATGCTCCACTTTCTGCGCCCATTCTAACACATGCAACGAACGTCGCCTAACCGTGCGCTGCCGCAACAATTGGTTGCGTCACGCTGGCAGTTGCCAACGACGCCTTGCTTGGCTTGGCACGCCCCTAGGGGTATAACGAATGTCCATACTTTGCGCGGTTCCATTTCCGGTTCCGCAGCCTGAAAGTCGTTGATATGCGGCAGATTTTGCGGTTATACCACAGGTGGACATATTGAGAAAAGTATTTGCAGACCAATAGTTAGGGTCGCTCGCGTCTAGTGAAAACAACCATTCTCGCTCTTACCTTTGCCGCGCTTGTTCTGCCGTCGCACGCAGCCGAGTTCGAGCGTCAGTCGGCGTTCGAGTCTGTCAAATCGTTCGCCACCGCAGCAAAGGCATTCCAACCCGCCACCGCCAAAGGCGACTTATCCTCTCTCTTTACAATTTCCGAGATGGGCGGGGAGAACCATGGCAAGCCAATCACCGCCCCCGACCTTCAGTCCTGCGATGCCCTTTGGTCAGGCGACGACTCTGCTCTGCTCCTTGCTGTCGCCAGCCCGCCAACCGAAGCGACGCGCTCCAGCATCGGAGTTTTGTTCTTACTCGTCCGCCAGCACGACGGATGGCGCATTGCCGACCTTATACGCTTCACCGCAACCGGCAAGGACGCCGGGGTGTCCGCCGAGCTTACAGCCTACGCGGGCACTGGCTATCGACTCGGCACAAAGGGCATGGAACCTGTCGTCCCCGTTAAGGAATCTCACGGTGGTCGCGGCTACGCATATCAGGCATACGCCTCTTACACATTCACCGCATCCAAGCTCAAACGACTCGAACCGGGATGACTGCAACTAACCATGCGATGCAGCGAACCTGGCCATCGCGTCACTGGTGCAATCGTGGGATCCTGTGCGCCGGATCGCTGAGCTTGGTCGTTAGGCCGCCATGAACACGCCCTGGATCATCGCTAATCTCGAAGACGCTCGGCAAGCGTTGGCGTACGCCATCAGCGAGATTAAGACTCTCGAAACGGCTGACCATTGCATCGCACAGGATTTGATCGCCGAAGTCTACATCAAGCTCAATTATGCTTGGAACTCTCGGACTGGCCCAGGAGATTCATTGGAGGACGGCAGGTATGATGAGCGGATCAAGTATCCGAAGGAGATGGACATTTACACTGAAAAGGGACGGACAGCCGTCGCCCTAGCCATGCTCTGCAGAGAACCCGGCAATCCGGTGTCATGTGCTAGAGGCCGCCCTCCCGACGGGTGCAATGGTTTGCGAGCCATTCGGAGGGTATAAGTAATTCTTTGTTCAGTAACAAGTTGTGGGTAACCAGTCGCAAACGCACGAAACGTGAGATTTCTTTTTTTTGCGTTTCCCACTCAAGGCCTAGTAATTAGTCGGGTTTATTCGGCGCGCGGTTTTTTTCAGGTAAGCATGGCTTTAGCCGACACTTTCCGCCATCCTAGTTGGACAAATTGCAAAAGTGTTCACGACCACTAGTTTGGCTTCTGTGCGCCTCCTCCGAATAACATTCCTCACGGCCTTCCTCGCAGTAGGCAGTTGCTCACTAGCGCAGACCGAGAAGTCGGTGGAGACAATTACTCTTCCCAGCGGAGAGATTCTCGCCAATGAGTCCTTCCTGTCAGTGGGGCCGGAAACGGTTCGTCACAGAAAGCTGTTCTTCCGAGAGACCCTATCCGCACCGCGCGAGCTAATAGGAGAGAACATCCAGGCAGGCGGCGCTCCGCTCTCACTGGACGCCGCCAAACCTTTTATTCTACGCGCCGAAGATCGCACGGCTCTGATTATCGGCTCCCACGTCTTCCAGCGGTGGCTCCGGAAGGAAGGACCATACTGGTATTGCTTCACCACCAACCCCGACGCAGCAGCTTCGGTTTTTCTCCGGAGTTTTCTTCCGCCCGGTGATTCCCGCATTTCGAGTTCATCCCCGATTGGCATCCGCAGCTGGTTGAATGTCCCGAAGCCAGAAGTGCCCTACCGGTTCGATCAACTCGATCTAAGTCAAAATGTGTTGATTACGCGGCTCGACTCGTCGGAAACCATGTTCCCAGAGCTTTTGGTTTACAGCGCCCGTCTGTATGGCTCTCCCCTGAGCTTCGACATTGAGCGCACGCGAGCCGCAAACAAACTCAAGCCGCCGTCAGATACAGGCATCTCGATCGACTTTTCCGTTGTGACCTACTCAGGCGAACTCAGTCTCAGTGATAGCCGGGAGTCCGTCGTGGCACTCCCGGGAGCAGCAGAAATCCATGCCCGAACGCTGCCACTTAGTTCGAGCACCTGGACAACTACTGAATGCTCATTTTCGATCCCAACTGGCATCAGCATCAACGAGCGTTTCGACGTGCTTCTTGGTTTCTGTGATCCACTTCCAGACTACATCTCCATTTATTGGCGCAGGCATCCTGTGCTGTGGGACCAGTGGCATTTCGCCAGGCTCAATAAATGGATTCGTGCGGAGGCGGCAGGCTACAAAGGCGGTGTCTCGCGAGTAGCGTTCTTTCGTGTCAGACGCACAGAATGATCATGAACCGCACGACTAATCATGCGCTGCCGCATTTAAGAGTTACTGTGCGAAGCGACTGCCAAACATTCGTGTGATTTCGTGCACTACTACGCAAGAATATGCATGTCGCTTGCTCTAGGTAACGCCACGTAAGTCGCTCTAAATCAATCTGTCCCTAGTAAAATAAGGGGCGCACCCGGAAGGGATCGAACCTTCGACCTACGGATTAGAAATCCGCTGCTCTATCCACTGAGCTACGGGTGCTGGTCTGTTGCTCCTGCTCCGCCGTCGTCGTTCACCGAGTGCGCCGGAGGGAAGCCGAACATACCTGCGATGCCATGGAAGGCAATCAAAGAGAAAGCTCGGAAACAGCCTCGAATCTCGTAGGGCATCGAACTTCCGCGGTTGGCCTGCAGGTCCCAGCCCCCTGAAAACGATTCTCAGAATCACGGAGTCTCAGGGGGCCATTTTTAGAACGATATCCGATACACCTTAATACACCTGAACCAGCTCTTCCACGGCCGCGATCCAGGCAAGTAATCTTCAATCGGGCGCGCAGCCGCCAATCGCAAACCTCCACCCTTGCACCAAAGACATATGAGCACTTTTTCCGCACCCCAGTCTTCCCCCACGCCAAATCCGAGCGATCCCATGCCTGCACCGCAACCGGAGCCTTCACCGCTTCCCACTCAGCCGGAACCCACCGATCCGCAGCCTGCGCCGAACCCTTCAGCTCCCCCACCCCCGGTCGCGATCGAACAGAGCGTGACTCAACCGCTGGCGGACATCTGGTCGCAAGGTGATCTAAACGCCATCCAGCCGTTGGAAGATGAATTGAAGCTGAGCCAGGAAGCGGACGCGAACACCGCGAGTTCCACTTGGCCGTTATGCCCGGTCGCCTAGCCAAAGAACCTCCTCGCCGTCTTCTCTCCTACGATACCAAACTGCGCTGCTTCCCATGAACATCTCGCCATCTCCTCTCGCAAAATGCCTCGTTCTCCTGATCTTAACCACCTCAGCAACCTTCGCGGAAAGCGCCAGTCCGGTTCTCACCGGAAAGGCAGCGATGGCGGACTGGACTAAGGATGCTCCCGGCGTTCGCCGCAAGATCACGGCGCAGGACATCCCGCAGCCTTACGCAACTGAGTCTGTCAAGAATCAGCCGAAGAAAGTGGCCAGGCCTGACGGTGCGTTACCAAAGGTACCCGAGGGGTTCAAAGTTGAGATTTATGCTGAGAAACTCAAAGCGCCGCGCGTGCTGGTCACTGCACCCAATGGCGACATCTTCGTGACGGAGAGCAAGTCGGACCGCATCAGCATCCTGCGTGATACGAATGGCGATGGGAAACCTGATCTCAATGAAGTGTTCTCCTCCAAACTGAAGCAGCCTTTCGGTATTGCTTTCTATCCGCTCGGTCCTGATCCCAAATACATCTACATTGCGAACACGGATGCCGTGGTGCGACTCCCTTATAAGAACGGCCAGACCAAATCGGAAGATGAGGCGGAAAAACTCGTCGACCTTTCCGGAGGCGGGCAACTGACCGGGGGTGGCCACTGGACGCGGGATATTGTGTTCTCCAAAGACGGCAAAAAGCTCTTTGTCTCGATTGGCTCCAAGTCGAACTCTGATGACGACGCGGCGGAGGCTGATCGTGCTCGCGTTTTCGAATGCGATCCAGACGGCAAAAACAAGCGTGTCTTCGCCTGGGGCATTCGCAACCCAGTGGGCCTCGCGATTCATCCTGAGACGGGTGAACTTTGGACCTCGGTCAATGAGCGCGACGGGCTCGGCGATGATCTCGTACCGGACTATGTCACGGCCGTGAAAGATGGTGGATTCTATGGGTGGCCATGGTACTACACAGGGGGAAATCAAGATCCCACGCATAAGGGAAAGAAGCCCGAGTATAAGGACAAGGTCATCGTGCCAGACGTGTTGATTCAGTCGCACAGTGCCTCACTGGACATGACGTTCTACGACGGCAAACAATTCCCGGCAGCGTATCAAAATCACGCCTTCGCGGCTCTGCACGGCTCGTGGAATCGTGAAAAACGCACCGGCTATAAAGTAGTCCGCATTCCTGTGGAAGGTGGCAAAGCAACCGGTGAGTATGAAGACTTTCTCACGGGGTTCGTTACCCCCGAGGGCGATGTCTGGGGCCGGCCGGTGGGTGTAACTGTCGCTTCCGATGGGTCCATGCTTGTTTCGGACGACGGCGGTGATTGCATTTGGCGTATCAGCGCGGCTAGTGGTAAATGAGCCACTGCTTGAACCGTTGTTTGTCACCTTTAGCCATGGCCTGCTCCGTCGTCAGACGGCAGGTCATCTTGGCTTTCGGCCTGTGCATCGGCTCCCAAGTTTTCGTGGCGGCGCAGGAAGCCGTGGAAGAGATGGAAGGCGTCGTGGTCTCCGCGCGCTACCCTGATGCAACTCTTCCAGAGAGTGCTTTTAGCCAATTCAACCTAGAGCGAGAGGAACTCACCAGCGCCCCACAGGGTTTTCTGGATGAAGCGCTCAAAACCAAGGTGCCAGGGTTTAGTCTCTTCCGCCGCGCCAGCAGCGAGGTGGCGAATCCTACGAGCCAGGGCCCCACCCTGCGTAACATTGGACCGAATGGCGCTGGAAGGACTCTGGTGCTGCTGGATGGCATACCCATGAACGATCCTTTCGGCGGCTGGGTGAACTGGCAGAGATTCCCCGCCGCCATGTTGGGCGATGCCTCTATAATCCAGGGAGGCGGCGCGGGTTTGTTCGGGAACAATGCCCTGGGGGGTACCATTCATCTCACTCGGCATCGTCCGCAGCATTTCTCCGCCAGTATCATGGGCGGGAGCCGCGAGCTTTGGGACGGCACGCTGCTTCTTCGCCAGGATTTTGGTCCGGCTGAAGTTGACGCTTTGCTGCACGGTCAAACCTCCGGCGGCTACCCCACGGTAAGATCGGATCAGCGTGGGCCAGTGGACATTGACGCCGATTCGTCCTCTTGTTTGTTTGAGGGCGGCGTTCGCACACAACTCGCGCCGGACTTGGAGGCCGTAGTCCGAGCTTCATGGTTCGAGGAGGAACGCAGCAATGGAACTCCCTACACAGGAAACAGCACGGAGGCTTTGGATCTCAGCTTTGGTCTCACGGGTCACGCGGGCGAAGTGCGCTGGGAGACGCTTCTTTTCTACCAGGATCGGCGTTATGAAAGCACGTTCAGTTCCGTCAATGGAACCCGCACGGCCGAGACCCCTGCACTGGATCAATACAACGTTCCAGCCCAATCCCTCGGCTTCAGCTTCACCACCACGCTGCCCGGCGGCCTTGTTTGGTGGGATCGCGGTTCAGGCGATGACTCCCGGCTCATCACGGGCATCGATGCCCGCTGGACGGAGGGAGAAACACAGGAGCGCTTCCGTTATGTGGATGGCCGTTTTCTCAATGACCGGAAGGCCGGTGGACAGCAACTCCTGCTGGGCGCCTTCGCTGAGCAATTGTGGGACGTTTCCGAGGACTTGTCTGTCACTCTCGGTGGCCGGTTGGACTATTGGAATCTCAATGATGGAAGCCGCGTGGAAAAGGTAATCGATTCGGGCGAGCTGCTGCTGAACAACCGTTTTGATGACCGCGACGGTCTCACCGCCAATGGCCGCCTCGGCGCCGCTTGGGCAGTGGCTGAGCAAATCACTCTGCGTGGCGCTGCCTATACCGGCTTTCGCGTGCCGACCCTGAATGAGCTCTACCGCCCCTTTCGTGTCGGCAACGACATCACTGCGGCCAATGATGCATTAGAGCCTGAAACTCTGGTCGGTCTGGACGCTGGGGTGAACTGGCGTCCGGTTGAGACGGTATCTTTGAATGCAGGCGTCTTCTGGAACAGGCTGAACGATGCCGTGACCAATGTCACCCTGCTAGAGGGATACGCGGTGGCTCCAGATGGAACTGTCGTGCCCGAGGGTGGCGTATATCGGCAGCGGCAAAATGTCGAGGCGGCCATTACCACCGGGGTGGAATTAGGCGCCGAGTGGGACGTCGTGGAGCAGCTTCGAGTATCCACCAGCTACTGCTTCACGCACACCGAGATAAACGATTCGAATGGTGATCTTGAAGGAAAGGCGCTGGCTCAGGCACCAGACCACGTGCTTACTGGAGGGCTTACCTGGAAGCCCCACGCTCTCTGGGAAGCGAGGGTGCAGGCGCGTTATGGCAGTGAGCAATTTGAGGATGACCTCAATACACTCACTCTGGCGGACTACGTCGTCTGGGATGCCTCCATCACCTACCACATCCGGGAAGGTGTCAGTCTCTCTTTTGTTGCAGCAAATGTGTTCGACACGGAGGTGGAGACGGGGAAAACGGCCAGCGGCATTGTCACCGTTGGTGCTCCGCGGTGGTTGGGCCTGCGGTTGAAGTGGGAGCTCTAAATACCGGCAACCGTCTGGGCAACCTCACTTACCACTTTTCGCTTTCGGCCGCTTAGCTGTGTCTTCGTCCTCCTCGGTTGTCTCGCCTTTCTCGGCCTGCCGATGCACACGAGCAAACTCACTCGCAAGGTGATCCAATTCGGCCTCGGAGAGATTTTCCAGATCAATCAATTCATTGCGCGCCCGACCTGCCGCTCGCAGCAACTCGTCCAGCTTCAACTGTAGGGCCTTCGAGTCGCGGTTCTGCGTGCTTTGGATCATGAAAACCATGAGGAAAGTGACGATGGTCGTGCTGGTATTGATGACCAATTGCCAAGTGTCGGAGAATCCAAAAAGTGGGCCACTGATACCCCAACCTACAACAACGAGCAGCGCCGTCATGAAGGCCCAAACGGACCCGGTTGCATTGGCAATGACCTTGGAAAACACATGGAATTTATCGCGAAACCCGTCGCGAGAGGGTTTCTTGATCTTCGGCTGTTTATCCATACCCGCAGTTCGTGCGGGCAGGCTCTGCCGGATGCCGTTGTCAGGCCTATTCCAAAAGGCGCCCGATATTCAGGAGAGCGGCTTCACTGTATTTCGGTCCTGCGACCTGGATGCTCGTCATCGGGAAGGGTTCGCCGGGCATCGGCACAGGCAATGCCATCGCAGGGATGCCGGAGTAGTTGCACGCCATGGTGCACTGCAGTTTCAGGAAACTGCCCTCGAAGAGGCCTGTGAACACCCAATTCAGCGTCGGCGGGGTTTTCTTCAACACGGGAAGGGCGATTGCATCCACTTGTGAGAACACACCGTCGAGCACTTTCCAAAATTCGGCGCGTTTCGCAATGGCCTTCTCCCGTTTGACGGGATTCTTGAATCGCAGTGAATAGACGATGTCCCCGAAGAACATGGTTCTCTTAGCCCGGTTTTCGATGCCATGTTGATGTTCGATCGACTGATTGCTATACCAGGAACCTGCGGCACCCACATTTCCGCCAATGTCCTGCGCCTCGAGCCATTGCTTCAAAAACTCGTCGCTCAAACGCACTACCTGGAACCCCTTAGCCTCGAGACGGGCATCGATGGCTTTATCAATGGCCTTGTCAGTGCCAGGAATGTAGAGGCGACCGATCTTGATTTTTGCTGCCGTAGGTTTGGCAGCTTTGGCCTTGGCGTATTCGCCCGAGAAACCATCCTTGAGCAACTCCATCCCGGTGACCAAGCCCTTCACATCGCGAGCCATCGGCCCTACCGTGTCCAGGTAAGTGGGAGAGATGGGATAGACTCCCTTGATGGGGATCATGCCAAAGGTGGTCTTCAGCCCGGCCACACCGCAGCAAGCTGCTGGCACTCGAATGGAGCCCGCCGTATCGGTCCCCAAAGTCACATCCGCCAGATCCCAAGCGAGAGCCACGGCTGAGCCGCTGGACGATCCACCTGGTACCCGTTTGTTGTCGATAGGGTTCACCGGAGTCCCGAAATAGTCATTTGATCCCGACACGCCCACGGCGAACTCGCTGAGGTTCGTCTTCCCCACGACGGTGACGTCCTTCCGCTGCCGGATGATCTTCATGCACGGGGCATCCTCTGCCGCAGGCTTCCGGTTCTTCAGCATGTATTCCGAACCCGCCGAGGTGACCTCACCCTTCATGTCGATGAGATCCTTTACCCCCACCCGCAGGTTCTTGTCTCCCGGCTTCGGCATCTTGTAACTGATGAAAGCATGAGGCCAGGCGGTTGCTGGCTTCTTGTAAATCAACGGGGAACAACTGCTCATGGTGGCGAGCAAAGATGAAGCAACCCCCCAGGCTGCATAATGACGCAGGAATAGCTGAAAGGGATGGCTCATATGATGGCGGGCTGGTCGTGATTAAAGACAGCACCATCACGTAGCAAAATTCGTGTCTGGCAAGCCAAAAAATGTTCATGGCTGTTGCCAATGGGATGGTTGCGAGTTATTCCGAGTCGTCACCGATGCGAGTCCATCCTGAAGACTATCCCTACCCAAGTCGCCGGCAGATTCTTGCCGCCGGGTTCATCGACCTGGGTATCACTCAGATCCTGTATCTCGTCACTTCGGTAGCACTGAATTCTTCATTTGGCGATGCTGCCTTTCCCTGGGAGTTGCTTCCCTACGTTGTCGCAGGAGCTTACCTATTGTTCGGCGATTTTCATCGAGGCGCCTCGATAGGAAAGCGTCTCTTCGGGCTGAGACTCATCAGTTGCCGACATGGGGGAAGCCCTACTTTCCTGGAACTCATCCTCCACAAAAATTTCATACCAGGAAGCAATTTGATGCCAGCCAGTTGGCAAAGCGCCGAAGAGATTTCAGAGATAGAGGCTGGCCGGTATGACGGGTGCATTCTCACTAGCACCCGACCTGAGACAGATGCACCTGCCGACGCGTTGTCGGATCAGGCGACTGTAGCTCCATCCAAAGCGATCGATCTCGACGGGTTGGCAGACTTCCTAAAGAAACGCGACAAAGGCAAAGTGCCCCACGAAGATTGAGTCCATGGAGAGACACGGAGGGAGACTTATGGAGCGTGGCTGGGTGGAAGAATCCTCCTGGACGGAATGATTCCCCTGATCTCGCTTTAGGGGTCAATTCCACAGCCTCATTCGATAATCTGCCGCGATTCTCATGCGGAGCACTGCCCGAACGGCAGCTCCCAAAACCTCCAAATCCTTGGCATGAGCGTCTCCCGACATATTCCACAGAACAACATCGAGCGGTTCCTAATTTCAATCTGCCGAGTCATTCCTAAAAGCTGCCAGGGTATTGTGCTCCTGGTGCTGACACTTACCTTCTTCCCCGTCATCATTTCCGGCTTCATCCTGTGCACCGTCACACACGGTCTTCGCCAACCGAGTGCAGCCAAGAATCCTGTAAAGATTTCCGGCAAGCAGCGCAACCGACCCGCCACCGCTTATGCGATGGAATCGGGCGCTGGAGAGATGGTCGGAGCCTGACTCTCTGAGGGGTAACCTCAGTGGTCTGCCCAAGCCTTAAAGCTTGGGGTCAATGGTCAGTCAATCACGGGACGAGGAAAGCCTGACCGGTACGAGGGTCTTTGGCCACTTGGCCCGGGGCCAAGCCTGAGACATCCACCACATACTCTGAAGAGTGCTGAGCACCGGGAGGATAGACGAAGCCCTTCCGGCCCATTACTGGTCTCGCAAAAGCCAACGGGGGTGGTTTTGGCGGCTCCACGACTTGGGCAATCTCGCCGCTAGCAGGAGGTGGGGGTAATGCCGTGCCGCTCTTGGGTTTTGCGCCGGATTTGCTGACCTCGGCCACCTCGTTCTTTTTCGCTTCGGGCTTGGCAGTCTTCTTCGGGGCGGTACTCTTTTTCGCGACCGTGCTCTGCTTGGTCGATTTGCTTTTGGAAGCCGTGGCGGGCTTGGGAGCCGGCAGCGCTTTCGGCACGACCACCTCAGGCTCAGGCTTTGGCTTTTTTTTGAAGATGGAAAACAGGGAATCGCGAGCCAGCAATGGCTGAGGCGTGCAGAGTGAAAGTGCAATTGCAGCCACTCCCAGTCGCGAGGTGATGGTGATAGGACGTTCGGTCATGCAGGGATCAAGGATCACGGCGACTCCGGCGCCGTTCATAGTGGAATACGTTGCGCCAGAGCCGGGAGGGATAGTTAATTCAAATAGATTAATTAACCAACCTCAACTTTGACTAGTGGTCTCACTTACTCTTGCCCGCTGCTGAGCTCCCGCTGGTGTTAGCGGAACCTTGACCCGGATCAGAAGAGGGGGCCGTAGCGTTGGATTCACTGGATGGGTTGCCTCTACCAGTAGTATTGCCGGCAGCAGAGCCTGACGATGTCCGGCCTTTGGAGTCTTCGGTCTTGGTCTCGTCAGAGGCGCCGCTGGCTTGCTTGGAGTTTGGATCTCTTTGCGTGCCCGCACCTTTATCATTGGTGGGCTTTTGAGGTTCTATTGGCTTCAAGTTCTCCTTGTTCTGGTCAATCGCCTTATTGGTATCGGCTGTATTCTGACCCGACGCCCGTTCCCCTGTTTGAGGATTGGTGGTGGACGGGCCACCCTGCTGAGAGGTTCCAGAGGATCCGCTTTGTGCGGCCAGGGGGAGGGTCATCAAGCCGATAGCCAGAATGGCGGTGAGTGAAGCTTTGAGTTTCATCTTGTGGTAATTTTTTTGGTTAGTCAGAGAGAAGCGCATTGTTTCGCTTCTCGCGTAGAGAGAAGGTTCGCGCTCCCGCTCGACCTTGGATGCGCTGCCAAGGCCCCTTACTTACCCATCAGCGTCTTTGCCGAGTAACAGACGAGCTTTACTCATCACTTTCCTGGAATCTCGTTAAGAGTATAATAGGCCACAGGGTGGAGCAGTGAACTGCCTTCTTTGGATTTCACGTTATCGAGATGAAGTTCGTGGATGTGACCTTTGGTCAACGGGCTGATCTGCAGTCTCACGGATTTGCTGTCGGGCGAGACCACAGCGGCGGTAATCTTGGGGACGATGTCATCGATTTCGGGGCCGCCGTATTCGGCTCGGTAGGCATAGGTGAACTCGCGCATGGAGTAGCTGGCGGGATTAGCGGCGGTGGCGGGGTCTACGGGCTGAGTAAAGGTGACTTCGAAGCCATCGGCTTTGGCGCGCATCTCGTGAATCTCAAAGGGGACTTTGCCTTTCCACTCCAGCATCTCGAAGCAGTACGGCTTACCACCGCGGGCGCCCCAACCACGATCGCTGCCGCCGACGAAGAGACGGCCTTCCTGGTCGAAGCGGCCACCAATGAGGCCTGAGCCAAAGCCGGAGCGAAAGGGAATGACGACACCTTGTTTCACGCCGTTGACGGTTTCCAGAAAGACGCGGCTGACATTGGAATGGCTTTGGTCCGCGACGAAGAGTTGCTTCTGGAATGGACCAAATTTTCCTTCGCTCATGTCGCAGACAATGAAGCTGGAGGAATTGCCAATACGGCCATGCACCATGTACGCGGCGGGCGGCACGAGTTCCTTGATGCGGGCGCGCTCCGTGACCATCCGGCTGTTGTCCACAGGGTCGGGTGGGCGTGCTCCCATGTTGGGAGCCAGGGAGTACCATTCATTGCCGCCAGGATGTCCCTGGAAAGTTCCCGGGATGAGATGCTGGAGGGTACAGGAGCCGTGCCAGGGGCCCTGATTGTCGGTGTAATAGACTTCGCCATCGGAATCGAAGCCAATGCCGCCCGGGCTGCGAATACCGCTACAGGTGGGCACCAGTTTGCCATCGGGTGTGACCCGCAGGGCCCAGCCACGGAACGGCACCTTGCTGCTGAAAGAGCCCGTGAGGCAGAGCGTGACCCAAAGATCGCCACGTTTATCAAAGGTGGAGCCGATGGCGTACTCATGATAGTCCCCTGAGACGCCCCAGCCGTCATTGACGGTTTCGAAGAGATCGGCCCGTCCATCGCCGTCCTCGTCTTTCATGCGGACGATCTCGTAACGGATGGTGGCGTAGAGCCAGCCTTCCTTGTAGGCGAGACCCAGCACTTCATGCAAGCCGGAAGCGAAGAGTTGATACTGAACTTTGGAAGGATCGCCAGACTGCGCATTGCTGACGGTCCAGATCTCACCACGACGGGTGCCAAGGGCCAACTTGCCATTTGGCAACAACTCGATGGAGCCAACCTCCATGGCCGTATCCTTCGGAGTGATGAAGGAAGTGATGCGGTAAAAGTCCGGCTCTTGCGGATCCGCCGCCAAAGCGGCAGAGGTAGCGAGAAGCGAAGCAAACAAAAGCGAAAATTTCATGTTCGAGAGGGAATAAGGTCAGTCGAAATCAGGGCTGCCAGGCATAGCCAAACGTGTAGGAGGTGTCACCAGCGCCCTCTGGAATGCTGATAAGCAGTTCGCGCTGATTGCCTTCGCCCCGCAGGATGGGATGAAGCGCCGGGTCGCAGGTGAACGTCACCAGTTTGTTGATGGTGTATTCGCCTTCCTTGGTGGATTTGATGTCGCCCGAAAGGAGTCGCAGATAAGTACCTTTGGGAACGTTCCAACTGCGGAGCCGCAGCGTGCGGACCAGTTCCGATTGGTTGGCTTTGAGAGACGGCCTCACATCAAAACGATCTTCCACGCCAACGCCGTTCCAATCATAACTGAAGGTCGGGAAGCGTTTGTCATCGAGACGATAACCCTTCCAGGTATAGCGTGGCGCACGGTCTTGCTTGGCGGGCCAAGCAGCATCCGGCGTGGGAAGGATGGCAAAGGGTTCGCCGTCAGAAGGATGGACGACGTCGTAACCAAGCGGGTTCTGCGTGCCGCCGCCGCGGCTATTCCAATGTTTTGACGCATCAATGAAGGCACCGCGCCAGATGAGAGCGAGGTTCATCTGTTCCGCGCTCCAAGTAATGTTGGCGGAACCGGGATACCCGACCGCGATGCCGCGATTGCCTGCGCCAGTGATAAAGTTGCGATAGATGACGGCTTCATCCCGGACAGTGAGATTGATGGGATCAAACTCGCGAACGCGCGTGCTCTTGGCGCCTTTCTCCCAGCCCTTTGGAGTCCAAGTGGAGAGAGGTGTGATATCGAAGTTCGTGCCTTTCCAGGCAGCGAAGACGAAGATCTCACCACCACCCTGGAAGTACTCGAGGCGCAGTTCGTGTTCGCCTTCATCAAGCTGACAGGAGCCTTCCTTAATATCACCGGCTGGATGGATGCCATCATATTCAACAACCTTCTTGCCATCCACCAACAAACGGACTCCGTCATCGCCGGTGGTGTAGAACCGGTAGGAACCTTTGCGAGGAGCGTTAATCTTCCCAGTGAAGACGACACCGAACTCGTTCTTGTAGTCATCCAGTTTGATCTGGATGAGGTTGTCTTCCACTGGGCCGGAACGATGCGGAGTCAACTTGCTGAAGTCAGGCAGCTTGTCCCATTTGCCGAGATAGAGTTGGAAACGAAGATCCTTGAGGCCTTCACCGAGGGGCATGACCTTCATCTTGCCCTGCATGGTCATGGCATGGCCCGGGAAGGTGCAAACGTAGGGATAGTCGCCAGGCTTCTCTGGTGCGGTGAAGGTGATAGTTTCCTTCTCATGCGGATTGAGAAGGCGGCTGTGTTGCCAGATCTTCTCATCGTCCGGTAGCCAGTTGCGCTTCAACGCTTCGTCCGGCTTTTCCATCTGTTTGTTCGCCATGGCGACGACATCCGTGCCGGGCTGACAGAAGACGATGTTGTGAGGCAGGTCATCGACATTCTCAAACGCAACTTTCACCTGCTGGCCGGGCCGGACAACGAACTCCGTCTCACTGAACTTCATCTGGGCCGTGAGGGTCTTGATGGCGATGGTCAAAGGTGGTGGCTTTGGCGTTGGAGGTTTGGTGCCGACAGCGTCAGGGTCCACTCGGAGGGGCCGCAGCCAGATGTTGCGGTAGCGAACGGGATTCAGGTGATCCTGCAACGTGATGTCACCTTCCTGAGCCGTGGTGTCGAACTCACGCTGGTAGTGAACGACAACGCCATTGTGCAGCACAGTGAGGCGAGCTTTGGAAATGACCTGGCCTTTGGCATCCAGTTTGGCGCGCTCAAAGAGGATGTCATAGCTCTGCCACTCGCCGGGTTTACGGCTGGCATTCACCATGGGTGGATAGTTGCTGTAAAGGCCGGCGGCCTGGCCATCGGGATAGGTGTCGTTGTTGTAGGAGTCGAGCACCTGGATTTCCGGGAAACCTTCAATAAAGACGCCGCTGTTTCCCCTGCCCTGACCATTGCCGGAGACCACTTCAGGGGTGGCCCATTCGATGTGCAGTTGGCCATCGCCCTGGAACTTTTCCTTGGTGTAGATGGCGCCGCTGTTGGGAACGATTTCGGCGTAGCCCTGGGTGACTTTCCACTTGGGGTTCTTGTCTTCCGGGTTCGCATCGCCTTTGCGTGGAATGCGGAGCCATTGGGAAAGGTCTTTACCGTTGAAAAGGGAAATAGCGTCCGAGGGGGCGGTGCCGGGGCTATCTTTGACCGAGGCGACGGGCGGCGCGATGACCACCGGGCGAGGCCGTGACAGGTCATGCGCCCGGTATTGGCCACCAGGCGTCATGGGCAGCTCTTTCTTAGGTGTCGCCGCTTTGACGGGTGGTGGGACCGCTGCTGTTTGGGCTATGAGGTCTCCCGTGAGGAATGCGGTCGAGATGGTGAGCAATAGAAGAGAACGGGAGAGCATGGTGGCAGACCGATGGGATGGAGCAAAAAACAGGGGGCGAGGCTGGTTTCTTTCGAAGTGCGGTTTCGTGCGAGAAAAGGGCCTGGTTGGAACCAAGTCGAGGTTGGGGGTGCGGTAAGAGGCGTTAAGTATGACTATATAGTCATACTTTGGGGAAAATTTGGGGCGGGTTTTTTTGGGGGGAGTGGTGGTGGGATGTCGTCGGGGGGATGAGACGGTTTATTTTTCACCGCGAAGGCGCGAAGACGCGAAGATCTGAAAGGTAGGTTGGGAGGGTTGGTTGGGATTTAACGAAGGTGCGCAGCGAAGCCCGTCGCAGGAGGAACGCGCGAAGGTTTGTGGAGGGGTGAAGGGATGATCGGATATGGAACTGAGGCATCACGCGCTTTGAAGTGCGGCTCAGTGCGAGAAAGGGGGCTGGTTGGAACCAAGTCGAGGTGGGGTGTGCATATGGAGGCGTTTAGTATAACTATGTAGTCAGTGCTGAAAAAGGGATATTGAGTTTCCGCAGGCAGCAGCCGGTTTGGGCAGCAAAGTGATGCTTTGGCAGAGCCGGAGCCAAAAGAGCCAAAAGAGCCAAAAAAGCCTCAGCCACTTGTTGAGGTTCCATGCTACCGCTGCCATCGCCAGGTTGATTTGGTCACCAGCAAAGCCTTTAAGCAGACACCTGCTCATGCGGTAGTCCGCTTTGAGGTGGCTGATCACCGGCTCAATGGCTGCTCTTCTTCTGAAGCATTGTCGTAGCTGCTGAGTTCTCCGTTTGGACTGACCCTTGGCACGAGGTCCTGGGGCCAGCACTTCGGTGTGCCCCACCCACTTCTGACCTCGATATCCCCGGTCCACAATGGCCGCCTCCGGCACTTTCTGCTGAACCAGTTGCGCTTTGGCCAACACTTCAGGCAGGGTATGCCCGTCATACTGATTGGTGGCATGTGCCACCGCTGCCACGATGATCCCGCCCGTCTTGGTCATCGCCAGGGACGCCTTGGTGCCAAACTCATACTTCTTAGTCGTCTTGCCTTTGGCCACACAGTAAACATGCGGTTCATGCAGCGAGTAAATCTTGTCCCCGTCGCTGCGCTTCTGCTGCAGGACTCTCTGGTAAAGGGCAAAACGTGGCTCCAACTCGTGCGCCACCTGTGCAGGCAGCTTGCGGGTCAGTTCCCTCACCAAAGTTCCCGCGATGGTCTGCATGCGTCTGACGCCCTTATCGGCCTTCTGACGCTGCTGCTTGTCTCGGTGGAAGCGTTGCATCCTCACACACTGCTTCAACTCTTTGCCATAGCTTCGTCTTAGCTTGATGCCGTGATCGTCGGCCAGCTTCCAGCAGTGCTGGATGATCTTGCCATACTGCTTGCTGTCCACCGGATGGGTGATGTTCTTCTCCTGCACCGTGCTGTCGATCACCAGTTGGGGTTCCTGGGCGGCTTCGCCATGGAGCTTCGCACTGATGCCTAACAACTGCTCGACACCTTCTGGACCGATACGGTGACGAAAATAAACCAGATCACTGGGATCACAGGGCAGTTCCCACTGAAAGTGCTCCATGCCTGAGAAGTGCTGCCAATAGGGGTTCTCCACCCAGCGCTGCACCACGGCCTGATCACTGAGGTCGTGCATCTGCTTGAGCAACAGCAATGAGATCATCAGCCGGATGGGTTTGGCAGGCCGTCCCGTGTTGCTGTAACGGGACGCAAACATCGCTTCCATCTCCTTCCAGGGCAGCGCTCCTCCCAGCTTGCGCAGCGGATGGCGCGGATCGCACTGCTCCTCCAAGGTTTGCATCAAAAAGCTCTTCTGCTGATCCTGAAGTTGCCGGTGCTTCATGCTAATTGAAATCGACCGGCTTTTGCGCCCAGTCGCGTCCTTTCCGGTCGTTTTTATCGCACACTCATCCTCAGTATTCCAGCTTCCTCCCTAGGAGAAGGTGGGTTTTTCAGGGGCGACTATGTAGTTATACTTCGGGGAATTGGAGCGGGTTTACGGGGAGGTAAGGTAAGCTGGCGGAATGCGTGCGCGGCGCGGCACAAACGAACGTGGACGTTCGTTCTACGGCGTCAGGCAGCAGGCTCGGTCGGAGGACGGAGCTGACCATTTCCAACTGGGCAGAAATTTCCGGCTTACTTCCGGTGTTTGGCCACGAAGATTTCCATGGCGTCCATGGCTTTGACGAGGAGGTCGGGGGCGGTGGCGTAGCAGCAACGGACGCAGGTTTCACCACTGGGGCCGAAGGCTCCGCCTGGGACTACGGCGACGTTGTGCTCGTTGAGGAGGCCGAGGGCGAACTCTTTGCCGGTCAAACCGGTGACGCTCACATCGGGGAAGACATAAAAGGCACCGCCGGGATTGAAGCAATTCAACCCCATGGCATTGAGGCGGCTCACGACGAGGTTGCGGCGCTCTTCATAACTCTGGCGCATGGGTTCGTACGCTGCGGCGCCTTGTTTGAGCGCTTCGATGGCGGCCATCTGGCTCATGATGGGAGCGCAAAGCATGCAGTATTGATGAATCTTCATCATCGCCTCAATCAAAACGGGAGGCGCGCAGGCATAACCGAGACGCCAGCCGGTCATGGCAAAGGCTTTGGAGAAGCCATGCAAGAGGACGGTGCGCTCCCGCATGCCGGGGAATTCCACGATGCTCTTGTGCTGCTGATTGTCGTAAAGGAGTTCGCTGTAGATCTCATCCGTGAAGCAGATGAGGTCGTGCTTCACGCAGAGAGCGGCGATCTTCTCCAGTTCTTCCGGGGGCTCAACGGCACCGGTGGGATTCGTGGGGAAGTTGAGCGCGATGACCTTTGTCCTGGGCGTGATGACTTTCTCCACGTCCGATGCTTTCAGCGCGAACCTATCTTCCAAGCGCGTGTTCACGGGCACACCGACGCCGTAGGCCATGGTGATGCTGGGTGCGTAGGATACGTAGCAGGGCTGATGGAAAATGACTTCATCGCCGGGATTCAAGACGGCGCGGAAAGCCAGATCGAGCGCCTCACTGACACCTACGGTGACAAGAATTTCCGTCTTCGGATCATAAGTGGCGCGGAAGTGCTCTTCCACGTAACCGCTGATGCCAACTCGCAGGGATTCGAGGCCGCGATTGCTGGTGTAGGTGGTCTGACCCTTCTCGAGGGAACGGATGGCCGCCTCCCGAATGGCCCAAGGTGTGGCCTTGTCCGGTTCACCGACACCAAGGGAAATGATGTCGCTGCGGCCGATGACAAGTTCAAAGAAATCGCGGATGCCAGACCGAGGAATACCCTGGATCTGGGAGGACAGTTTGCTCTCCAGGTTCATTTGGCGTGGGAGGCTCATGGCGAAACGGGCAGCCGGTCCTCGGAGAGGTTCGACTTGATGAGGAATCCATCGTGCTTGTAAACACGAAGCTGGAAATGCGTGGCTGTGGAGAGGACGACTTCCAGAGGGCTAAGTTTTTCCGCCACAAAGCGGGCAACGTCATAAAGGTCTTTGCCTTCAACCATGAGGGTGAGGTCGTAACCGCCGCTCATGAGGTAACAACTGCGCACTTGGTCGTACTGCGCGATGCGATTGGCAATGCGATCGAAACCGCCGCCGCTCTCAGGAGTGATGCGCACCTCGATCAAGGCGGTGACACCACGGGGAACGAATTTTTCTGAATCGATGACAGCCTGATAGCCAAGGATGATTTGCTCTTCCTCAAGCTTCGCCATACGCGCGACGACTTCATCCACCGATGTGCCAAGACGGACGGCGATCTCTTCGACGCTGAGGCGGGCGTTTTCCCGCAATAGTTCCAATACACGTTCCATAACTTTTAGATGCTAATGCAGAAGGGCTTACAAGCGAGAAATTTTGAGGGGGGTGAGATCAAGGGCGGGGGAGAGATTCAAGTTTCAAGTTTCAAGTTTCAAGAGGGAGTCGTGGGCGGGATGGGTTGGGGGGGCGTAACGGGAAGATTTTTAATGCGAAGACGCGCTGCGACGCCCGACGCAGGAGGAACGCGCGAAGGTTTGGGGAGTGCTGGCTGGGAGGGGATGGAATCGGGGGTGATGCGAGAGTGACCGCCCGTCGGAGCAAGCTCCTCCAACCGAGCGGCAGCAAGCTGCACGCTGCACGCACACCGGGTCGGGGCGAATTGATGTGTTGTTGGATGAGATGCGATGGGAGGCAGGATGAGTTGGAAAACTGAGGATGTGTTCTGGAGACAAAAAAGCGGTGAGGGCTTAGGCCGTCACCGCTTTTGGAAAGGTAGAGCTTCGGGTTAAATGCGGTCAACGATCGCCGAAGCTAATGCCTACGGCTCGGGCGGCTTGGACGACTTCGCTCTCAGGTTGGACGAGGCGGAGCTTGTTGACGGCTTCTTCGATGGGCACGTCGCCGACGTGATAGCTTTGGTAATTCACCATGCGGCCGAACTGCTTGTCTTTGATGAGGCCGACGGCTTTCACACCAAAACGGGTACCAAGAATACGGTCCAGCGCGGTGGGTGAGCCACCACGTTGAAGGTGGCCGAGGCGGACATCGCGTGTTTCACGACCGGTGAGGGCCTCCACCTGTCTGGCAAGGTGCTCTCCAATGCCGCCGAGAAGAACCTGCTGATTCTTGTTTTCTTCTTTGGTCATGAGCTTGCCGTCTTCGAGGTGAGCGCCTTCGGCTACGACGATGAGCAGGCTGCGGTGGCCAGTCGCGAAGACATGGTTCACATGCTTGGCAACGAGTTCAAGCTTGAAAGGAATTTCCGGAATCAGGACGACATCGGCACCGCCGCCGATACCGCCATGGAGGGCGATCCAGCCGGCATGGCGGCCCATGACTTCCACTACCATGACACGCTGATGGCTTTCAGCCGTAGTGCGAAGACGGTCCAACGCTTCAACCACCATGCCGACGGCAGAATCAAAGCCGAAGGTCATCGCGGTGGCCTGGAGGTCGTTATCGATGGTCTTGGGCACACCGACGACCGGAATGCCTTCCTCGCAAAGCTGAAGGCCTGTAGTGAGGGAGCCATCACCACCCACAACGATAAGGGCCTCAATGCCGAGATAACGGATAGTGACTTTCGCTTGGTCGATGATGTCAGCGGGAACCTTGGAGATGTTTTCGACGCCGACTTTGGCAGCGAAGTTGCCCTTATTCGTCGTGCCGAGGATGGTGCCGCCGAGGCTCAAAATGCCAAGGGTCTTTTCTGTATCGAGCTTGAAGTGGCCGGGGCCGTTGGGAAGGAGGCCTTCGAAGCCATTGCGGAAGCCGATGACTTCCCATCCCAACTCCGTAGCTGCACCCACAACGCCGTGGATTACTGCATTGAGCCCTGGACAATCGCCGCCGCTATTGAGGATACCGATACGCATAGGAAGGAAAGAACTGTGTCTGGTCTGGGAGTTGTGTGAGAGGGAGATCGCTTATTGGAACGTTGGGAGCAGTTCCTTTGCATTGGTCACCGGACGGCCCGCCTGAAGCCATTGTTCATACGAGCCCCAGCCCTGCCGGAGTACATGCTGTGCTTCAGAGAAGGGATCGGCGGATCCCAAAACAATGGCGACCATACGATGGCGATACACCGCGCTCTTGCCATCACTCTGCGGCATCACGGTTCCGGGGCGTTCCTCGGTGATAATGACGCATCCGCCTGAAGCGGGAGTGTTGCCCGTCTTGATACCATCAATGGTGCCGGTGCCGAGGAGGCTATTGGTGTTACGAAGTTCCACGCTGAGAGGCTGGCCACCGCGAAGGACGGTAATGCTGCGGGACTTCTGATTCGTGTAGAAGCGGAAAGGTGCGCGTGAAATGGCGTACATGCTGAGCTTCGCCATGTCTGCTGCCGTAGAGAAAGGTGAAGAGCGGCCGGCTTCCAACCCGTGGGGGTTCGTGAAGCGGGTCTTCGTCATGCCTTCGCGTGCCGCGAGCTTGTTCATCTGAGAGACAAATTCGCCAATGGGATCCCCGCCTTTGCGTCGGCGAGTAAGAATATCCTGCCCAACGAACGCTGCCAAGGTGGTGGTGGCCACATTGTCCGAAGACATCATGGAAGCATAGATGAGGTCGCGCAGGGTGACCTGATCGCCGGGCATAAGGCCCAAGGTGTTTGCACCGGCCACACCAACAGTCATGGGGGTGATGGGAGCGAGAGTATTCAGAGGCACCTTCGTCGTGTCCGCCCAATCCAGCGCCACCAGCGCGGCAGCGACTTTGGTCAATCCGCCGACGGGACGTTTTTCGCCTGCCTCAGACTGCAGATGAATCTTTTTGTTATAAACATCCACGGCGATGACACTGACCTGAGCATGAACTGCGCCAGTAACAAAAGAGGTGAAGATGCAAGCGCCCGCCGCCAGCTTCCGGCGGCAAAGCCAGGCCGATCGAAGAGTAGTCATACCAAACATGGGCGCGCAGGATAGCGGTCAGACGGGGTGACGCAACCGAAACGTCCTTCGCACGAAGGGATGCAGCGCCGATGGGCCATGGTAAGTGGAGGCAAGAACTTGCGTCCGGGGCTGAGTTTCGCCATGGTGCGGGCGGCTTTTGACCTCACCATTTTGGATTAAGATATGTCTGCAACTTCGCCTTCTACTACGTCAACAATTCCTGCCTCTGCTGCCACGTTTGATCTGATCACGCGGTATTATGGGACTTTCAATGGTGGTGACCGGGAGGCGATGCTGGCGCTGCTGACGGATGATGTGCGGCATGACATCAATCAAGGAGCGAGCGAAGTGGGAGTGGATGTTTTCCGGGCGTTTCTGCAACGGATGGATCGCTGCTATGATGAGCAGGTGGAGCAGTTACAAGTGTTCGCCAGTGAGGATGGCAGCCGGGCAGCGGCAGAGTTTTATATTCGTGGGGTGTATAAGGCGACGGATGAGGGGTTGCCGGAGGCAACCGGGCAGACGTATTGGCTGCCTGTGGGGGCGTTTTTTGATGTGCGCGATGGGAAGGTAGCGCGGGTGACGAATTATTATAATCTGGGGGATTGGACGAAGCAGGTGGTGGGGTGAGGGTTGGTCAAACGGACGGATTGGGTCTGTTGGCAGGGTTGAGTTTGTTTCTTTTCGGCGGAGCCGAGCTTCGCTAGCACACGAAGCCACAAAGGCACGAAGGTGGAGCACGATTTGCGTCTCTCAGCGTCACGGAGACAGGAGACGAACGGGATCGTTAGGATAGCCGCTCCGGCCGCGTCGGAGCAAGCTCCTCCTACCGAGCGGTGGCAAGCCACCGCACTCCGGGTCGACGGTCAGCTACGTCAGGAAAGAGGTTTAGCTTTTGAGCTTTCTGCTGCTGTTTAGGGCGAGGAGGAGCCAGCCTAGCATGAGGAGGAGGCCGCCGATGGGGGTGATGGCGCCGAGCCAGTTCAGGCCGGTGAGGCAGAGGGCGTAGAGGGTGCCGCTGAAGATGAGGATGCCGAAGAGGAAGCTGCTCCAGGTCCATCTCCCCTGCCCTGCCTGTGGGTAGACAAATGCGAGAATGAGGAGGACGATGGCGTGTGCCAGATGGTAGTGGCTGGCAGTGGCCCAGACTTCCAAACGGCGGGCAGCGATGTCCGGGGCGAGTTGGGCTTTCCAGGCGGTTTCAAGGCCGTGGGCGCCAAGGGCTCCGAGGCCAACGGCAGCAAAGCCGAGGAGACCGGCCCAGCGGAGTTTGGAAGTATTGGCTTCGATCATGGTGCAGAATGGTCGTAGAAAGGTCGCGGTATGCTTGCCCCCGCTTGCTTTTTTTTGGGCCCGTGGAGCTAGACTGGTTCTCGAAAAGACTGTCAGAAACATTTGAACGGGAGGGCACGATTGGCTGCGTCAACGGCTCATCCGTTATGTCAACATAGCGGATTTCGCCCTTTCCTTGCCACTCATACCCTCCCGCCCCAAGTTTCATTCTGACATTCTTTTCGAGAATCAGTCTACTTCGTAGAGGCGGAAAACCGTTTCAGCACGGTCTGGCCAGCGGTGGCACCCATGCGCATGGCGGCGTGCATGTTGGGGTATTTGAAGCCCCCCTGGCGGCCCACGCTTTGGAGATTGGGCACGGACTTGACCCACTTCATGACTTTTTCGAAATGGGGTTCGAAGCCGAGTGCGAAGATCGGGTAACCCGTTTCGCCATGGAGGACATTCACCTCCACGATCTGATCCGGAGTGCAGAGTTTCTCCGCAGCGAGGTCATCGAAGATGCGCTGCTTTATCTTTTCGGTGCCGAGCCATTTTTCATCACCGATCTCGCAGGTGGTTTCCACGATGAGGACGGTGTGGCCTTCCGGCTTCACGATGAGACCAGCATTCTTCGGCTCGCCAACACGGTGGAAGGCGCGGTCACGGTAGTAGATGTAGAGTGCGTCGATGCACTTCTCCTTTTTGACGAGGAGGCCGTAGATGGAGATGGGTTTGAACCGGAGTTCGCCGGCTGCTTTGCTTACTTCCGCCGGAGGGGAAGGGTCGACTTTCTTCACCAGCCAAGGGAGTGGAATGGTGGAGATGCATTCATCGCAAACGATCTGGTGCTCCTGCCCGTCCTTCTGATAACGAACGAACTGCACGCGTCCCTCTTCGAGGGCGACCTGCGTTACCTCGGCATTCAAGATTACTTCCCCACCCTCCTCGATAACACCCTTCATGAGAGCTCGGGGCATGGCCTCGGCGCCGGTGCGGGAATAGTGAAGCGTTTCTTCATGGAGGGCGCTGTCTACGGCTTTCACGCCTTTCTCTTTTGCGCCGACCTTGCCGAAGGCTTTTTTCAGCACGTCAACGGCGCTGAGGCGAGGCATCTTGGTGGTGATGAAAGTGGCGGAGAGCTCGCGCGGATGCATGCCCCAATACCGGTGCGTGAATTCACGGAAGAAGAAACGGTAAAGAGGAGATCCGTAAAGCTGGATGAGCGCTTCCTCGGCATTCTTCGGGGTCCATGGGACGAGCGTCTTCCGCATCTGGGCGTAAAAGAGGCCCATGGTGTAAAACGCCAGAATGGGCAGCGGAATGCCTTTGATCATGTCCTGAAACTGGAGCGGATAACGGTAGAAATTCCCCGCCCAGCGGATCTTCGCGTCCAAGGCAACGGGGATACTCTCGTCACCCATCAGGTCCAGGATGTCCTCATAGATCTCCTTGTCGAACTCATGGAGCATGTGGCAGCCGAGGTCGTACCAATTCTGGCCACGCTGGTGGGAAGTAGCCAAGCCGCCGGGTCGATCGCCTTTTTCCAGGACGGTGACCTTAACGCCAGCGCGGGTCAGCACCCGGGCTGCATACAGACCGCAAACGCCGCCTCCGAGGATGACGACGTGTTTGCCCAATAAATTATTGCTCATGCGTGCATGGATTTCATGGATGCCATGCTCCGGCCTGTCAAGTTAAGGCGAAGCGCTCCCAAGACACCGCCGTGGCCAGGGAAATAGGACAGGCGAGATGCACGAAGACCAACAATGCCCTTCGCCTTCCCCTGCTGCTAGGACACTTTCCGTGCGCGGGAAGGCTTGGTCTCCGCAGGTTGCTTGGCAGGAGGAATCTGAACAGGATCGGCGGCTTCCGATTTGGCCGGTGCTACAATGGGAACTCCCAAAAGACGTGAGGCTTTTTCGGCGTCCTGATGGCAAAGTCGAAGAGCGAGTCGTTTGATTTCCCGCTCGATCCAGGGCAAGAGATCCAGTTCGGGGCTGGCCTGGGCGCCCTGAAGCAGGATCTGGAGGGCATCCTGCATGCGGGTGATGTTGTGGATGGGCGTGACGGCGCGCTGGGTGCTGCCCCCGAGAGGAATGTCCGAAGCCAGGAGGACGTCGGTATTACAAAGGGCGCAGGCACGAAGAATGGTGTTCTCCAATTCGCGGACGTTGCCGGGCCAGTCGTAGGCCTCCAACATGGCGAGGGCGTCTTCGCTGAAACGCATCTGCGGCATGCGTTTGCGTGCGGCCATGCGTTGCAGGAAAAAGTCGGCGAGGATGCGGGTGTCTTCCCGGCGCTCGCGCAGTGGTGGCAAATTGATGCGAACCACATTGAGGCGATAGAAAAGGTCTTCGCGAAAGCGGCCTTCAGAGACCTCGGTTTCGAGATTCTTGTTCGTGGCAGCGAGAACGCGGACATCCGTGCGGATGGTGTCGTTTCCACCGACGCGGCTGAATTCGCCTTCCTGAAGCACGCGGAGGAGCTTGCTTTGAACGGTGAGGGGCATGTCCCCGATTTCATCGAGGAAGAGGGTGCCGCCGTCGCACTGCTCAAAGCGGCCCATGCGCTGAGCGACCGCGCCGGTAAAGGCGCCTTTCTCGTGGCCGAAGAGTTCGCTTTCCAGGAGGTTGTCCGGGATCGCCGTGATGTTGATGGCGACGAATTCTTTCTGAGTGCGCGGGCTGAATTTGTGGATGGCGCGGGCAACGAGTTCCTTCCCGCAACCGCTTTCGCCGGTGATCATGACGGCGGCATCTGAGCGGGAGACGCGGCCGATCATCTTGAACACATCCTGCATGGCACCGGAGCGACCGATGATGGTTTCCTGGATGCTCTCTGCTGCAACAGGATTGACGGTAGCCAGAGTGGCGCGGCGTGCTTCCACGGCGTTGAGCGCGCTTTCCACCACGGAGCGCAGATCATAAGGCATCTGCTCCTTCCGGAGAAAGTCGTAGGCGCCGAGGCGCATGGCTTCGATGACGACGTTGTTCCCCGCATTGCCGCTGAAGAGCAAGACCATGGCGTTGGGATCCTGCTGGCGGAGGCGCTTCAGCAGTTCAATGCCATTAAGTCCGCTGAGGCGAGCTTCGGTGAGAACGAGGTCGGCTCTTTGTTTAGCGTAGGCAGCCAAGGCTTCTTCAGCCTTTTCAAAACACTCAATGAGCACCCCCTGTGCCTTCAGGTGGGATGCGGCCCACGATAGAAAATCATTGTCCGTGTCCACGATGATCAGTCTCGTGGGCGCGGTGTTGGGTTCTTTGATCTGCATCGAATGGACACTCTTCCACAGAAGTGACCCTACGCCAAGCGGTAGATTGAATTGAAGGGGATAGTTTCGAGAGGGGAAAACGCCCCGAAATCCATGGATGATGGAGTGAGTCCAAAAATTACACTTCGCCTACACTCCGCCGTAGCGGCGATGCCGCCTGGAGAACTCTTGCACGGCGGCAATGAGTTCTTCCTTCCGGAAGTCCGGCCAGAGGGTTTGGGTGATGTAGAACTCGGTATAACTGAGCTGCCAGAGGAGGAAGTTGGAGAGCCGCATCTCGCCGCTCGTCCGGATCAGGAGATCGGGATCCGGATAGTATCGGGTGTAGAGGTGCTTGCTGAAGACTTCGGCATCGATCATGCCTTTGTCCAAGTGACCTTTTTCGACGCTTTCAAGGAGGCTTTTGATGCCATCCACGATCTCCTCACGGGCACCATAACTGAGCGCGAAAATGAGGGTGAGGCCGGAATTCTGGGAGGTCTGCTCAATGGAACGATGGAGCTGGGCTTGGCAGGACTCAGGAAGATCATGCAAACGTCCGATGGCCTGGAGGCGGACATTGCGCTCGATCATCTCCCTGGTCTTATCCTTGAGGAAACGCTCCAGCATTTTCATGAGGAAGCTGACCTCGGTCTTGGGCCGCTTCCAGTTCTCGGTGGAGAAGGCGTAAAGGGTGAGGTATTCCACGCCGAGTTCACCGCAGGTTTCTACAGCGGTGCGAACTGAATCGGCGCCACGGCGATGACCTTCCGTGCGAGGCAGGCCCCGTTCCTTCGCCCAGCGGCCGTTTCCATCCATAATGATGGCGATGTGCTTGGGAATCGTGAGAGATCCGGTATCGACAGCAGGCATGGAATGGATGGAAGAGGCGCGGCCGCAAAGAAAGCTGACCGCGCGGGATAGTAGCTAGGCAATGCGCGCCGTCAAACCGAGGCGCATGGCGAATCCATGCGAATCTGGTCTAAGCATCCCTGAACGAATGGATGGCATTCGTTCAGGATGAAGCAAAGTGATGCAATTTCGCGCTAGTCGCGGTGAGACTTAGCTCACTACCAGGGTCTGATCACGAGAGGGGCCGATGCCGAGAAGTCCAACGGGCGCGCCTGACAGCTGTGCGAGACGGCCCAGGTAGATTTTGGCCTTCTCGGGAAGATCCGCGTAATCCCTCATGCCGCTGAGATCCTGCAGCCAGCCTTCGTGCTCCTCATAAATGGGCTCACAGCGCTCGATCTCGGGGATGGTCGCAGGGGGATACTTCAGGATTTCGCCGTCCAAACGATAGGCGGTGCAGATACGAATCTTGGCGAGGCCATCAAGGCCATCGAGATTGGTGATGGCGATCTCATCACAGCCATTGACCATGACGGCGTGACGCAGCAGGACGGTGTCCAGCCAACCGCAGCGGCGGGCGCGACCGGTGGTGGCTCCGAACTCGCGGCCCATGTCATGGAGCATATCGGAGATTTCCTGGCTTTCGGCCACGAAAGGGCCGCCGCCCACGCGGGTGGTGTAGGCTTTGGCGACACCAACGACGCGGTCTATTTTCCGCGGGGAAACGCCGCTTCCGGTACAGGCACCGCCTGCGGTGGTGTTGGACGAAGTGACGAAAGGATAGGTGCCGTGGTCGATGTCGAGGTAGCTGCCCTGGGCGCCTTCGAAGAGGACTTTTTTACCGTCCGCGAGGGCTTCGTTCAGATAAACGACGGTGTTCGTGATGTGGGGCTGGAGCAGCAAGGCGGCTCCGGTGATCTCTTCCACGACGGCGGCGACATCCACCTTCTCCACGCCGGCGCTTTCGAGCTCCTGGTTGTGCAGAGCGGCGCGCCACTCGATCTCGTGGGCGAGCTTCGTCGTGTCCCGCAGATCGGTGACGCGGAGGCCCTGGCGCTCGATCTTGTCCGAATAGGTGGGTCCAATGCCACGGCCAGTGGTGCCGATGGCGTTCTCACCACGGCGGCGTTCGCGGGCGAGATCCAAGACGCGGTGATACGGCAGCGTGATGTGGGCGCGGTCGCTGATGAGGAGATTGGCGGGGGTGATTTCGACGCCCTGGTCGCGCAGCTTGTTCATCTCCTTGAGAAGGCCGACGGGATCAATGACAACGCCATTGCCGATGACGCAGATCTTGTCCTTCCAGAGGATGCCGCTGGGGATGAGGTGGAGAATGTATTTGATGCCGTCGTTGATGACGGTGTGGCCTGCATTGCTCCCGCCCTGTGCGCGGGCGACGACGTCGCTCTGCTCGGTGAGGTAATCTACGATTTTACCTTTGCCCTCATCTCCCCACTGGAGACCGACGATGATGGTATTTGACATGATGAATGATTGAGAAAAGCGGGCAATGCATGGCCCTACATGGTGGCGGAGCGCCACAGGAGAACTTCCCTTCAGTAAGTGATTCCGGCTGAGACGATTAAGATTGGTCTTACGGGCTCAGGCCCCCATCTGCAGAATCATGAATGCGGCCGCGCCACATGCGGCCAAGCCAAGAACGCCGAGAAGCATGATCATGCCGCCGCCACCTTTTTTGGTTTTGACCTTCTGGCCAAAGCCAGTGCGCATTTGCGTCGGGCAGGAGGTGGTGCCCAGACCAGTCAGGACAGGCGCAGTCGCCTGAGCGGAACTGAAGGAGGGTTCCGGTGCGGAACTGGCCTCTTCTTCGTAAGATGATTCGCCGGAACTGTAATCTTCGGCAGGAGCTTCCGCTTCTGACTCGGCCGCGGCTTCCTCATTGACGACGACGGCGTGGCAACTGCCGAGGCGGAATTCTTCGCCGGCGGCAAGGGTGGCGCTTTCCACACGCTGTCCATTCACATGGGTGCCATTCGTGGAGCCAAGATCGTGGAATTCAATACCACTGCCGCGGGACAGGATTTCACCGTGGTAGCTGGAGACGGAACCGTCCCGCACCACAAAGTCATTGTCCTCGGCGCGGCCAATGCGGGCGCGTTCCTCTGTGAGGTCGAACTCCTGCACCGAGCCGTCGGTGGTCGTGATTTGGATTTTTGGCATAACTAGGAAATTTTTAGCGGAATCAGCGGGAGGCATCAATCAAATTGGCGAACTCCTTGAAGAAGTAGGAGGCGTCATTGGGGCCGGGAGCCGCTTCGGGGTGATACTGGACACTGAAAATGGGCCAGTCGCGATGACGCAAACCTTCGACGGTGTGGTCGTTGAGATTGAGGTGGGTGACCTCGACGCCGGAGGCCAGCGATTCGCCATCCACGGCGAAACCGTGGTTCTGGCTGGTGATGGCGACTTTCCCGCTGCGAAGATCCTGGACGGGCTGGTTTCCGCCGCGGTGGCCGAACTTGAGTTTGAAGGTCTTACCACCGAAAGCGTGGCCCAAAATCTGGTGGCCAAGGCAGATGGCGAAGATGGGCTGGTGCGGGACGAGTTTCCGGATTTCCGTGTGAATGTAGTCCAGTGCGCCAGGGTCGCCGGGGCCGTTGCTGAGGAAGACGCCGTCGGGTTTGAGGGCGAGGACGTCCTCGGCTTTTGTGGTGGAAGGAACCACAGTGACCTTGAAACCTTCCTGGCGGAGGCGGCGGAGGATATTCCGTTTGATGCCGAAGTCGTAGGCCACGACGTGATGACGGGCTTTTTGGAGTTTGTGGAAGACGCCTTCGTCGCTTTCGGCCTCAAAGCCCTGGCTGGGATTAGGAATGTCCCAGCGGCGGCTGTCCGAGTCGGACTCATCCCAGGAGTAAATACTCTTCGCGGTGACTTCCTTCACATAGTCACTGCCTTCCATGGGCGTGCTGCGCTTGGCCATTTCAACGGCTTCATCTTCACTGGCGGTGGTGATGACGGCCTGCATGGCACCGCGAGTGCGGAGGTGCTTCGTGAGCGCGCGGGTGTCGATGCCCTGGATGCCGGGGATATTCCAGCGCTTCAGGTAGGCATCGAGCGACTCTTCACTGCGCCAGTTGCTGGGGGTTTCGCAGAGCTCTTCGATGACAAAGCCACGGACGTGAGGCTCGGAACTCTCGTCATCAAGGGAATTGATGCCGTAGTTCCCGATTTCCGGGTAGGTCATCGCCACGATCTGGCCGCGGTAGGAGGGATCGGTGAGAACCTCCTGGTAGCCCGTCATGGACGTGTTGAAACAGATTTCCCCAGACCGGGTTTCCGGGGCGCCAAAGGCTTCTCCCTCAAAACACCGGCCGTCTTCCAAAGCCAATATTGCTCTCATCGTGCATTTCTCAGATACGCGCCCTTTCGCTGGTGCGCAAGATGATTACCATCTGCCTGCCGCGCATGCGGCTTTTGTAGCCATGAGTACTCCCACCACCGATGTCATCCGCGGCTCCTGCCTCTGTGGCAGCATCACTTTCGAAGTGACCCTGCCAGCCCTCTGGTTTCATTATTGTCACTGCTCGTCCTGCCGGAAGACGACTTCTTCGGCTCACGCCTCCAACCTCATCTTTCCGCCAGATGCCATTCGCTGGCTAACGGGCGAGTCACAGATCCAGAAGTTTGTGGATCAGACGGAGAACCTTGGCTTCAAACGCGAGTTCTGTAAGACCTGTGGCTCGGCCGTGCCCCGGCTTACCCGGACGAATGAGTATCTCGTGGTGCCTGCCGGGGTGTTGGATGACGATCCCCTCACCCGCCCCGAACGAAGCATTTATTGGAGCGATCGGGCACCGTGGTATGTGGAGACGCCGGAGATGCCGAAGTTCACGGAGGGGATGAATTCTGAGTTGATGGAGTAGTTTCAGTGCCGCCTGCGAAACTGCACGATTTACAGAGAGCTAAGAATTAGATAAGATCGAATAACTGTTTGGCGCTCGTATCGCGAGCGCCGTTTTTGATCATTATGAAAACCGCCCTCAGCTTGCTCATTGTATGGGCACTGACTGTCAGCAGTTTACTTGGGAATGAGGCAGAGGGGAACGAGCTGCAAAAGCTCAAAGAGGATCTTGGGAAGCCTTGGGATAAAGTGATCGTCGGCGTCGTGTATGTTTCTTGCACCTCGCTAGTGCTGGCAGGGCATTTTACAGCGCAAGGCGACAAAGTCTCCGTGATGACTTCGCAGGGCAGCAGTGATCCTGAATCGAACCCTTTGTCAACGAGCGCACTCGTCATGACAAAAGACACGGTGAGCGCCAAGACACTTGAGTTGTTTCAGTCGGCGATGGCCTCACTTGATGACGGCGAGTGGCTTAGATCCCTCTCTGACAAAGAAAGAGCGACCGAGAAAGCGGCGAGAATCAAGGCATGGGAAGCTTGCGAACGTGCTGCCTCAATGAAGCCTGAGGAGCGTGCGACGCTGGAGAAACGAATTCAAGACTACAAAGCGTCTTACATGCAATCAGAGTCAATCCCCAACCTATACGACGGCGTTGGTTTCCCTAGCAAACACACCCTGCTGGTTTGCGTGATTCGCGGGGAAGATAAAGTGACCTACCAGAATAATCTCAAAAGCGATGCCTGCCGGGAAATTCTGCACTGGATCATCTCTTTGAAGGCTAATTGATCCATTTCAGAACTTCGGCACAAAACAATGACTTTTACCGCAGCGCTTTTCCTTGGCTTGCTTGGGATGAATAGCCTTAAAATGACAGGCCAACTAAGGGCGTTCAGCGTTCCCACAAACGGGATGGCACCCGCAATTGAGGCCAAAGACCAAATCTTAATGGAAGGTCTCAGCTATGTGGCAGGAAAACCGTCGCGTGGACAGGTCCTCATTTTCAAGACTGACGACATCCCACTCGTTGGTCAGTCTGCGATTTATATGCGGAGGGTGGTAGGTTTACCTGGAGACCGTTTGAGGCTTAGCGATGATGGCAAGTTGTATGTGAACGAAGCAGCAATTGCGTTGAGGAATAAAGCTGGCGAGATCCAGTATGTCATCTTGCCAAGCGCTGCCTATTTAAACAACGAGACTCAAACTGTAGCGGTGCCGGAGAAACATTATTTTGTGCTGGGAGACAATTCGCCTTCCAGCTCAGACAGCCGGTTTTGGGGATTCGTGCCGGAAGAAGCGGTGATTGGTAAAGCGGTGTTTTGTTATTGGCCAGCGAATCGGATTGGGGTCATTGAGTAAATATTCGTTTGCAGGCTGCGAAGGTTCTTCGTGGACGCGGAACGCGTTATTGCGTCGAACACAGGCGGGCTCGATAGACGTTGCGTCCCGGCGCTAAAACGTTAAAATGCAGGGATGAGTGCAGTTCAGGAAATTGAACAAGCTGTGGCCAAACTCTCACCGGAGGAACTTTCTAACTTCCGTGGGTGGTTTGCGGAGTTTGATGCAGAAGCTTGGGATCAACAGTTCGCGGCTGATGTCGCGGCAGGCCGACTGGACGAGCTCGCGAACGAAGCGATTCAGGAATTGCAAAGCGGGCGCTGCAAAGATCTGTGAAGCATCGAACGACCGCGAAGTTTTGGCAGCTATACAATAGTCTGCCTGAACCCATTCAGCGGCTGGCGGATCAGAACTATGAGCTGTTAAAAAATGATCCCTGGCATCCTTCGCTGCACTTTAAGAAAGTGGGCAAGTTTTGGTCCGTTCGAATAGGCATACACTACCGAGCTGTTGCTGTTGAGTACGGTGAAGACATCGTCTGGTTTTGGACAGGTCATCATGACGGGTATGACAGGATCATCGCTGGCCGTTGAGGCCCGCTCACGATCCAATCACCTTGAGCGAAAGATCTCGCTTGTAAGGCACTCGGTAATGATGGTGTTTAGGCCAAGGCCTTCTTTCTTCGCCTTCTCGTAGATCTCTTCGATGACGAAGTCGTCAGCGGGTTCCATGTTGCGACCGCTGGCATAGCTGAGGGTGTGACTGATGAGGTGGCGGATGAAGAGAGATTCGCGAGTTTCGCGCAGGACTTTCTTGAAGCCTGCGAAGTCCAGATAGGTTTCTCCTGAGGGAAACTCGCCGCTGCTATCCACCTTCGGTGCGGGTTTCTTCTTATCCTTCGGCTGAGCGTAGGCACTGCGCCAGCGTCCGATGGGATCAAAAGTTTCCAAGCTGAAGCCCAGAGGATCGATCTTGCGGTGGCATTCGGCGCAGGTGCGATCGACGCTGTGTTTGGCGAGCCGCTCGCGGACAGTGGTCGCGCCGGAGACATCAGGTTCAATCGCGGGCACTTCGTCCGGGGGCGGTGGCGGATGGATGCCGAGGATGTTTTCACTGACCCAGACCCCGCGGGTGACGGGCGAGGTCTCGACGCCATTGGCACTCACGGTTAGGACACCCGCCATACCGAGCAGGCCACCCCGGCGCTGATTTCCAGTGAGACTGACTTTCTTGAAGCCATCGGCGAGACGCAGGCTTTTTTGTTCAGGGAGTTCGTAGAGCTTGGCGAGCTTCTTATCCACAAAGGTGTAATCCGCATCGAGGAAGCGAGCCGCGGAGCCATTGTTCTTGAGCAGATCCGTGAAGAAGAGCCGCACTTCGGACTTCATGGATGCCGGGTAATCCTCGGCATAATAGGCACGGTTGGTCTCGCGCGGGGGCGGCATGCCGCCGAGGTCACGGAGGTTCAGCCAGCTATCAAGGAAGCCGTTTACGAAGGCATTGATGCGCTCATCCGCGATCATACGCTGAACCTGCTTTTTTAATTCGGCTGGCTGAGTAAGCTGGCCGGACTGCGCCAGCCCAAGCAAGGTGGAATCCGGCGGAGCGGTCCAAAGGGCAAAGGACAGCCGCGAGGCAAGATCGTAAGCCTTCAACTGCTGCGAGGATTCGTCGGTGATCTCGCTAAGATAAAGAAACGAAGGCGAACAAAGGATCAGCTTCAACGCATCCAGTGCGGACTGACGCGGAGTCGCCTGTTCCTGGAGCCGCTTATCGTAAAGCGCGCGGATAGGATCGCGATCGGGATCAGTGAGCGGACGGCGATAGGCCTTCTGCGCGAAGGCAAAGAGTTGGTCCAACGCACGATCCGCTTTGAAGCCTTCTTTGCCGAAGACAGCGACGTCTTCGGCGTTGCCACCCTTCTCAGGCATGGGACCTTGAATCTTGATATCGCTGATGCGGATATGCGGCAGTTTGCCCTCACGCAAAATGTGGGCGCGGCCTACGAGCGATCCATCAATCTCCTCTTTGAATTCACTCTTGTAGCGCTGATTGATTGTGATGACCGAAGCCCGCGATTCATAAGGGCCATTCGGAAAGATGAAGCGGGGCGTCTGCCCGGCTTCCAGCCAGACGCGGAACTTCAGCCAGGTGGGTTTTTTATCCGGCACCGTTTTACTGGCCAGCAGAGGTTCGATGGGTTGCGGGTAATGGATATGGCCTTTGGTGATATCGCCCGGAACGATACCTAGAATGAAGGGCTCCGACAGGTCGATGCCGAAGATGGTGGGATCGTAATGGGTATTACGGTGCATCGCCGCCGCTTCCACCTCGATGTCGTAAAGACCCGAAACGGGCACCCCTTTGAGGAAGTCCTCGATGTGGCCATAACCACCCTGACGGGTATCGGTGTTGGGTTGTTCGTAGAGATTCAGAAAGCCATAGTTGAAGGCCTCTTTGTGCGACCCCTGCAGTTCTTCGTATTGAACGAAGTGGCCATTGAAGCGCCACTGTTGTGGTTTCGTTTCAGGTTTGCCGAGGCGCATTTCCACGAGGCGGTTCGCTGCTTGGAAATACTGATCCACCAGGAAGCCGGAAGTCACGAGTGTCTTGCCGATGGTATCGATGTGCTGACTGGTTTTCTCTTTTGGGAAATCCGCGGTCAGACCCAAGGTATCCACACGACGGCCGAAGAGCGTCGCGAGGGTATTTTCATACTCACGGCTGGAGAGGCGGCGCATGACGGTGCGCGAGCCGGAGCTTTCCATCTTTCCGCGAGCCGCCACGGCGCCTTCACGTAAGGCTCGCAAGATGGCCAGACGTTCCTCATCACTTGGCTGGTCCGCCTTCTTTGGCGGCATCTCTTTCAAGGTGACCTGATCGATGATGTCCTTGGCTTCGATGAGATCCGCCATCGACTTCAAGGGAAGGGCAAAAGACTCGAAGTCGCGATCGCCTTTCTGAATGGTGGAGTCGTGACACTCCAAACAATACTTGGCGAGGAAATGCTCGACCTGTTTGGCGGGAGGCAGCGGATTTACCTTTGCTACGAGAGCCGGAGCTGGAGCCGGGGTCGCTGGTTTTGGGGTTGCAGTTGGATTAGGGATCGAAGCTGCCGTGGGTGCTGCAGGCTTAACTTGGGTCGGGGCCGGAGCCTTTTGCTCAGGATTGGGGGCCGGCGCCGGTTTCGCAGGCGGTGTTGAGGCAGGCTTAGGCGCAGGCGCAGCCGTTGGTGCCGATGTTGGCGGTTTGTTATTGCCCAAAGTTTGCGCGGGAGCAGCAGCGGGCGCCGGGGCAGTTTGGGCCCACGTGATCGCCGAGAAGGCTGCAGCCAGACAGACTGAAAAAATGACGACGCGCATCAGGCGAAACGACCGGTGCTGCTACCGAAGGTGTCGGTTTCCACGCCCATCTTCTGCGCGATATCCACGAAGAGGTTGCAAAGAGGCACCTTGTTGATGCCTTCGCGTGGCACCTGCCGGAACTCGCCGTGCTGGTAGCCGCCGCCAGCCAGAATGATCGGCAGGTCAGAGTTCTTGTGCGAGTTCGCATCGCCGATGCCGCTGCCGAAAACGACGGCCGTGGAGTCGAGCAAGGTGCGTTCGCCATCCTGCATCTTGGAGAGCCGGGTAATGAACTTGCCGAAATGCAGGACCTGATACTTCTCCAGAGCAATGAGGTCGGCGATGGCTTCCGGGTCATTGCCGTGGTGGGAGAGGCCGTGATAGGACTTATCGATCCCAAGATTCTGAGGGAGAAAGTCGCCGCCGATTTCCAGGGTCGCAATGCGGGTGGAATCCGTCTGCAAGGCCAAAGCCATCAGCTCATACAGCATGGGGAGATCTTCCACCGAGTTGCGGTTTGCGGGCTTGGGGAAAGGCGCGTTCGGCTTTGGCTGATTGGCCCAACGCTTGCGAAGTTCCAGACGCTTTTCCACATCGCGCACCGAGGTAAGGTATTCGTCCAGCTTGTCCTTGTCCTCTTTGTTCACCTGACGGGAGAGGCGATTGGCGTCCACGAGGACGGAATCGAGAATGGAAGCCTGGACGTGGTTTTCCTGGAGCCGCTGCGCTTGGCGCTCTGGCGAATCGCCGATGAAGAGCCTCTCAAAAAGCTCTGCGGGTCCGGTGATGGGAGGCACGCGCACGCCGGATTTCGTCCAGGCGATCTGGCAACCGCCATGGATGCCGCCTTCGGAACCGACCGTCAGCGAGGAGAAGCGGGTTTGGTAGCCCACTTCATCGGCGAGATATTGGTCGATGGAGACATTGCCATCGGGACGGTTTTGCGCCTCGGAATTCAAGACGCCGGAGAGGAAAGAATGCACCGCAAAGTGGCCGCCCTTCACGCCGTGATCCAAACCGCGATATACGGTCATCTGGCTACGATTGTCCCAAAGGGGCTCCAGCAGCGCGGTCTTTTCGTAATTGCGGCCCGCTGTCGTGGGGAAGAATTGCTTCGTCTGGTAGCCGAGAAGATTTCCGATGGCCACGAAACGGCGCGCTTCCGCCCCTGCTCCTTTGGCTGCCTGAACCGCGGAATTTCCGCCTACGGAATTGGCCATGAGAGAAGGCAAGCCTGGCAGCGCGAGCGTGGTGCCAATGGAACGAAGGATAAAACTGCGGCGATTCATGTAGGATGGAAAGGCGTGAGCAGCGAGATGCTCACGGAAGAAGGATACAGGAGAAAGGCGGGTGTTCTTGCTGGGAATCGAACCGGCGGAGCGGCAAAGATCGCCGTGTTCGTGGCTACAGATTACGCGGAAAGCATACCGTCCGCACCATTTTTCAGGCATTCAGATCACCACCTCACCGTCTCCGTCACCTTCATTAGTCTCGGTGACGCTGGCATCGGCGGTTTTGCGGCCAATGAGGAGAATGATGAGGCCGAGGGATGAGGTGATGGCCAGGAGGGCGATGATGGGGAAGCTATCCTTCGAGGAGGTCATGCCGATGCCCATGGAGATGAGGGCCCCGATGCCGAGTTGGAGGAAGCCGAGCATGGCGGAAGCGCTGCCGGCGTTTTTTGTGAAGGGCGCGAGCGCGAGCGCGGCGGCATTCGGATAGGTGAGGCCAGCGCAACTGAGGAAGACAAAAAAGAGAAAGAGCGTAGGGATGAGGCCCAGAACGCCTGCTTTGGCCCCGGCGACAAAGATGATGCCAGTGATGACCTGGACGATAAGAACAAGGATGTAGATCTGTGCGCTGGTAAACTTGCTCAGCAGCCAGACATTAAACTGACTGCCGCCCACAAAACCGCCGGCGAGGATGGCGAATACGGCGCTGTATTCCTGCGGGCTGAGCTTGAAGCCCTCCATGAAGATGACCGGGGAACCTGCCACGTAGGTGAAGAGTCCCGCAAAGGAGAATGCGCCTGAGAGCGCGTAAGTGATGAAGCGCGGATGCTTCAGGATGACCCAGTATTCCTCGATGATGGGAAGGGGCTTCAAAGAGATGGAGCGATCCGGCTCATGGCTCTCCGGCAGCTTGAGATAAATCAGGACCATGATGATGGCCACGATGACGGCGAGAATGATGAAGACGGATCGCCAACCCATCCACTGCAGGAGCAAGCCTCCGATGGACGGGGCCAAAAGGGGTGAGACTGCGATGAAAAGGATGAGGCGCGAGAGGATCTTCGCGCCGTCGCGCACGGGGAAGAAATCATGCACCATGGCCAGAGAGGCCACGCCGGCGGCGCAACCACCGAGAGCCTGGAAGAAGCGGATGGCGATCAACTGATTGATGTCCATGGCAGCGGCGCAGCCAAAGGACGTGAGGACGAAGATAGCCAAGCCGATCAAGAGCGGCTTTTTCCGGCCAAAACGATCCAGCAGTGGGCCGTAAATGATCTGGCCCAAGGACATGCCGACGAAATAACTGGAGACCGTGAGGGCAACAATGGTCCCAGGCACACCAAAATCCTTCCCCAACTGCGGGAAGGCAGGAAGGTACATATCAATCGCAAAAGGGCTGATGATGCTCAGCGCGCCCAGCAGGCAGACAATGAAGGATAGAGATCGGTTTTGGGACAAAAGCGCGGGGGTGGCGGGGATTGGGGGCGAAGGGGCAAAGTCATACGCTCGGACGGGCCATTGGGCAAGCGGCGGGGAAAGGCGCCGAGGTTGCTAAAGTGCTGCTTGCCGGAGGCTGGCGAAGGCGCGACCAATGCTGATGACCGCTTGGATTGGCACCTCTGGATTTCAGTATGAGGAATGGAAAGGCGAAGGGAAGTTCTACCCGGAGAAGCTCTCCAAGGCAAAGATGCTGACTTATTACGCGGAGCACTTCAATTCGACGGAGAGCAACTACACCTTTCGGAGTATTCCTAGCGAGAAGACCATCAAGCGATGGGTGGATGAGACGCCGGAGGATTTCCGCTGGAGCCCGAAGGCGCCGCAGCGCGTGACCCACTTCTCGAAGCTGCGGGATTGCGGCGAACTGGTGAAAGTCTTTCACGAAGTGTTGAGTGGCCTGGGCGAAAAACTCGGCGTGGTGTTGTTTCAATTGCCGGGCTCATTCAAAGCCGATGTGGCGTTGCTCAGTGATTTCATGGATGAGTTGCCAAAGGGCATGCGGGCTGCCTTTGAGTTCCGGCACGAGTCATGGTTCAGCGATGAGGTCTATGACGCTCTGTCTGCGCATAATGTGGCGCTGTGCCTGGCGGAGAGTGAAGAACTGAAGACGCCAGACGTGGTAACGGCGAATTTTGGATATCTGCGGCCAAGGCGATTGGATTATTCGGCGGCGGATATTAAGAAGTTAGCGAAGTTTCTATCCAAGCAAAGGGAGGCCAAAGGCAAGACAGCCTGGAAAGAAGCCTTTGTGTATTTCAAACACGAGGAGACATGCGTGGGTCCGGTGTTCGCGGAGAAGCTGAAGGCGGCTATGGCGTGAACTGCAAGTCCACAAACACAGGCCGGTGATCCGAGCCGACATTGGGTCCTACCTCGCGATGCGTCGTCTGAAGGTGCGAGGAGATGAAGAGGTGATCGATCATGATCTGGTCGGGCAGAAATACATGGCGGGTCGCCTGAAAGACACGACCTTGGCTGGTGTCTGTGAGAGCTGATTCGCGGGTGAACTCACGAAAGAGGACGGACCATGGGGTGCAGTTGAAATCGCCGAGAACGATGACGGCATGACCGGCTTTTTGTTTCTCATTCGACCAGGCGGTGATGCGATCATGCAGGGTCCGGACGCGAGAGACACCGCGCTCGGAGGTGGGATGAAGCGCATGTATGTCCAGGATGCTGACGGTCTTGTTGTTGACGATGAACTCGGCAGCGAGGCCGGTGAGTTCGCGTGGTTGTTGTTGCTGTGACCAGACCAAAGCCGGCTGAGTCATCGGGATGCGACTGAGAATGCCGAGACCGAAGTTGCCGCGGGATCGGGTTTCCAGATGCTGGTGCGGATAGATGTCTTTCAATTTGGCGAGGATGGGCACCCAATGCACGGACACTTCCTGGAGGCCGATGATGTCTGGCTTTTCGCGACGGAGGTATGCTTCCACGAGATCATATTGTTTGTTCCGCGCCAACAGGTTGAAGGTCATGACGCGGAGTGGCACAGCGGCAGGAGATGATGTGTCGGCTGATTTCGGAAGTGGCGAGACGTGCGGCGCGAGGACAATGACATTCAGCCCAAGAGCGATGGCAGCGGCCACGGCCCACTTTTTGGAGCGAGCGAGGGTGAGTAAAATTACCAGGGTTAATGATGCGAGGAAGTACTGCGGGCGAAGGTGATTGAAGAGGTCGAAATACCAATGCCAACTTCCGGCAAAGCCAAAGAGGGTTACGATGAGGCAGCCAAGCGTGGCAAGACGCAGGGAAAGGAGAAAAGCGGCGCGGAGAAAGCGAGACATGCGGACAGGGAATCAGTCGAAAGATTGGGAAACACTTACGCAAGTATCCCGTTCACGACAACACGTGAGCGAATGTGCGCCGTGGGGCTTAATTAGGCTGCGCAGCTCAAGTGAAGAGGCCGCACTCTCATGGCGCTGTCCCCTTCCCTGTTGTTGATCAGTTCAGGCCGAATAGTTCGGCACCGTCCACCGCTGGATAAGCGTGGGTGGAATGCTGCGCGGAAATCCGAAGGGCGTGGCGCAGGCCGTTGGGGATGTGCTCGAAAATGAGACTGATTTGATAAGCATGGCGGCCGTCTACGCCCTCAAGCTGCCGGTGACTGCATGCCACGACCCAGCCGCGAACACGCCAGACCTGGTTCAGTCCGAGGATCTGCGTTTCCACGTTGAGGGTGAGTTCCGAGGAAATCGTAAAACGCCGGGTCGCGAGGAACACGGCGCCTACCGCCGTGATTGAGCAGACCTGCGTGACCACATCCGCCTTGATTCTCCGCCTTTGTTTTGCTTTGGAAGCCATAACAACATTCCCAGACGGACGGAACGTTGCCGTCGAGGTAGTGGTGTGTCAATTAGCTTGGTGCAAAAAGTACGGAACTGATCGTCAGGGGTAGAGGCGTTTTTTCACCGCGAAGACGCGAAGGCGCGAAGGTTTTTTGAGGGTTGAGTCCGGAAGAGGGATTAACCCAAGCGGAATGCGCAGCAGGCTGCTTGGGTTCAGTCGGAACTGCGGGGGTCGAAGGCGTCGCGGAGGCCGTCGCCGAGGAAATTCAGGGCGAGGAGGGAAGCGGACATCAAGGTGGCGGGGAATGCGAGGAGCCACCATTTGCTGTCGAGGGGATTGATGACTTGGGCGCCGTCTTTGAGGAGGGACCCCCAACTGGCGGCGGGGTCTTCAATGCCGAGACCGAGGAAGCTGAGGAAGCTTTCATCGCGGATGACGGCGGGGATGGTGAGCGTGAGGTAGGTCAGGACGAGTGTGCTGAGATTCGGCCAGAGATGCTTCCGGAGGATGACCCACCAACGCTGCCCCATGGCGCGGCTTGCGGAGACGAAGGCGAGTTCTTTCAACACCAGCACCTGACCGCGAATGATGCGGGCCATGGTGAGCCATTGGACCAAGCCAAGAGATAATACCAGGATGGCGATGCGGGAATACGGCAGGAGATAATCGGCTGCTTTTTCCACGGTGCGCATGCTGTGCGCTTGTCCCCACAGACGGAGGGCATCGAGGCCGTCCTTGAAATAGGCATCAAAGGCGGAGATGAAAATCATGACGATGAGCAGGCTCGGGACGGAGTTCAGGATGTCCACGAGGCGCATCATCGCGCCATCCAATCGGCCGCCGGCGTAGCCGCTGATCATGCCATAAATGCCGCCGATCACGAGGCTGACCAAAGCGCCGATCAAACCGACTCCGAGGCTGACCTGAGCGCCGATAAGCATCCGGTAGAAGAGATCCTGGCCATTCAAATCCGTGCCGAGCAGATGGAAGCGCTCGCCATCCAGGGAGCGGCTCAGAGGGGGGAAATAGGAGTCGTCACTGGTGCCCTTGATGTTGTCATTCAGGAAGAAGGGCAGCACGATGGAGATCAGGGCGACAGCCACGGTGAACCAGAGGCAAAACATGGCCACGCGATTGCGCCGCAGCACCTGCCAGCCGCTGGCGGGGGCTCCGAGCAATCGACTGGCGGCGGGTTCAGGCATGGAGTTTGATGCGCTTGTCCAGAACGGTGTACATGATGTCCACGACGAAATTGAAGAAGACGATCAGCGCGGCATACACGATGACAGCGCCGGTAAGCAGGAACACGTCTGCGTTTTGAATGGCATTCACGAAGACCATGCCGACGCCGGAAATATTAAAAACCGTCTCCACCACAAAGGAACCGGTGAGGACATAGGCTGCCATGGGGCCGAGGTAGGTGATGACCGGAAGGATGGCGACCTTCAACGCGTGTTTGCCCAGCGCCGCCGCGTCGCTAAGGCCTTTGGCCTTGGCGGTGCGGATGTAGTTCTGCGACATGACATCCAGAAGACTGTTGCGGGTGAGGCGGGCGACATAAGCCAGGAAGGGCAGAGCCAGGCAGATTGAGGGCATGATCAATTGCGCGGGTGTCCCAAAACCTCCGATAGGCAGCCAGCCAAGCCACAAACCGAAGATCGCGATAAAAAGAGGTCCCGTGATGAAGGTGGGAACGCTGATAGCCGCGAGGGCGAAGAGCATCGCGCTAAGGTCGAAGATGGTGTCCTTCCGCAGAGCGGCCCAGAAACCTATGAGCACACCGCCGATCGAGGCGATGAGAAAGGCAGCGCCGCCGAGAACGAGGGAATTGGGAAGTTTCTGCCCCAAGATCTGGGAAACGGTGAGGTCGCGGTATTTGAGAGAGACGCCGGGATTCTGATGGATGATGAGCTGCTTCAGGTAGGAGCCGAGTTGGTTCCAGACGGAGCCGCCGAGTTGATAGCGGGCCTCGAGCTCGGCTTTGACGTGAGGCGGAGGTTCCTTCTCCCGGTCAAAGGGGCCGCCCTTTTGTGCGCGAGCCAGGAGGAACGTCAGCGATACCACAAAGAGCAGCACGATGATGCTGCTGATGAATCGTCTGAAGATGAAGCCGGGCATTGCTGGGGCGTGGCAGGGTCGGTCGGTGCGGATCGGTCGCGCCAGACTTGTTATCGAGAAGCTGCCGAGCAACAAGCGCCAAAAAGTGGCAGGGGTAGATTTTTGCGCTGGGGTGGATAGGAGTATCGGGGGCTGGCGGTACGGTTTGATAGAATAGGGCTCTATCAGCAGGCCAGCCGAGAAGGCGCTTGCACGCCATCTCAGCACTCCGAAAAGACTGGGGTCTGAATTATTTGATTTCGATGGCGCCCCAGTAGGCGAATTCCCAGGACCAGCCGGTGGGGACGACTTCCAGGAGGAGGGTGACTTCCTTTCCGGCGAAAGGGGCCAAGTCGACTTCCACTTTGTGCCAGCGTTGGCCATCGTGTCCGATGGTTTGGGTTTTTAGCACCTGGCCATCGGCTTTGATGCGGAGTTCCCAATCGCCCTGGTCATGGGCAGCAACCGTAGCGGTGAGTTTCTGCTGCTTACCGGTTTCGAGTTTGATTTTCTGCTCGAGGCTCGCGGGCTTGTCTTTGGCGAAGGGATGCATGAGGAGGACGTTCTTGCGGCCGTGATACTCAGAAAGGACGACCGGCGTGCGCTCGAAGTCCGGAGCGCTGACTTTCCAAGCGGGATTCCAGAGGCTGACGCTTTCCCAATCGATGGCGCGCCAGTTGGTGCCTTTGGGTTTGGCTGGGCCGTCCTGTACTTCCACGCCTTTGACGAGGATGTCTTTTTTCTCCTTGGTAAGCGGGCCTTCCTCGGGAGGGGCTAGAATGTACCAAACGAGGTCGCGGAACGCTTCATCCGGCAGAGCGCCGAAGCCCATGGGCATGAGGCTTTGCTTGGTATTGGTCAGGTTGGCGATTTGGTCACGGGGAACGACCTGGGCCGCACCACCGGGGCCGAGGAGTTTGACGTGGCCCGGAGTGTCTTCCACGACACGGCCCGCGAGATTGCGGCCATCTTTGGTGACGACGACAAAATTCTCATAGCCGTTGCCGATGATCTGGTTCGGATCGATGATGTTGGCGAGGATCGCATCGAGGTTGCTGCGGCCACTGCCAATGAGATCGGGACCGACTTTTTGCCCACCGCCGTGGAACTCATGGCAGATCATGCAGGTGCCCTGGAAGATGAGCTTGCCGTTTTCCATGTTCGGTTCGCCGGTGAGAGCGGCCTGACGCTTCAGGGCAATAAGATTTTTGACATCCGCTGAGGAGTCCTGCCAAGCACCGAGCACTTTGAAGGCCTGATCCTGAATGGCTTTGTTTTGACTGGTGGCCAAGGAACGGCGCACCGGTGCGGGGAAGCCCGTCGCGCTAATCTTTTCATTGGCGATGGCATCCAGCATGGCCTTGGTCCAGGCCTCGCGACTGGCGAGGGCTTCGAGGGCGGCGTTGCGGACGTTGGCGTTTTTGGAAGCGGCCAGCGTTAAGAGCGGCGCAATGTAATCATCGCTACCGAGATCCGAAGCGGCACGCATTGCGGCGATGGAAAGCGCGACTGGGGTCTTGGGATCGAGCAGAGGTTTTAATCCCTGTTTCACGGTGTCCGTGCGGACCTTGCGCAGAGATTGCAGGATGGTGATGCGGTCTTTCTCGGGCTTGGCCGAGTCCTGGAGTGCTGCGAGCTCTTCTTTGACGGCGGAGTCGTCGCCCCAGACGACGGCGAGGGTTTGGGCTTGTTTGCGCACATTGGGATCGCTAACAGCACGCCATTGATTCAGGATAGCGGAGACATCTTTAGTCGGCTTTATGACGCCACCTTCTTGTCCTCTGACGAGCCCTTCCAATGCGCTGGCCAGCAGATCCATGCGAGATCCAATCTTTGTGCAGAACTCAATGGCAATATCAAGTTTGGCCTGATTGCGTGTATCACAAAGTCTCCGCATTGCCTTCTGCGCCAAAATTGATGCAAATGGTTGGGGAACGTTTGACTGGTTTTCAAATTCTTCCTCCAGGAATCCCTGGCCCAAGAGGATCGCTCGTGGACTCGTCACGAGGCCTGGCTCGATTGCCATCCACAGTGAAAAAAACAAGGTTGGATCCATCTCCCCCTCGCGAGGGAGTTGCATGGCCATTTGGCCGCAGATCTCCGCCAATTTCGGGTCTGCGGAGCTGCCTGTAGTCAGTCTATGGGTGCTCCATTGACGAAGGGCGATGGCGCAAGCCCGGCGCACCGCCGGGTTGGCGTCCTCAAAGACCCTATTGAGGTAAGCAAATGACATCCAATCCGAAACCGTTTGCTTGTTTGGAGAGCCAGAAAGGGTTTCGCGAATCGCTGCCTCACCGACCATACGGCAAATCCACACTCTAGTCTGTTCAGGTGAATCTTCAGCCAACCACTTTTTGACGGTGTCACGGTCTAAAGAAAATCCTCGAGCTGTAGCGGCCCAAAGCGCTTCCATTTTCACCGATAGATCAGGGTGGCTGTCTATGAGTTCCAACAATGCAGCGAAATCGCTCTTGGAATCCCCCTCCGCAATGAGCCTACGCGCCATTCGTCGCACCCAATTGTTGGGGTGTTCTAAATTCTTGAAGAGTTCGACGACCGACTGTTCTTTTAGATTCAAACTCGCCACCTCGCGACTCATCTCAGCCTTCGGATCATCCTTCACAACCACGCGCCAGATGCGGCCACGATCGCGGTCCACACCTTCGGGGTTGGCTTTCGCGTTTTGGTAACAGGGATATTTGTCGCACCAGTCCATGACCCAGAGGAAACCATCGGGGCCGGTCTGCGTGCTGACGGGGCGGAACCAGCCGTCATTCGCGCGGAGGAAGTCGCGACGGGGTTCGCATTTGAAGGTCGCGCCGACGGGAGTAATAACTTCCTCGTGGATGGCGTTGTCGTGGATGTTGCCGATGAAGGCATGGCCCCAGGTGTCTTTGGGATAACGACCGCCCTGGTAAATTTGGATGCCGGCATAAGCGGCGCGGAAGTGTTTGTGCTTTACGATGCTGGGGAGCAGTTCGTAGGAATAGGGATTCTCTGGCGCGCCTCCTTGCCGGACATAGATGCCGCCGGGAGCCATGTGAAAGAAGTGGTCGATGACGCAGGCGCTGACGAAGAAATTTCCGGCAGCGTCGTAGTCGCAGCCCCACGGGTTGCTGGTGCCGTCAGCGAAGACTTCGAATTCCCAGGCGGGGGAGTTTAGGTTTGCGGAGTTGGAGGCTGTTGATGAGTCAGGAGGGTATTTTGGGAGTGAGTTCACGGCTGGGACAGCCGCGCTCCTTTGGGGGCGTGCGCGACCGATGCCGGCATCGAACTTCATGCCTTCCTTTTCCGGTTGGCCGGGGCGACGGACCTTGCTGTTGGTGAAGACCCCGTGGGTCATGTAGAGCCAGCCATCCGGCCCCCAGGTGAAGGAGTTCACGAGCTCGTGCGTGTCTTCACGGCCAAAGCCGGTGAGGACGACACGCCAGGCATCAGGTTTATCGTCGCCATTGTCATCGCGGAAGTGCAGGATGTGGGGCTGCTGGCCGACGTAGATGCCGTTGTCCCCGCAGATGATGGCGGAAGCGAGGTTCAGGCCTTCAACAAAGACGGTGCGCTTGTCGGCGGTGCCGTCGTTGTCGGTGTCTTCCAAAATGATGACGCGGTCGCGTGGGATATGGCCCTTCGTTTGGGGCATGGGATGATATTGATCATCTTTGGCTTCGCCGCCGAAAGGAGCGGGATGCGGTGAGCCTTCGGGATACTCATAGGCCTCGACGACCCACAAACGTCCGCGATGGTCCCAAGTCATGGCCACGGGATTCTGCACCATGGGCTCATGCGCGAAGCAGCGAACTTCATAGCCGTCCGGCACGCTCATCTTTTTCTGCGCTTCTTCAGGACTCGGGCAAATGCTGGAGGCGGGCGCCCTTTCGCCCACGAGTTCTGAACCTGCAGCAAAGGCGGATGCCGTCATCAGGGAGAAGATGCCGAGTATGGTGAGAGAGGATTGCATGCGTGAAAAAGTCTAAGGACTGGAGCCTGTGTTTTGGCTGACAAGTTTTATCAACATTCGGACATGGGGGGAAGACTGATGAAGCGAAAAGGCGGTAGAGACAATTTCCTTGGCACGGGGGGAACGTCGCGCCATGCTTCCGGTTCCATGCAAAAGAAAGCCGCCGTCAAGATCAACAAGCCCCCCATCCTTTTTCCGCAGACGCAGAAGATCATGGCGCAGCTAGAGAAGAAGCTGAAAGGGCCGGTGATTGCCTATTGGTCGTCGGGCAACGGCTCGGTGTGTCACAACGACGTGGCGGCTTTCTTTGAAGTCCTAAAAGTACTCGGGAAGCAGAAGCACCTGTATCTTTTCATCAAGTCCAGTGGCGGAAACGGACAAGCGGCGTTGCGCATTGTAAACTTGCTCCGGCAGTATGCGGGGAAGATCACGGCCCTCATTCCGCTGGAGGCAGCTTCTGCCGCGACCATGATGGCGATTGGCGCGGATGATATTCAGATGGGTCCCCTCGCCTATCTTACGGCGGTGGATACCTCCCTGACGCATGCCTTGTCCCCGATCGATCGGAACAATCATGCAGTGGCGGTGAGTCAGGATGAACTGAACCGGGTGCTGCGCCTCTGGAAGGAATCCGCGCAGGTGGGTGACATGAATCCCTACAAGAGCCTCTACGATCACGTGCATCCGCTGGTGCTGGGCGCTATTGACCGGGCGAGTTCTCTCTCCATCAAGATCTGCGAAGAAATCCTGGGCTACCATTTGAAGGATCCGAAGCAGCGCGAAAAGATCAGCAAGCATCTGAACTCCGCCTACCCAAGCCATGGCTACCCTATCATGCTGCGCGAGGCGCAACGCATTGGGCTGCATGTGAGCGAGCTGGATCCGGACCTGAATGATCTGCTGATCGACTTGAATGAACTGTATTCCGAAATGGGGCAGCAGGCGATCACTGACTACGATCAGGAGCACTACCACGATCACGAGATCCTGAATATCATCGAAGGCCGCAGCGTGGGCTTCCTCTATCAGAACGACAAGGACTGGCATTACCGGAAGGAAGAGCGCCGCTGGGTACCGATGAACGATCAGAGTGCGTGGAACCGTGTGACGCTCGCGGCAGGCAAACTCAAGACGCAGCGTTTCCACATCCGCTAATCGTAGTGTAAGACGTGAGCATGAAGTCACCTCCCGGCTATGCTCCGCGGTCTCGCGGCCAGGCGTGGACGGGCATTTTCGTCCTTCTGATCATTGTAGGCGTCACCGCGGCGGCCTGGTGGAACTATCGGGAGTTCATGCGGAACCTCAAAGTGCTCGTGGAAGTGAATGGGCATTTCATCACAAGGATCGAAGCGGCAGATGCTCTGCGAGCAACGGTTTGGAGAAGTGGACAGAACTGGGATCACCTAAGTCCCGGTGAGAAAAAAACGCTGCGTGAGAAGGTGGTCGGTGAACTCGTGGATGAGCAATTGCTGAGTCAGTGGGCTGCCAAGCAGGCGGTCGGTGCAACGGAAGCAGCCGCGGCGGATACGGCCTTTCTGCGCTTCACCAGCCAGTTTGAAAAGCCGGGGTCATGGCAGGAACGCTCTTCCTGGCAGGGATTGGATGAAGGCGGGCTGCGCGAGCTTTTTGCGAAGGAGGTGCATGAGCAGGCTGCGCTAGAGTATGCATTGGCCACAAGTGTGAATGAACCAACCGGCGGGGATGCAGTTCCGGAATGTCAGGCAAAGGCTCGCGTCCCTGAGCAGGCGCGAGTGAGTCATATGTTCCTGACGAGCCATGATCAGGAGAAGCCGGACCGGCAGCCGGAGATTCAGCAATATTATCAGCAGATTACCGGTGGATTGATCACGTTGGCGGACTTAGCGAGGAAGGTCTCGGATGATGAACGGACCAAAAAGACGGGGGGCGATTTGGGATGGTTCAGCCGTGATCGAGTTCCGGAAGATTTTGCGAAGGTCGTTTTCGCCTTGAAGCCGGGACAGATGAGCACCCCATTTGAGACAGAGCTTGGCTGGCACATTGCAGTCCTGCACGAGAAGCGGCCTGCCCGCGAGGCGACAGCGGCGGAGATGAAGGCGGAAGCGGAGGCCATGGAGAGGACCGAGGCCCGTAGAAAGGTTTTGGCGCAATTTCTTCAGGGACTCAGGGTGGCGGCAAAGTTGAAGCACCGTCCGGATGAGATCGCGGCACTGGCGCCCTCGGATTGAGTCGCAGGGAGGAGAGAGTCGCAGGGAAGCTAAATATATTGGGCGTGGCCTGACGAATGTGGACATTCGTCCTACGGCGACAGCGGTTCCGGCGATGAGTTGGCGTGAGGCAGAGATTTGTGCGAGGCGAGTGTTGCTCCGTAACACTAGACGCGGCCTGATTGCCTGTTTACTTTGCGGCCATGTTTGGCACCACTGGGAAAACGCTTAACGTCGGCATCATCGGACTGGGCATCATCGGCAGCCGCGTTGCGGAACGTCTGAGGCAGGCGGATCATCATGTATATGTGTGGAGCCGGACGACCCGCGCTGTGCCGAACTTCATGGCCTCACCGCGGGAGATCGCGGAAGTGTCCCAGGTGATCCAGATTTTCGTGCGCGACGCCGAGGCACTCCTGGAAGTGATGGAGGATATGAAGCCCGCGCTGAAGATGCATCACGTCATCCTGGCGCACGCGACGGTCAGCGCGGACGCCATGAAAAAGGCGGCGGCTCTGGCGGATGAAAAAGGCGCTGGCTTCCTGGATGCGCCTTTCACCGGCAGCAAGATGGCTGCGGAAAAAGGGGAGATGGTTTATTATATTGGTGGGTCGGAATCCGAACTGGAAAAGGCGCGCAAGGTTTTGGAGGTGTCTGGCAAAAAGATCATCCACTTCGGTCTCGTGGGCGATGCCACGGTACTGAAGATCACTACCAATCTGGTGAGCGCTGCTGTGGTGGAAGCTTTGGCGGAAGCACTTGCGATCACGCGAGCCCACGGCGTGGCTCCGGAGAAGCTCCTGGAAGCCATGGTGCCGAATGCGAATTGCTCGCCTCTCGTGACCATGAAATTGCCCTCTATGATCTCCGGCATCTACGAGCCGCACTTTTCCCTACAAAACATGCTGAAAGACGCTCGCTATGCTCAATCTTTAGCCAAAGAAAAGGGACTGGCGACGCCGGTACTGGATGGAGCGGCAAACGCCATGGAACTGGCCACGACATCTGGCCACGGAGACATGGACTACTCCGCAGTCATGGAGAACTTCGCGCCCCCGAAATCTGCGGAGTCTAGATCGGACAATGAAGACGGACTGGCGAAGAGCACAGAAAATTCCCTGGTTGCCTCCAGGTTTACGACTGACGACGACGATGATGCCCGTGAGGAGGAGGAAACGTTTTCTGACAAAACCGAAAAAGACGCGATTGGTGTCAGCGTGGGTGAGGCGACAGGCGGATCTGCTTCGGACAATGCCGACAACAAAGCGAAGCAGGGACGCGGTAAAAAATCGAAATAAGCCCGACGCCGAACTAGCTGCATTATGAATCAGGAGACTTATCTCGCCGTCCGCACCCAGGGTGGTATCGTGGATTTAACCAGCCGTGCCAAATTTTTGCTGACTGGCGCGGATCGCGTGCGGTATTTGAATGGGCAGATTACCCAGGATGTGCGGAAGGCCAATGCGGCCTCAACCATTTATGGCTGCGTGACGAATCTGAAAGGCCGCGTGGAAGCGGATATCTTCATTCACACGTCCCAAACTGGCGAGGAGGGGCTTTGGCTGGATGCACCGACGGAACTGCGCGAAACCCTGGCCATGCGGCTGGAGCGCTACATCATCGCGGATGATGTGGAGTTGCGGGATGAGACAGAAAACTGGACGTTGTTCCACGCATTCGGGGCGACTGCCGAACCCTACCTCGAGAAGGCCGGCACGGAAGGAGTGGTGAAGTCCTGGCGATATGGAATCGAGGGAATTGACCTTTGGTCAATTACTGGCAGCGCACCAGAAAGTCTACCGAAGGCAACCCTGACACCTGAAGATCTGGAAGAGTGGCGCATCCTGCAAGGCATCCCGCAGTGGCCTGCCGAGCTAAACCCGGAGGCATTTCCTCAGGAGGCAGGGCTGGAAGCGCGGGTCATGGATTTTTACAAAGGGTGTTACATCGGCCAGGAGATCCTTTCCCGGATCAAGACCACCGGAAAGATGCCCCGAAAACTGGTGCGATTTTTCGCTAAAGATGTCCAAACGGATGCGCCCAAAGTGCAGCCGGGGTGGTCTCTGTGGCAGGACCAACCCGGCGGAGCGCCAAAAGAAGTGGGCAGCGTCACCAGTTGTGTCAGGCATCCGGAACTTGACCAGCAGACGGGTCTTGCGTATGTGCGAGCCGGCGGGGACGCCCAGCATTCAGTATTGCTTGCAGGAGAAGACCCAGCTAAACTTTTCGTTGAGGTTGAAATTCTCCCGTTATGAAGCGCCAATTGATGTTTTTGTCAGTGCCAGCCATCGCAATCCTTTTGAGTTCGTGTTCGTCCTTTGATTCAGGAGGGGCCAATGGCGGAGAAACGATCAATAATCCCACCGTTCAAGAAATGACCCGACTGGAAAGTCAGTGGGGCTTTCAGCCGCGGCAGGTGCGTGCCAAGCAAAGGAGTTTGGACACCGTGGACATGAACTCGCCGGTTACGATTTCGCCTGCGCCTGCACCGCAGCAACCAGCCATGCTGGCCCCGGCTCCGGAATCTCTGCCGACAACAGCTCCTGCTGCTCCACAGCCCATTCCGCAAAATTTGCGCTAGAATTGTCCCATTTTTGCTCTCAGTTCAGGGTCTCCCATAAATCTCCCCTTAGATCAGCCTCCCGCCTCTGCCTTTTTACACAATGAAGTTGCTCCGCTCCTGCCTCCTCCTGGCCGCGCTCATGGCGTTCACCAGTCTGCCGGTCCAAGCCCAAGAGGCCGCGCCTGCGAAGACCTCCCCTACACCGGCTCGCGCTGCGACGCCTGCTTCACCAGTCAAGCCGCTGCGAATCGGCTCCACCGACAAGAAGGCCAAGCCGAAGTTCACCAAGGCGGAAATGGAGCAGATGCACAAGATCGCCTACATGGTGGTGCGCTACGGTGGTGATGACTACGAAATCCTGTTTGAGCTATTCCCCGGCGACGCCCCGAAGACGGTGGCGAACTTCATCGAGAATGCTGACAAGAAAACTTACGACGGAATGGCCGTGCACCGCACGATCGAAGACTACCTGGTGCAACTGGGTGATCCTGCCAGCAAGGACGACACGAACCGTGAGCAATGGGGTCTGACACAGGAGTACACCATTCCCGCTGAAATCAAACGTCCCCACACCCAGGGGGCCGTAGCCATGGCTCGCCGTGGAGACAAGGTGAATCCTGACCGCAAGTCGGACGGCACACAATTTTATTTCGTGGTCGGCAACATGAGCGCTCTTAATGGTCAATACACGGTCTTCGGCCAGGTAGTATCCGGCATGAGCGTGCTGAAAAAGATGTCCCGCTCGGTGCATGACTCCAATGACTGCCCTGTGGAGCGCATCAGCATCCAGAACCTGCAAGTGATTGACCACAAGGGGCCTGTCTCCGTTCTGGCTGAAACCGGCACCGGCAAAAAGCGCCGTGGCCTGAAGCCGGAAGCTTTGAAAGGCCCGGTTGAGAAATTCATCGAGCGCATCTGGTAAGTCATTCTTTTGCTCTTTTCGAAAGTCCTGCCTGATCCTGTGCGGTTAGGTAGGACTTCTGTTTATTCACCAAGGTAAGGCGATGAGTTTTACCTCGCCAAGCCCGTCACCATTCGTTTTTACTATTCCCAGGCATGAGTGATAACCGCTACGAAGTCTTGGGAAAAATCGCTGAGGGTGGCCTCGGCGCCGTCTACAAGGCTTACGACCGCAACCTCCGGCGGGAAGTCGCGCTAAAGCGGGTCCGGGCGGATAGTCAGGCTGAGGCAGACCGGCAGGCGGAGCAGTTGTTTGCCGAAGCTCGGACACTTTCCCTGCTGCAGCATCCGCACATCGTCACCATCTACGACGTGGGCCAGGACACTGAGGGAGCCTACATTGTGATGGAGCTGCTGAAGGGGGAAACCCTGGAGGACATCATCGAACGTGGCGCGCTGAACAAGAATGACTTTAACGAACTGGTTACCCAGTCGCTGGAAGGCATCATCGCCGCTCACGCCACGGGCCTGATCCACCTGGATATCAAGCCACAGAACTTCATGGTCATCTGGCTGCGCAGCGGCAAGTTCCAGATCAAGATTCTGGACTTCGGTCTGTCCAAAATTTCTCACCAGCCGATGGTGCAGGAGACAGACGAGGAAGGCGCGGTGCTGGGAAGTATCTTCTTCATGGCGCCTGAGCAGTTCGAGCGGTCGCCCGTAGATATCCGCACGGACCTTTATTCGCTGGCTTGCGTCTATTACTTCGCGCTGAGCCAGAACTATCCGTTTCAGGGAGACACGGCTCCCGAGGTGATGGCGAGCCATCTCTACCACAGCCTGATTCCACTTTCGCAACTGCGGCCCGATCTCCCGACTTTCGTGCATCAGTGGGTGGAGTGGCTGATGAGCCGGGATCCCAACAACCGGCCGGAAAACGCCCAGCACGCCTACGAAGTATTTCGCTCTGGAAAATTTCCCACACGGCAAGTGCAAGCGCCCGCGCCTGACTTCGCGATTCCTATTCCAGACTTTCAACAGCCGACCACCCCTGCACCCGGACCTACCACGAGCCAGATCCTGCGCCCAACGGTACAGCGTCCTACCCGGAAGCCGGGAACGACGACGCAGCTGATCGGCAAGCGTCCTGCCCCCCGGCCCGTGGCGAAACCAGTCAATATTGCAGCGGCCATGGCGCCGAAGCATTTGAAGCCGGTGGGCGCTTTGCCGAAGTGGCTGACTACTGGGCTTCCCCTTGCCCTCATCGTCCTGGTGGTGGGATATCTCGCAGTAAGCTACTTCCTGCGATCTCAGAGGGAAGCGCGCTTCCAGGAACTCTCGCAAATGGAAAAGCCGGCGGGTAATGAGAAGGATGTGCGCATGCTGCTCAGCTTCCTGGATGACCCAGCCAAAAGCGAGCAAGCCGGAAAACTGCTCGGGAAGCTCGAGGGCGCCGATGATGCCAATCGTCTCCTGATCGCGGATATCCAGCGGACGAAAAATCCGCTGGCTACCAAAAATCTCGCGATGGCCATAGGCAGTCGGCATTTGGAAGACGGAGCCGCTCCGCTTCTGGCCAAGCTGGATACGGAAAAAGACGCTGGCGCGAGGCAAGGCATCTGGGCTGGACTGAGCCAGATCGTGAGTTTCCGCGATATGGGGGATCTTTTGGCGAAGCTGAATCCCGAAGACGCTGAGGAACTGCGTGTTGCCGAGACCGCTCTCGCGGCAGCGGGCCGGGCAGAGCCTAACCCGGATCGCCGTAGCGGCGAGGTGCTGCGCGCTTACCAATCTGGAGCGAATGACGACGTAAAGGCGAGCCTGTTGCGCGTGTTGGGCAAGCTGGGAGGTTCGGACGCTCTGCCCGCGCTTAAAGACGCGTTGAAGGTTTCGAACGTCAAAGTACGGACCGCGGCCGCGCTGGCGCTGGGGGATTGGCCCACGGCAGAACCGGTGCTGGCGCTGGAGGAATTTCTACGACAAGAGAAGGACTCCTATATTCGCACGGCCGCCATCAATAGCCTTGGCACTCTCGCGCCGCTTTCCGGGAACGTGCCTCAGGATGAAATCGCCAAGGAACTGATTGCTGCTTATCAGGCAACGAAGGACAACCGGGAGCGCATCGCCATCCTGGGAGCCCTGGCCAATGTCACCAGCGCTGGCAGCGTACAATTCTTCACGGAACTTCCGAAGAGCGAACCCTCCCGCAAAAGCCTCGCGAATTCCTATCTCAAAGTCATTCAGGGAGCGATGAACAAGGCGACGACGGTGGCCGAGAACGCCGTCCTGGAAGCCGGCAGAGCACAGCTCACACCGGGTCCGCTGATCGCCAACAATGGCGTGATCATGAACTGGCTAAGTCCGTCACACTTCGTCCATTGGCTGGTAAAGCTGGAGCAGCCTGGCACGTATGAGGTGGCGCTCGCGCAGTCATCCAGCACGGCTGAATCCGGGCGATACATCGTGACTTTCGGCGACCAACGCTTCCCCCAGCAGGTGCAACGGACTTCCAGCGCCACCGACTTCAAGAACATCACGATTGGAAGAGTGAAGTTTTCTCAGCCAGGGTATTACACCCTGTGGATCAGGCCGCAGCAAATCCCAAAGGGCGAATCGCTCATGCGGCTGAAAGAAGCGGTGGTAACACGTATTGGGGAGTGAGGCGGAGGCCTGCTTCGTGGTGATTTGGCGCGAATTGCCGCTTAATCTGCGGTTTCCACCCGTACCCCCGACCTGATTTATAGGGGGTGAAACCGCCCGTATGCGGCCTTATGCCTGGGTTCGTCACGCTATTGGCACGCACATTTGTTGCGCATGGCGGATTCTTCCGTATGATGCCCGCCCGCCAATCCGGGTTCGCGAACGGCACCCCCTGCCCTCGCGCTCCCTTTCTGTTACTATCATGTCCCCATCCCAGATCCGCAATCTCGCCATTATCGCCCACGTTGACCACGGCAAAACCACCCTCGTGGACACGCTCCTGCGCGCCAGTGGCAACTTCCGCGAAAACCAACAAATCGCCGAACGTGCGATGGACTCCATGGATCTAGAGCGGGAAAAGGGCATCACGATCAAGGCCAAAAACACTTCCGTTCACTGGCACGACTACGTCATCAACATCGTTGACACCCCGGGCCACGCCGATTTTGGCGGCGAAGTGGAACGTGTCATGAAGATGGTGGACGGCGTCATGCTCGTCGTGGACGCCTATGAAGGCCCGCAGGCGCAGACACGCTTCGTGTTGCGCAAGGCGCTTCAGCAAGGTCTGACACCCATCGTCCTCATCAACAAGATGGACCGTCCGAACGTCCAGCCCGCCGCGGTTCATGACAAGGTGCTGGAACTCTTCCTGGAGCTCGAAGCCACGGAAGACCAGTTCAATGCTGTGTTCATCTACGGCAGCGCCCGTAGTGCGTGGGTAAGTGATTCCGCCACCGGCGAGCATCACGACATGTCCTTCCTGCTCCAAAAGATCGTGGATCATATTCCACAGCCAAAAGCAGAGCCTGAAGGCAGCTTCGAAATGCTCATCAGCAATATTGATTGGGATAACTTCGTCGGTCGTGTTTCGATCGGTAAAGTGACCCGTGGCTCCGCGAAGATGGGCGACCGCCTTTATCTTCTTGGCAAGAACGAAGGTGAGCCCGCCAAGGCCTTCAAAGTCACCAAAGTTTTCCAATACACGGGCCTGGGCGTGAGCGACGCCGCCGTCGGCACCGCCGGGGACATCATCGGCATCAGCGGACTGGAGGAAGTCGACATCGGTCAGACGCTCGCTGGCGCTGCCGATGCACCTGCCCTGCCTTTCGTGGCCATTGACCCGCCGACCATCGCGATGCAGTTCGCCGTGAACGACGGCCCTCTCGCAGGCCGCGAAGGTGACCACGTCACATCCCGCAAGATCAAGGACCGTCTGGATCGCGAAGCGAAGATGAATGTCGCGATTCAAATCTCCGACACGGACAAAGCCGGTATCTTCAACGTAAGCGCTCGCGGCGCCATGCAGATCGCGGTGCTCGTGGAGCAGATGCGCCGGGAAGGATTCGAAGTCCTCGTTTCCCGCCCTATGGTTATCACCAAGCGTATCGATGGCGTGCTTTGTGAGCCGTTCGAAACGTTGTATTGCGATGTTCCTGAAGACTACCTCGGCGGCGTGATGAAGTCTCTCGCGGAACGTAAGGCCCGCATCGACGACATGGAAACGCATGCGCACGGCAGCACGATTGTGGCGACCGTTCCTACGCGTGGCCTGATCGGCTTTGAGTTCGAACTGATGAACCTCAGCAGCGGTCACGGCATTCACAGCCACCTTTTCAAGGAATATGCTCCCCACGCCGGCCCTATGTCCACCCGCAGCACCGGCACGCTGGTGAGCACCGAGTTCGGTGAGGCCACTACTTACGCGCTTGATACGATTCAGGTCCGAGGCAAGCTCTTCATCGGCCCTGGCGACCAAGTTTATGACGGTATGCTCGTCGGCGAGAACCCTCGTACGGATGACCTGCCAGTAAATCCCACCCGCAGCAAGAACCTCACGAACTTCCGTGCGGCCGGAAACGACAAGGGCGTTCAACTCAGCCCTCCCCTACGCTTCAATCTTGAGCGCGCCATTGAGTACATCGCCCCTGATGAACTCGTGGAAGCAACCCCGAAGAACATCCGTCTGCGTAAGCGCACGCTGGACTCCGGACAGCGCAATCGCGAGAAGAAGAAGTTGGAAACTGAAATCGAGCCTGTGTAAGCAGGGAGAGGTGCGGCTAAAGCCGCCTCATGGATTGACATAACGAGCCATCTTGAATCGCTGGAGTGCCTGAACTCCTGCAGTCAAAGACGGTCGCCGCGACGAAGGAAATTGATCATTCCTCGTCGCGATTCTCTCCTGAAGTCTTGATCTGATTCACGGGTGCTGCCAAGCTCTTCCGGTGAATCCGCCCACCGGCAGCCCGCGACAGATATTTCGCCGCTTTGATCGTGGCGAACTTTCCCGAGAAGAATTCCGGGAGGCGATGTCCGTGTTCTCGCAGGGCTTGATCGAGGAGATGGAGGAGGATTATCAGAACCCTCTGGTCGCCTGGCTGGAAACGCTGAAGACGCGCCGCATGGCGAAACGCCTGGTTCGTGAACATGGCGAGAAAATGGTGCGGGACCTCCTGCTGGCGCTTTCAGATGTTCCCGACTTCCCGCTGGCCTATTGGCTCTGGAATGCGGATCAACCGCACCTGCCGCTTTACTGCTTTTTCCGCACCACCAGCGAGCCGGTTTTCCGCGTGCTGAAGATTATTTCGGCACCGTATGTATTGACGATCACGATCGAATACGGCAGCAACAAAAAGAACCAAGCCACACGTGAGACCTTCACTTTTAATCGTGACTCCTTCGGGCGACTGTTCGTAGCGAAACGCGAGGCAGCGTAATCCGCGTCTTGGTGGTGCCGCCCTTACTGAGCAATCAACTCCAGGGATAAGTCCAACGAACGAAGCGTGTGCGTAAGCGCACCGACTGAGATGTAGTTCACACCGGTAGCAGCGATTTCTGGAAGGCGATCCAGAGTGATGCCGCCACTGGCTTCCAGTTCGACCTTGCCATTCACGAAGTCCACGCACTCTTTCATCTGAGTGGTAGTCATGTTGTCCAGAAGAATGACATCGAGCCCTTCCAGAGTGAGAAAGCGCTGCACCTGCTCGATGCTGTCAGCCTCGAGTTCCACGCGCATGGCGGGATACTGCTCTTTCACTGCGGAGATCGCACGTTGAAGGTCTTCCTGCCGGTCATCGGCCAAGAGGTGATTGTCTTTAACCATGACCATGTCGAAGAGGCCCATGCGGTGATTCGTGCCGCCACCACAGCGAACGGCGTGTTTTTCCAGCCATCGCCAGCCGGGAGTGGTTTTTCGTGTATCGAGGATCTTAACCGGATGAGGCTGCACCGCTTCCACATATCTCCGTGTTTGGGTGGCGATGCCGCAGAGTCGCTGGAGAAAGTTCAAAGCCGTGCGTTCGGCGGTGAGCAGGCTGCTGGTGCGTCCGGCGATTTGTAGCAGCGTATCTCCTTTTTCGAAGGGCACGCCGTCGTGCCTTTCTACATGCACGGAAAGAGTGTCGTCCACTGCCTCAAAGACGGCGGCGGCGATCTCGACGCCCGCCGCCACGCCGGGTTCTTTGGCGAAAATCCGCGCAAGCGCGGTGGCCTCCTGGGGCACGAAATAGCGGGAGGTAAGGTCTCCATCGCCGATGTCCTCCTCCAAGGCGGCACGGATCAGGGCATGCACGGAATCTGGAACCGCAGATAAAATCATGTCGGCATACAACGCCAAACCCGGATGGATTCACAGTGAATTCATCGCAATTTCATGCCATCTTCTTCTGTGTAGGTGACAGATTCCGCACGGCGCTCCGCCGCTCCCCCCCCAATTCAAATGCCTGAGACATCTTACCGCCCCCGCCGCCGCACCAGAACCATCATTCTGCGCGTGCTCCTTATTCTCGTGCTGCTCGGGATAGCTGCCATCGGAGCGGTCTTCGCTTTCTTCGGACAAAAGGCGCGGCAGTATGACCTGAGCAAACTAGGAGAGATGCGGGAACGTTCCCTTGTTCTGGATCGGCGAGGGAAGGAAATCGGCCGTCTGCACGGTGAGAACCGGAACATGGTCAAGATCGACAAGGTCTCCAAAAACTTCACCAACGCTCTGCTGGCCCGGGAAGATACCCGCTTCTACGACCACAACGGGGTGGATTATATCGGGGTGGCCCGCGCGCTCATCCGCGACGTGAAAGAAAAAAAGATGGTGCAGGGAGCGAGCACGATCACGATGCAGTTGGCTCGCAACAGCTTCGACAACCTAAACGCCAAGACGGCCCACCGGAAGCTGGTGGAGATCATGCTGGCGCGGCGTATTGAGAATGAGAAGACCAAGGATGAAATCTTGGAGCTCTATGTGAACCGCATCTTTTTCGGGACCGGGATCTTCGGCATTGAACGGGCGAGCAGAGCCTACTTCTCCAAGCCCGCTGCGGATTTGAGTGTAGGAGAAGGCGCCATGCTGGCGGGCATCATTCGCAGCCCAAACCGCTTCTCTCCGTTCCGTAACTGGGAGGGAGCTCTGAAAGAGCGTGATTCCGTGCTCAACCGCATGGTCGAGAAGAAATTTCTGACTGCCGAACAAGGTGAGGCAGCTAAAAAAGAAGACATGATTGTCTCTGCCCAACCTGTGATACAGACACAGGAGAATTACATGATGGAAGCGGTGCGGCGCGACCTGGATCTAGTGCTGACAGACGGAGACATCGAAGACGGGGGCCTGCGCATTTACACGACACTGGATTCAGAACTGCAGGCGGCAGCAGAGGCTTCCATCAACAAGCGGCTAGCCGAGGTGGAAAAACTGAAGGGATATAAGCACATCACCAAAGCACAATTCGATGCTCAGAATCCCGGCATGGTGGAACCGCCGCCAAACGTGCCGTATTTGCAGAGTGCGCTCATGGTAATCGAGAATAAGACAGGCGGCATCCTGTCTGTGGTGGGCGGGCGTGACTATTTGCAAAATCGATATGACCGCGCGCTGCAAAGCACACGGCCGATAGGGTCCACGATCAAACCTTTCATCTACGCGGCAGGATTCATGCGTGGTCTGCTGCCAGGAACGCTTGTGGATGATTCGCCCATCCGCGAAGGGGAACTGCTGGATGCGAACACAGCCTGGAGTCCGGAGAACTCCGATGGGAAGTTTCTCGGCCTTCAGCCAGCCAGCGTCGGACTGGTGCGCAGCCGCAATACCATGACGGTGCGCGTGGGCAACTATGCAGGGCTCGACAATGTGATCAACCTCCTGCGCGACGCCGGGCTGGGTGAACCGGAGATCCGCACGCCGCAGGTGTACATTGGCAACATGGGCACGACGCTCAAATCCCTGGCCAGCGCCGTCACGGTATTCCCCAATCATGGCATCAAACGCAGGCCCTTTCTCATCGAGCACATTGAAGATGGCAGCGGTGAGCTGATCTACACAACGCCCGTGCTGGAGTCAGAGGTGCTTCATCCCGCTGTAGCTCAGGTGACGCGACGTCTGATGGAAGATGTGATGACAAAAGGCACAGCGACTGCCGCGAAGAAGGAATATGGATTCAAGGAACGCGCCGGCGGCAAGACGGGCACCACCAATGATTACAAAGATGCATGGTTTGTGGGCTTCACCAGTGATGTGACCTGCGGCGTGTGGGTGGGACTAGACCAGCCGCAGACGATCATCAGCGGCGGCTATGGGGGGAAGATTTCTCTCCCCATCTGGTGCGACGTGATGAATAAGACTGTCGAGCTGAACTACAAGTCGATGGTGCCCACGGCGGAGCCAGTGCTGGCGCAATCATCTCTATGCCGTGTGAGCGGGCAGTTGGCCACCGAAGCCTGCGCCGCCCATGGTGCTGCTTACCAGGACGAACTCCCAGCCGAGATGGTCCCAAAAGAATTCTGCGCGACGCATGTGGGAGCGCCAGTGCCACAAGCACAACCGGCCGAGCAAAACCGTCCGGGGTTCTTCGGCAGGATGTTCCGCTGGCTAAAATGATGCTTTGTCCGGGTGTTGCCGAAGTCTGCTGGCAATGTTCTTAACACGTGACAGCGCCGGAATTTAGGGCGTAATTTGAGTCATGCAGGATGGTGGGTTGCGGCCCGCATCATTGATGAACGCACACCTTCTGCCATTTTTTCCTAACGCTGCCTGCCATGCCCACGCTCAACACAACCGTTGACGGTTTGAATCTGCCAAACCCGTTCGTGATCGCATCGGGACCGCCTGGCACAAACCTGAATGTCATCGCCCGTGCCTTTCGGGAAGGCTGGGGCGCCGTCATCGCCAAGACCGTAAGCCTCGATGCCTCCAAGGTGATCAACGTGACTCCACGCTATGGGAAGCTGCATGCGGCATCGGGCGAGATCATCGGCTGGGAGAATATCGAACTCATCAGCGATCGCCCGTTCCATCTGTGGCTGGATGAATTCAAAAAGTGCAAAGACATGTTTCCGGATGGTGTGCTCATTGCGTCCATCATGGAAGAGTTCAGCAAGGATGCGTGGGTGGAAATTGTGGAGCGCTGCCAGGATGCCGGCGTGGATGGTTTTGAGCTGAATTTCTCGTGTCCGCATGGTCTGCCTGAGCGTCGCATGGGCTCGGCGATGGGGGAGAATCCCGACATCCTCGAAGAAGTCTGCGGATGGGTGAAAGGCGCCGCCAAAAAGCCTGTGTGGGCGAAGATGACGCCGAACATCACACACATTGAAGAGCCCTCCCGCGCGGCCTTAAAGGGCGGAGCTTCCGGCATCAGCGCCATCAATACGATCCGCAGTGTGATCGGTGTGAATCTGGACACGCTGAAGCCTGAGCCAACGGTGGAAGGCTTTTCAACCTCGGGCGGCTACTCAAGCGTGGCCATTCGGCCGATTGCGCTACGCATGGTGATGGAGATCGCGAGCATGATTCGCGCAGAGTATCCCGGCCGCTCCCTGTCCGGCATAGGTGGCGTCGAAACCGGATTGGACGCAGCGCAGTTCATCTTGCTGGGAGCGGACACCGTGCAAGTTTGCACGGGGGTGATGAAATTTGGTTATGACCGTGTGAAGGTGATGTGTGATGAACTCCTCGGGTTCATGGAGAAGCACAAGTTCCAGACCCTGGCAGACTTCAAAGGACATAGCCTGCCTTACTTCACCACGCACCATGATCTGGTCGTGCGACAAAAAGAACGCAAAGCTGCCCAAGCTGCGGCCAAGGCGATGAAAAACGATGCCGAATGGACTGGCGATGACTTCGTGAAGCAATCACACGAGCTGGCAAGCAACTGAGCATCCCCAGTCGCTTCGGCTCTCCTGCTGCTATCTCTGTATCGCCATGATTCCTTGCCCTGTCTTTATTGCCGGTGAATGGCGTGAGGTTACGGATTATGACCATTCGCCGGTTTACAATCCCTCAACAGGCGAAGTTATTGCGCAATGCCCCCACAGCGACAGTCACCTGATCGACGAGGCCGTGCTGGCAGCAGCGGCAGCCTTTCCCGCGTGGCGGGATACACC